>PKWF01000296.1:3818-5103 GCA_003133185.1 Vulcanimicrobiota bacterium | reverse complement strand
GGATTTGCGCTTGGCGCAGCCAGGGGAGATCCGACCGCCTCGAGCAGCGCGCGCGCGACCGGATGGTCGCACATCCGCACGGCAACCGTCGAAAGGCCGGCCGTGACCAGCCCGGGCACGGCCAGCCTTTTTGCAAGCACGAGGGTCAACGGACCCGGCCAGAAGCGCTCGATCAGCGTTTCGCCGGCCGCCGGAACGGCCGCGACGACCTCCGCAAGCATCGAGCGATCGGCCACGTGCACGATGAGCGGGTCGAACGACGGACGTCCTTTGATCTCGAAGATCCGGGCGACGGCTCGAGCATCGAAGGCCAGCGCGCCGAGGCCGTAAACGGTTTCGGTGGGAAAAGCCACGACGCCGCCCTGCCGCAGCAGCACCGCGGCGCGGGCGATCGAGTCGCGCGTTGCCGGCAACAACATACGCTAGCCCCAGCGACCGCTCGCCCGGGAAGGGATGGCTCCCGAACCCGGACCATTAGGTAGAGAGGTATGGGCGAGCAAAATCGGATGGTGTGGTGCTGCGTTCTCAGCGCCATGCTGGCGGCGTGCGGCGGCGGTTCCACTCCTGCGGCCTCTGGACCCTTCCAGCCTCCGCCCCCGGCCAAACAGGGTACGTACTTCAAGCACATCGTGATTTTGATTCAAGAGAATAGGACGTTCGACAATCTCTTCGCGACCTTTCCGGGCGCGGACGGCACCAGGTCCGGCAAGACACACAACGGCAAGATTTTACTTCGCGCCGGCAACCTCGAGAGCGAGGTCTCGCCCAACAACGGCTACAAATGCTGCTGGCTGCGCGATTGGAACCGCGGCAAGATGAACCACTTCGATCTCGTTCCGATCGGCAGAGTCCCTGGCACGTACGTCTATCAATACGTTCGTCCGGATCAAATCGCGCCGTACTGGGATCTGGCCAAACAATACGTGCTTTCGGATCACATGTTCCAAACTCAAGGCAGCGGAAGTTTCACCGCACACCAGGATCTGATTCGTGGCGACACCGCCATCAACGAGACGGACAATCTGATCGATTTTCCAAGCGGCGGCGCAGACCAGGCGTGGGGTTGCGACGCGCATCCAGGCACGACGACGTCGCTCATTACCGCGGACAATAAATACTCCGGCGGCGGCGGACCGTTTCCGTGCCTAACCTACGCTACGCTGCGCGATCGGCTCGACCCAAAGGACATCTCGTGGCGCTACTACGCGCCCGCGGTCGGAGAGAGCTTCGGCGGTAATCTTTGGAATGCATTCGATGCCATCAAAGCGGTGCGGTACGGACCGGA
>PKWF01000296.1:0-3716 GCA_003133185.1 Vulcanimicrobiota bacterium | reverse complement strand
GGTCCGAATCGCTACGGCGGTCTCGGCTTCCGCGTGCCGGCGATCGTCGTTTCGCCGTATTCAAAACCCGGCTACGTCTCTCACAATAACTATCAGTTTGGAAGCATCATAAAGTTCGTCGAGGAAAACTGGCAACTGCCGAGCCTCGGAACGACGGACAAAACCTCCGCGAGCTTCGTCAAGGACTTCTTTGACTTCACGCAGCAGCCGCGCAAGTTCGTTCCAATCGGTTCGAAGTATTCCAGGTCATTTTTCTTGCACCAACTCCCGTCGAACCAACCGGTCGACTCCGAGTAAAGATAACTGGGATTACCCGATGTCGCACGAATCGAAGCGTCACACGCGCTCCACACAATGGAAGAATAGCGCCGGTAGCGAAGGTCAGTCTTGGCTTTATATGCGTACGATCGAAAACGTCTCCGATCCCCAAACCTCACCGGCCGCCGCCGCACCCGATACGCGCCTGCGCGCGGTCCCGGTGGTCTTGTCGGATTTCCAAACCGTCCAAATGACGCCGCCGCGCGAGCAAGACGAACTCAAGCGGATTCAGGCCCATTTCATGACGCTCGCGCAATGCGCGCAAAAGGGCCTGACCTCGCCCGAGGATCGGCAGCGTTTGGCGCGCACGATCGAAGAACGCATGGCGCGCTACGGCGCTTCGAGCGAGCACATCGCGCGCCGCCAAGTCAGCGTGCTCACCTCGCGCTTCGTCGTACCTCGGCCGGACAGCCCAGCCGAGAACATTGCGCGCTACGGCGATTTACGGGCTTCGACGGGCGAAGCGCTCGACGAACGCATGACCCTCTTCGAAGAGGTCGCCTGTGAAGTTTTCGAACGCGTCTACTCGGATGCGACGGCGCAAGCGCCCGACGATATCGTGCACGTGAGCTGCTCGGGCTACATTTCTCCCAGTCCGGTGCAAACTTTTCTTTCGCGCCGGAAATGGCTGCGCACCGGCGTCACACATTCGTACCACATGGGATGTTACGGCGCCTTTCCGGCGATTCGCACGGCCGTCGGGCTCGTGGGCTCGTCTTACGATTCGCTGCCGAAGCCAAAACGCCGCGTGGATCTCGTGCACACGGAGTTTCTTTCGCTGCATTTCGATTTGCTCGGCGAAGAACCAGACAACTTCGTTACCTCGACCCTTTTCGCGGACGGCTTCATTAAGTATTCGGCCTTTCCGGAGTTTGCCCGCAGCGGACGAAGCGGCTTGAAAATCCTGGCCATCGAAGAATACATACTTCCGGACTCGTTACCGGAGATGACCNNTTCATGATTCGCGACTCGATCGGCGATTTCATCGCGTCGATCTGCGGTCAGGTCGGTCTCGATTTCGAGCGTGAAAAGGCAACGATGGCATTTGCGATTCATCCGGGCGGCCCGGCAATCCTCAATCAAATTCGCAGCAAGCTGGGCATCGAAGAGTCGCAGATCGCCCTGAGCAGAAAGGTGCTTAACGAGCACGGCAACATGGCCTCGGCGACGGCACCGCATATTTGGCAGGCGATCGTAGAATCGCCGGAGATTCCCGTGGGCTCGAAGGTGTTGAGTATGGCGTTTGGGCCAGGCTTGACGGTCATCGGGGCCCTTTTCGAGAAGGTCTAGGCCCCGCAATGGCGACCACAGAAACGGCAAAGACCCAGAAGTTCTCTGTGCCGGCCCCTTTTTATTGGGGAGTGAAAGGCGTCCACGCAGCCGCGCCGCTCTTCGTCGCGCTCGGAAATCTCGAAACGAAGATGTTGCGACGCCGGCTCGCCGGGCAATCCGTCGATCGGCCCGTGTATATTTGCGGGCTTCCACGAGCGGGGACGACGATCACGCTGCAGATGCTCAGCGAGCATCCCGACGTCGTCACCCACAAGTACGCCGATTTCTTGATGCCGTACATGCCGTACGTCTGGAACCAGGTCTTTCCACGCATTCCCGTCAACGCCATGCGCAAGCCCGTGCCGCGCATTCATCGCGACCGCATCGAAGTGACGCGCGACAGCGCCGAAATGGGCGAGGAAATCCTGTGGGAGCATTTCTTTCCGCACATTCACGATGAGACGAACTACAGCGTGCTCGACGGTACGACGTCGAATCCGCCCTTCGAAAGCTTTTACGTCGATCACCTCAAGAAGCTGGCGCTGGTACGCGGGCGGAACCGCTACATCAGCAAGGCAATTATGTGCGTCGTACGCATGCAGTACCTACGCCGAATCTTTCCCGACGCGCGCTTCCTGCTCTACGTGCGCAATCCAATCGATCACATCGCGTCGATGATCAAGCAAGACCGCATCTGGGCAGAGATCGAGAAGAGCGACCCTCGCCAGATCGAGATCATCGAGCTGACCGGTCACCACGAGTTCGGTCCGCACCAAGTGATGGCCAACGTCGGCAACCCCGACGAGCTACGTGAGATCCGCCGGCTCTTCGACGCCGGCCAGTGGGGGCTGTCGCGCGCCCGCTATTGGGCCTACGTTTACGGCTTCGTCGCCAGTCAGCTGCAGGCGGACCCGGAGCTGGCGCGGCGCGTCTGCATCGTGCGCTACGAGGATCTCTGCTCGGACTCGCTCCCGACGATCGACCGCATTCTCGAACACGCCGGCCTGGCCACCGAGCCGTTCGCGCAAACGCGCGAAGCCTACAGTAAGAAGCTCTCATTCCCCGACTACTATAAGCCCGTCTTCAGCGCGCAAGAGCTCGCGGAGATCACGAGGGTGACCGGCGGTGTCGCCGAGTATTTCGGCTACGACGTCGGGACGATCGCCCGGCGAGTCGAGGCGCTCACATAGTCCGGCTCGCGCCGATGAGCATGGCTCTGCTCGCGAGCTTCGCGTTCGCCGGCTGCGGCAGCGCGAGCGTTTCCGGCGGAGCGGCGCTGCCGGAAATTCATCACCGCACTTCGAGCGGCTCGCCGATCGAGCACGTCATCATCGTGATTCAAGAGAATCGCAGCTTCGANNGCCGACGGAGCGACCACCGGCAAGGGGCAGCCGATGCCGCGAGCGGAAGCATCGACTTGCGCGAAAGACAACCAGCAAGTGGTCACGCAGTCGAACGCGACCGTTCCGCTGACGAAGGTCTCGCTCGTCGGCGTTGGGTTCCCGAAGTTCAAAAACAGCGGCGGCAAGCTCGNNGTCGTTTGGCGAAGGCACCGATCTTCCGCACGTTTACGGATGGCACGCCATAACGCCGTTTTTGGATGAGTACGACAACGGCAAGATGGACGGCTTCGACCTGGAGGGCTCGGGAGCGAACGGCAACGGCTCGACGCTTTGCACCTATCCGTACCAGTACGTGAATCCCAGCGCAATTAAGGAGTATTGGGATTTAGCGCAGCAATACGTGCTCGCGGACAAGACCTTCCAGACGCAAGGCAGCGGATCGTTCACCGCACATCAGGACCTGATCGCGGGCGGCACCGTCGTCAACTATGCTTACGGCGGCTACTCCGACGACAGCGTAATCGACAATCCTTCGTTCTGGCCGTGGGGATGCGATGCGCCGAACGGCGTAGTGACGTCGTTGATCACGACGAACCTGAAATACCTGCAGTTCAAAGGACCCTTTCCGTGTTTGGGCTACGATACGATGCGCGATCTCCTCGACGCGAAGTCGGTCTCCTGGAAATACTATGCAGAGCAGGTGAAGGGCGGGAACGCCGGCATTTGGAGCGCCTTCGACGCCATCAAAGCCGTCCGCGATAGTAAGGAATGGACGACCAACGT
>PKWF01000102.1 GCA_003133185.1 Vulcanimicrobiota bacterium | reverse complement strand
CTTGCTTGGCGGCCGCGTAACTTTCGAGCGAAGGCGTGGCGCTTCCAAGAAGTAGCATCCCGCCCTCCAGTCGCATTCTCGCCGCCGCAACGGCCACGGCGTGGTAGCGAGGCGCGACTTCCTGCTTGTATGAAGGGTCGTGCGATTCATCGACGATGGTCAAACGCACGTCTTTCAGCGGCGCGAAGACGGCGCTACGCGCCCCGACCACTACGTCCACGGCTCCGCGCGCGCAGGCGACCCAGGCATCGAATCGTTCTCGCTCGGAGAGTCCCGAATGCAGTACCGCCACGCGTTCGCCGAAGGCCGCTTCGAAGCGTGCCGCGGTTTGAGGGGTGAGCGATATTTCGGGAACCAAGACGATCGCGCGCCCACCATCGCGCAGCACGCGTGCAATGGCCTCGACGTACACGTAGGTCTTGCCGCTTCCCGTAACGCCGTAAAGCAGCGTCGTTTCGAAACGGCGACGCTTTATTGCCTCCTCGATGTATTGCAGCGCGACGCTTTGTTCGGAGGTCGGAAGCAGCACGGGTTCCGGCGGCCGGCCAGACACGCGCCTGGGATCGGCTCGGAGCGTGACTTCGCGCACCGCGCCGGCCTTCACCGCCCTCGCGATCACGCCGTTGCTAAATCCGGCCAGGAGCGCTTCGGCGCGTCCGACTCCCGGCCGGTCTTTGACAAAGGCGGAGAGTGCCTGAGCCTTTTTCCCTTCCACGTTGCCCTCTGCCGGCTCGAGTGCTCGCCTCTTACGCTCGCTGGTGCGCGGTTCCACGACCTGTCGAACGCGGCGCAGACTGCCGGCGCGCACCAGAGTTCTCACGTGCGCGAGCAGGGCCGTGCGATCGGCGGCGCGGCGGGCTTCGGGATGACGCAGCAGGTATTCCAGCGAAAAACTTTCGTCGAACTCTTCCCAAATTAGGTGCAGCAATTTTTGGGGCACGGACGGATATCGCGCGGGAGTGGCCTCAACCTCACTGCGAACGAGCGAGTCGCGGATGCGCGGAATGGCGCCGCCGAGCACGACGGCCCCAAGTGCTTCACCCAACGTGCACAGATACTGCTCGGCTATGAACCGCGCGAGATGTAGCCCCGTTTCGTCGAAGGCCCGCGGCACCGCCAGCCGCTCGCGCACCGCTTTGAGCGCGCCTGGCGAATCGTCGGCCTCGCGAACCGGCGAAATGATAAAGCCCAGAACGTCGCGCCCGCCCAGCGGAATACGCACGACGTCCCCCACGGCAAGCTCCAAGCTGCCCGCGTCGTAGGTAAGCGGTAGATCGAATCGGGACGAGCGAATGGCCGGCAGCGCATCAACGGCGCGCACGGAAGTTCTCAGGCGGCTGTTGCATCCGTTCGAGCACGGCCCGCACGGTTCGGTCCGCGCATTCGACGCCGTACTCGACGTCACCGATTGCCCGGGGCACAACGAAACGCAAGCGCCCTCCGCGCTTCTTCTTATCGCTGCGCATCGCCGCCAAGATCGCGTTCGGCGCGAGCGACGTCTGCAGCGGCAGCCCAACGAGAGCCAGCAACGTCAGCAAGCGAAGATGCTCGTCGCGGCTGAAGCGACCGGTTCGTAGTGCGAGAAGCCCTGCAGCCCTCAAGCCTAGCGCGACGGCCGCTCCGTGCGCGACCGAATAGTTCGACGCGCGCTCGATCGCATGAGCAAACGTGTGCCCCAGATTCAACGTCGCGCGCGTTCCCGTTTCGAGCCGGTCGTCGGCGACCGCCATGGTCTTGACCTTAATCGCGGCCGGAAGCACTTCGAGCCATGGCCATTGGCGAACGGGATGGGGCGCGAGCTCTTCCAAGAGATCGAAAAGGTCGCCGCCCTCGATGATTGCGGCCTTGACGATCTCGGCGAGGCCCTCTCGCAGGGCGGCGGCGGAGAGCGTCTCCAACGTGTCCGTGCTGCAAAAAACGGCGATGGGATCGCGAAAGCAGCCCGCGAGGTTCTTGCCTTGGCGTAAGTCAACGCCGGTCTTGCCCCCGATGGCGGCGTCCACCATTGCGACGAGCGATGTCGCCACGTGCGCGTAACGGATGCCGCGCATGTAGACCGCGC
Source organism: Vulcanimicrobiota bacterium (assembly GCA_003133185.1). Lineage (GTDB taxonomy): Bacteria > Vulcanimicrobiota > Vulcanimicrobiia > Vulcanimicrobiales > Vulcanimicrobiaceae > Cybelea > Cybelea tyrphae. The sequence continues at coordinate 4,436 of PKWF01000102.1, read as the reverse complement.
ACGTAAAACCGAAAAGGTCGCTGGCAACACCCCCGCCGACGCCCAGCACCAGCGCGCCGCGCTCGACACCGGCAGCCGCCATTGCATCGAGTACGCGCTCGACGGTCGATAGGCGCTTGCGCGACTCCCCCAACGCAAATTGCAGGACCGGAACGCCGCCGGTCGCTCGGGCGATTCCATCCGCTATGGCGCGAACGTGCCGGTTGGCGTCGGACAAGATCGCGCTAGGCAGACCACTCGTTCGAAGGAATGCCAGAAGCTCGTCTCGCGCATTTTGCCCGATGAATATGGGATAGCCGAGATCGTCGTTACGCTCTAGAATGCGATGTTCTTTTCGCTTAGCCACTNNAAGCGCTCGTCATAGAGTTTCTGAATGTTCGCGAGGGTCGGGCGGTTGCCCAGGAGCGGACGACGCACCCGGCTTCGCCGCACGCGCCGAAGAATTTGCTCGGCAGAGGAGCGGAGAAAGACGCGATGTGCACGCTCCTTCAGGAACGCTCGATTTTCGGCGACCGTCAATGCCCCGCCGCCCACCGCCACAACGCCCGCTTCACAGGTTCTCAACACGCGCTCGATCGTCTCTCGCTCGTATCGGCGAAATGCGGCCTCGCCTTCGTTCGCAAAGATTTCTGCTATCGCTCCATGGGCACGAGCGATGAGATCGTCGGTGTCGAAGAACGAGCAGCCGAGTTGGCGCGCGAGCTTACGACCGATCGTAGATTTCCCCGTCCCCATGAATCCAACGAGCGCCAGGTGGCGCTTCACTGCACGCGCGTGCCGAGATTTCGGGTAAAAAGGTTCGCTGCAGCTTGGGTGCTCCGTGCGAGATTATCGAGAGTTTCTTCGACCGAATCCCCGCCGTATTTTTCCAGGACTGGTCCCATCAGCGCGAGCCGAACCATCGCCTCGGCCACGATCGCCGCCGCCGGCACGACGCAGACGTCGCTGCGCACGATCGTCGCGGGCGCGTCGGTTTTCTCATGCAGGTTGACCGATGGAAGCGCTTTCATCAGGGTCGGAATTGGCTTTACGGAAACTCGCACGACAATCGGTTCGCCGTTGCTCATGCCGCCCTCGATGCCGCCCGCTCTATTGGTGCGCCGCACGACGCTGTCGCCGTCGAGTCCAAACGCGTCGTGAGCCCGCGAGCCCGGGATCGCGGCGACGTCGGCGCCCAGACCGATCTCCACGGCTCGCACCGTCTGCATGCCCATGAGCGCACCCGCAAGGATGCCGTCGAGCCTCTGGTCCGGTTGCCGATTGCTGCCCACGCCGACCGGCATGCCGTCGATACGAACGAGAAACTGACCTCCCAGGGTATCGCCCGCGCGTTTTGCTTCATCGATCGCTTCGATCATTCGCAGCGCGGCGTCGGCATCGGGGCAGCGAACGTCGCTCTCCTCTACCTCGTCCGCGTTCCAGTCGTCGATTTCGCCGGCTTCGACGTCGCCGATGCGAACGACGCAGCTGCGCGTCACGATTCCGAGAACGCCGAGCAACTGCGCGCAGATCGCTCCTAGGCAAACTCGCATCGCGGTCTCCCTCGCGCTCGCGCGCTCGAGGACGTTTCGCAGGTCGCGCTGCCGGTATTTCAACGCGCCGGCGTAGTCGGCGTGGCCCGGTCGTGGATTCGTCAGTGGATCGCCGCCGCCGATCAGCGGATCCATCAACGCGCGGACCTTCGGCGTCAGATAGTCCCGATTGCGAACCACAACGGCAATTGGCGACCCGAGCGTCTCGCCACCACGAACTCCGGCCAGAAACTCGACCTGATCTCGTTCGATCTTCATTCGCGCGCTGCGGCCGTATCCGCCCTGCCGCCGCGCGAGTGTTTCGTCGATCGCCGCAACGTCGAGACGCAAATGCGCCGGAATGCCGTCGAGAATCCCCACGAGCGCCGGACCGTGGGATTCGCCTGCCGTCAGGTACGCAAACATCAGGCAGCCTGCCTTCGGCGAAGGCCGCGGCCGCTACTTCACTTCGCCGGCCGCTAGCCGCAGCACGAGCTTTTCAAGCGGTCGATAGCCGCGCGATGTAACCGCGTGACGTGTCGACGAGAATAGCCGAGCCGTCGCGCCAGGTCCACGACCGTCACGCCGTCGAGATGAATCGATCGCACGATCTGCCGCTCTAATGGCGAGAGCGTCGCCAGGATGCGCTCGACCGTCAAACGATCCAACACGTCGTCGATTCCGCACGGCGGCGTTCGCTGCTCGCAGTTACCTAGGACTTCGAATGAGATCATATGATTGCTCGCTCGATACGAGCGGATTTCGCGGACTTCGGCCGGCGTCGCGTTCAAGACCCGTACGACGTCGCTTTCCTTCGGTTCGCGACCGAGCAACGGCCAAAGCTCGCGTTCCGCGGCCGCCCATCGCCGCTCCAGTTCGCGAACCGCGCGAGGTGCTCGCAAAAACCGCTCGCTGTCTCGAACGTAATGCATGAGCTCCCCTACGACCAGAAGCCAAGCGTAGGCCTCAAACGGCGCGGTCTGCGTGCAGTCGTAGCGATCGATCGCCTTGATCAACCCGATCGCCGCAACTTGCTCGAGGTCGGCCCGGTCGAGTCCCCGGCGCATGAAGCGTCGCGCCGCTCGCCGGCAGAGGTACCAATAGGCGACGACCGTGCCTTCACGATCGACGAGCGCTTGCGGCGTCTGCGATGACGGCGAACAAACGCGCGCAATAGGAACGATCCGCCTAAAAGGCGTTGTACGGAAGCGAAGAGCCACACCCAACCTCAGCTTCGTTTGGAAGACACCGACTCGGCAATCGGAGGAATGCGATTACCGATGTGAACGGTTATATACCAGCTCTGCGTAAAGCGCAATACGTTGCGAACGCGACGCGCGCAGATGTCCTAACGTCCGGCAATCTGGGCACTACCTGGACGCTCGTTGCGAGTAAACGCGCCGTCGCGCGTCGAAGCGGCCGCCAGAATGACGGCGCGAAAGATCGTTCTGATCTTTGCATTCGGTTTGCTTGGAATCGCGGCGCTGCGCGATCTGGGCCGGCTGGGCGACGCGCTCCCTTGGCACCGCCTCTACGACTTCCAGGACTTTTACTGCGCGGGCGAGGCCGTCGACCAACACGCCGATCCCTACCGCTACGAACCGCTTCATCGTTGCGAACACCGCGTCAATGCGAGCGAGGCCTATCGCCTCGACCCGAAGCGAGTCGTTCCCGCCCCGATTCCCCCGTACGACCTGCCGCCGTTTGAGCTCGCTGCGCGGACGGGCTTTCCCGCCGCACGGACGATCGACGCAATCGCCATAGCGGTCACGGTCGTGGCCGCGATCGGCGGCTTGGCTCTCATCGGCATCCCGCTCGATGTCGCTGCCCTGGCCCTGGTGCTCCCGGCGGGCTACCTTTTGCTCGATGCCGGCCAGATCGTTCCCTTTGCACTGGTCGCCCTAGTCTTTTGCGGCGTGGCACTCGCGCAACGGCGCGATGCAACTGCCGGTGTGCTCGCAGCCCTAACGATGATCGAGCCGCATCTGGGTCTGCCCGTTTGCATCTCGGTGCTGCTCCTCGTTCCGCGAAGCCGCCTAGCCCTGCTCGTTCTCGGGGTTCTCATGGGGCTCGCGGGTGTGCTCATCGTGGGCCCCGCGGGCGCGATCGAATACCTCGCGCGGGTGCTGCCGGCGCAAGGCGCTGCCGAGGCTGGATATCCGTATCAGTACAGCCTCACCTATCTCTTGGTCGCCGCCGGCCTGCCCCAAAGCGCTGCGCTTGCCGCCGGACAGGTCTCGTATGCGGCCGTAATCGCAACCGGGATCTGGCTCGGATCGAAGCTTGCAAACACGTTGCAGCGACGCGAGCTCGTGGGGTATCTCCCTGCGGCCTGCGCCGTCATCGGTGGAGCGTACGTCCACATGGTGGATCTTGCGATTGCGGTGCCCGCAACGCTGGTGCTGGCGACCTACTCTCGCGCCGCGTCGCGAACGATTGCAACGCTCGCGCTTTGCCTGCTTGCCGTTCCGTGGATCGACGTGTGGATCACCAAGAAGCTTTTTCTCTCAAGCCTCTTCGTCGTTGCGGCGATTCTTTTTCGTCAAGGACTTACGCCCGCACTCTCCATCGGGGCCTTCACCGCTATTGCGGCAGCGATCTATTGCTTCGAACTTTGGCCTCCGGCGCCGTTTTCGGTCGTCACCGTAATGGCCTCGGCGCGCCCGGGCGATCTCGCACAGCAGGCCTGGCGGGCGTACGTCCTCGGACTGCGGACCGCCCCGATCCCATGGCTGGCGATCAAGGTACCGACGTGGGCGGCCTTGTGCGGCCTACTCGTTGCCGGGTTCCGCACCCTTGGGCGCCCAGCCGCTAAGCCGCCCAAGTGATCCCGCAGCCGCGTCGGCGCGTTATCGTCGCGCTGCTATTGCTCGCGCTGGCAATCGCTGCGGCGCGCGATTTCAGTCGCCTCGGCGCAGCACTGCC
>PKWF01000185.1:179-3387 GCA_003133185.1 Vulcanimicrobiota bacterium | reverse complement strand
TCATCGGGATGATGAGCGTTTGGCCGCCGCTCCGGTCGGGGAGCAGATACGAGAGGGCGGCGATCGCGCAGAGGATTGCGAGTGACCGTGCAACGAGTGACCGCACTATAGAGGTGGTGGCTTCGCGCCAGGAAGGTCCGTTCTTGCCGGGAGCCGCAAACAGGCTTCGACCGTGACGGACGACGACGCATTGTTGCGCGATTTCGAAATGCACAAGCCGCGGGCGCTCGCGCGGGCGATTTCGGGCGCGGAATCGGGCCGCGGTAGCGATATCGTCCGTGCGCTCTATTCGAAAACGGGGCGTGCGCTTACGATCGGACTTACCGGACCTCCGGGCGTCGGAAAATCGACGCTGGCATCGGCACTGGTCCGCAAAGCGCGCGCACTAAGTAAGAGCGTCGGCGTGATCTCGGTCGATCCGAGCTCGCCGTTCTCGCACGGGGCGCTGCTCGGCGACCGCATCCGTCTCGCGGAACACTTCACCGACGAAGCGGTCTTCATTCGCTCGATGGCGAGTCGTGGTCACCTTGGCGGGTTGGCCGGCGCTACCGCCGACGCGGTCTCACTGATGGACGCCTTCGGCTTCGACGTCATCTTGATCGAAACGGTGGGGGTCGGTCAGAGCGAGATTGCGATTGCCGAGCTGGCGCAGACGACGCTCGTCGCGTTGCAGCCCGGGAGCGGCGATTCGATTCAGGTGCTCAAGGCCGGCATCATGGAGATCGCCGACGTGTTTGTCGTCAACAAGGCCGATCACCCGATGGCGGATCAGCTACGCCGCGAGATTCGCTCGGCGATGGAGATGCTGGAGTGGAAAGGTTGGATCCCCGAGCTCGTCGCGACGCAGGCACTTTCCGGCGAGGGGATCGACCAACTCTGGGCTGCGATCGAACGGCACATGGCTTACCTCAACGAGACCGGCGAGATTGAGGGGCGCCGGCGGGATGCTTTCGTGCACCAAGTGCGGCAATTGGCGTTGGGACGCATAGAGCGGCGTCTCGACCATCTGCTCGAAAGCGAAAACTGCAGCGGGATCGATCCGTACGAGGCGGCCGATCGCGTCATTCCCAAGCTTGGCCTCTAGGTCGGACCCTAGGTTGCTTGGGGAGAATCGAGCGTTTGCGTCGAAAAGCTCGGCCGCTATGCCCTTCGACTCGTCTTCGCCAAGCTCAGGCTCGCTCAGGATGACAACTTTGGATCGTCCCAGTGGGCTGGGCGCGCAGCCTACTCCGGCATTCGAGGAGCAGCGACGGCGCTGGGAAGCGGCGTCGGCAAAAGGGCGGTCGCGGAAGGATCCGGGCTCGGGAGCCGTCGACCGCACGATCTCCGACGTTCCACTAAAGGTCATCTACGCTCCGCAGGACGTCGCCGGCCTCGATCTTGCCGAAGACCTCGCCTGGCCAGGCGAGTTCCCGTACACGCGCGGCATCCATCCTAACGGGTATCGAGACCGGCTCTGGACGATGCGTCAGTTTGCCGGATTCGGTACGGCCGCCCAAACCAACGAGCGCTATCACTTTTTGCTCGAGCACGGCCAGCACGGGCTTTCGGTTGCCTTCGATATGCCGACGCTGATGGGTTACGACTCGGATGCGCCGCAAGCGCGCGGCGAAGTGGGAAAGTGCGGCGTCGCGATCGACTCGCTCGCCGATATGGAGGTGCTCTTCGACGGCATCGACATGGGCGACATCACGACCTCGATGACGATCAACGGCCCTGCCTGCATCGCATTGGCGCAATACATCGCCGCTGCAGAGAAGAAGGGAATTCCGCGCGCCAAGCTGGGCGGAACGCTCCAAGCCGATATTCTCAAGGAGTATATCGCGCAGAAAGAGTGGATCTTTCCGCCGCGTCCGCACATGCGCATCATCGTGGATATGATCGAGTTCTGCACGCGCGAAATGCCGAAGTGGAATACGATCTCGATCTCGGGCTACCACATTCGCGAGGCGGGCTCGACCGCGGCGCAGGAGCTGGCTTTCACGCTGGCCGACGGCTTCGCGTACGTGGAAGCCTGCGTGGCTGCCGGAATGGACGTCGATTCGTTTGCGGGGCGCCTTTCGTTCTTCTTCAACTCACACATCGATTTCTTCGAGGAGATCGCCAAGTTCCGCGCCGCTCGCCGCATCTACGCGCGCCACATGCGGGAGAAGTACGGGGCGAAGGATCCGCGATCGTGGCAACTGCGCTTTCATACCCAGACCGCCGGCTGCAGCGCGACCGCGCAGCAGCCCGAGAACAACATCGTGCGCGTCGCGTTCGAGGCGATGGCGGCCGTTCTCGGCGGGACGCAATCGCTGCACACGAACTCGATGGACGAAGTCATGGCGCTGCCGACGGAAAAATCGGTCGAGATCGCGCTTCGTACGCAGCAAGTCTTGGCCTACGAGACCAACGTGACCAACGTCGTCGACCCGTTAGGCGGTTCGTACTATGTCGAAGCCTTGACCCAGGAGATGGAGCTTCAAGCCGAGAGCTATTTCGCGCAGATCGCCGAGTACGGCGGCGTGATCGAAGCGATCGAAGCCGGATTCTTCCAGCGAGAGATCGCCGAGGCCAGCTATCGTTATCAACGCTCGATCGAGACGCGCGACCGTGTGATCGTCGGCGTAAACGCGTTCGTCAAGGAGGACGAGCCCGCAAATATCGATCTGCTCAAGATCACGGAGGAGACCGAACGCGGACAGGCCGTCTCGGTGCAGGATTTGCGCTCGAAACGGGACGGCGCCGCCGTGCAGCGCGGCCTCGAACGCCTGCAAGCCGCTTGCCGCGATCCGAAGGACAATCTGATGCCGCACTTGATCGATTGCGCCAACGCCTACGCTACCGAGGGCGAGATCGTCGAAGCGATGGCGAGCGTTTACGGGCGCTATACGGAGCGAGCGGTGCTATGACGGAGGGAGAGATGCGCGATAACAATCTCGAGGTCTATCGGGTGCGACGCACGCTCGCGCAGGTGAAGCAGAAGCTCGAGGAGGCGCTCCACTTGAGCCGCCGTCAGGATGAGATGCGAGATGAACGAACGACCGCTGCGCGTCGTCATCGCTAAAGCGGGCCTCGACGGTCACGACCGCGGAGCGAAGGTCATTGCGCGATGCCGGCATGGAGGTCATCTATACCGGACTCTTTCAGGCGCCCGAGCAGATCGTGCAGACGGCCGTGCAAGAGGATGCGGACGGCATCGGCCTTTCAATCCTCTCCGGCGCGC
>PKWF01000185.1:0-132 GCA_003133185.1 Vulcanimicrobiota bacterium | reverse complement strand
ACGATCCCGCCCGAAGACGCAAAACGGCTCAAAGATCTCGGTGTTCGCGAAATCTTTACGCCCGGTGCGCCGCTGCAAACGATCGTCGACTTCGTAAGGCGCGAGTGCGGTAAGCGAAGAACGCCGGAGCCG
>PKWF01000026.1 GCA_003133185.1 Vulcanimicrobiota bacterium | reverse complement strand
CTTTACGCATCTTTGCGACAGGACGAAACGTGAGCCGGCCGCGGCAAGATGGGTCGGCAAAGAGACCTCCAAAGGCTTTGGTTTCTGCAAGTACGGCATCGAATGCGCGTGCCAGCTCCTGCTTGAGCTCGACGGTCGCCTGCGGCCATAAGTCAGGAAGCTCTTCAAGGAGCTTGGCAAATGAGCCGCGGGATTGGTGATCCTGGGCGTCTTGAGCTCGGGCGGCCTTTGCTGAGTTGAGCGCCGTTTCGGCGCTTCGGCGTTGAAGGTCGAGTTCAGCAAGGCGAGTGCGCAGTTGGCTCGCATCGATCTGCGCTTCTTCGGCAAGTCTCCAGGCACGCTGGGTCCGTTTCTCGGCGTCGGCGATACGGCGAAGCGCGTCACGTTCGACTGTTTCCCAATCGGTGGCCTCTTGATTGTCAGACGGAAGAATCAACGTCGGATCGACTCGCACTGAACGTAGTAATTGGACAAACTCGGCCTCGAGGCTGTCAGCGCGATGGGCCGGATGTGACCTTTGTCCAGGCTCTAGGGTGTGGTGTCGGCAGATGTAGTAGCGGATCCGATACTTTTGCGCGCCCGAACAATGGCCGGTTAGCAGCTTGCCGCAGGTGCAGCGAACGGCGCCCTGCAGCGGCCAATCCCACCGCTTGGGAGCGCGAGAGCGAAAGTCACTCTGGCGAGCGGCCTTGGTCCGTTGCCACTGATCTTCGGAAACGATCAGATTGCGTAGCGTCTTGGAAACCAGAATGCTCTTGATCGTCGAGGCGCTCCACGCGCAGGGCTTGTCACTGCCGTCGTGGGTACGTTTTGGTGGCGCATTTACGCGAGCCCAACGCGCCAAGCGTGTGTAACCCCATCCTTGCTCGGCAAGTCGGAATATCTCGCGAACAATCTGTGCCTCAGGCTCGAACGGAATGGCCTCACCGTCCACGAGAATGATGCCGTAGGGGATGCTCCCAACGTGCTTACCCTCAGCACGACGGCGCGCGTGTACGGCTTTCCACTTATCGGAGCGAGCCGCGTTTTCCATCTCGGCGGCAATCAACTCAAAGATTGGACGAGCGGAATCCATTGCGGTTTCGAGTTTGACATCGCCGTCTTGGCGCGTATGGAGCAGCACTCCGAGCTTGCGCAGACGGGCAACGGCAGCGATGCAATCAAGTGCAATTCGACCCACGCGGTCGATTCGGATCATCAGTACTCGCTTTGGGCGCGCCGCTTTGGGTGTGCGCTCGATCTCATCGATGAGATTGCTGAGGATCTCGCGGGTGCCTTTGGCGCCCGAAGCAACTCCGGAGAAGTGTCGTGCGATGGTCCACCCGTTGCGTAGGGCTGTTTCGCTAGCCCATTGCTGTTGGTCCTCAAGCGTGGCCTCTTGGGGTGAAGAAGAGACCGCCGCATAAGACCAAACGGTGACCGGCGCCTCGATTCGACCGGTCACCGGTCGCCCGTTGTCCGCTAGTTGCACGAGATTGGGACCAGCAGCAGCATCATTTGCAGATTGATCCGCAGGCCAGTGGGGATCTGAATGGCCTGGACACCGACCCAGTTCCACGTGGCCACAATGCGGCCACCATCAAGATCAAAACGAATGGTAGGCCGGGGGAAAATGCAGTCGGGGCGTTTGCATCGCTGCTCGGCCCGAATCCCGCCATTCCTTATCGAAACCACTTTATAGTCCACGACTCGTCCCTTCAAATGGCGAGCACGAACACGCATTCGTGTCTCGAAATTTCAGTCTGCTCTAGACCCATGGCCGCGGCGAAGGTTTCGACCGGCGGCTTTTTTGCAGGCCGGCGGTGAGACGTGCCTATCGGGATCGTGAGGGCCAGGGCGGCTGTTCGATCGCCCCTTAAACGCCCGAGGCGGCCGGCGTTGGGGTGCCTGTGGATCCGTTGCGAATAAACCATCATCGGGCGCCTCGGCGTCGCGATCCCGGCGCCTGGGCGGTGGCAGTTTCGAGCGTTTTTCGTTCCTGGGCGATGGCTCGACCGGCGCGCGCCAGACGTTCCACGGCCGCCGTAAGGCCGATGATCACGAGTCGGCCATCGATTACTTGCAAGGGGAAGTCGCTGGCCGGCAACGGCCGCCTGAGGGCGGACTGCGGCTCGACTTCCAAGGATTTTCCGGTCATGAGCTGGGCTACGGCGCCGCCTTTTGCAGGAAGCGGGGCCTGTCCGGAATTTTTTGCGGCGCACCTCGGCGACCAAAAATCAGGGGGAAGACGCAGGGGCGCTCGGGATGGCTAGAGCGTTTTTCGGACCAGAATGGGCCGGGGACACGCCAGGAGGACTTGAGATGAGCTCAGGCGGTGGGCGGCATCGGCGTGATTCGCGCGATGGCGATTCGCAGATCCGAAGACCGAACTTACATCGGCTCGACGCCCCCAGCGAAGCACGGTCTGCTTGAGCGGCCTGCTTCCCCGAGGCTATCGGCCCGGGCGAATCTCTCGCGCTGGCAAGCCGCACGCGGGACGATGGAGCGGTGTCGAGATCGCACTGCCCAGACCATCAGACCGCCTCATCGGCGAATCGCGGACACGGGGGGTCGCTGCGTCGCGCCGCCCTGGAACGGCGCTCGCATGCCTACCAAAAAACAGACCGCGGGTCCTGATGGCCTCGTTGCCTCAGTCTCGGACGCTCCGCAGATCCGACCTATGGCCATCGCGGATCTCAAGCCTGCTCCTTATAATCCGCGCCGCATCGCTCCCGAAGCGATGGCTGGCCTTAGCCGGTCGATCGAGCGTTTCGGTAACGTCCAGCCGATTGTGTTCAACCGTCGGACGGGTTTTGTTGTGGGCGGACACCAGCGCCTCAAAGTGTTGCAGGCCAAGAAGGTCAAGACCGTCGACGTCGTCGTGGTCGACCTCGACGAGAAGGAGGAGCGCGCACTCAACATCGCGCTGANNACATCGCCGGCGAGTTCACGGCCGATCTTCAGGGACTCCTTGACCAGATCAGGGCCGATGACGCTGCACTGTTCGCTGACCTGCGGCTTGAGGAGTTGCTGGCAGAGACAGCCGAGTGGCAAACGGCCGATCCCGACGCTATCCCACAACTGCCAACAGTGCCCAAGACACGGCCGGGCGACGTCTATGCGCTGGGTGACCATCGCCTGATCTGCGGCGATTGTCGAAACGAAGCTGTGCTCGCGAAGCTGTTTGCGGGAAAGCCAATGAATCTGGCGATGACGTCGCCGCCTTACGCAGCGCAGCGCGACTACGACGATGCTTCGGGTTTCAAACCGGTACCGCCGGCTGAGTATTCCGGGTGGTTCCGCGGGGTTGCCGATGCCCTGCGTGCGCACCTTGCTGCAGACGGCTCGTTCTGCGTCAACATCAAAGAGCACGCCGAGTCAGGCCAGCGGTCACTCTACGTAAAGGACCTGGTCATCACGCTCGTGCGCGACTGGGGCTGGCGGTTCGTCGATGAGTTCATGTGGTCGCATGGCGGCACGCCTAAAACGCCCCAGGGACGGCTGAAGAACGGGTTCGAACCGGTCTTCCACTTCGCACTCGCACCGAGGATCAAATGGCGACCGAAACACGTGCAGCACCAGACCGACGACGTTCCGAATTGGGGTGGCCGGCATCCATCGCAACTCGATGGGCTGGCGATGAAAGGCCATCGCCAACGAGTTGCGACCTCGAGAGCGCAAGGGCAATCATACAAAGAGACCGGCAACCCGGCACGTCTAGCACCGCCGAGCAATTTTGCTTACCCGTCGAACGTCATCGAGTGCGGCAAGAACCACGAAGCCCTCGGTCACGGCGCAATCTTCCCGGTCGCGCTACCGACGTTTTTTGTCCGCCTTCTTACCGATCTCGGTGATCGCGTTTTTGATCCATTCGCCGGCGCCGGCACCACGCTGATCGCCTGCGAGCGCGAGCGTCGCTTGGGCTATGCGTGCGAAATCTCCGCCGCGTACTGCGACATCATCGTGCAGCGCTGGGAAACGCTCACTGGAAAGAAGGCCACCCGTGCCTAAAGAGCGGGGTCGGACGTCTGGCAGATCTTCGAAGCTCACGCCAGAGATTGAAAAGACCATTTGCAAAGCGCTCGAGCTCTCCGTACCGGAAAAATACGCGGCGCGAGCCAATGGCGTGGGCGAGTCCACGTTCCATGATTGGATGAAGAAGGGCGCCGCGGGCATCGAACCCTACGCGGCGTTTCGTGAAGCGGTGGAACAGTCAAAAGCGCGAGCCGTTGTCAATCTCACCGCGCGGGCATTAGGCGGTGGAAGCGGCAGTTCGCAGGCGACCTGGTTTCTGGAGCGTCGGTTCCGGGACGAGTATGGTGCGCAGGTTCAAGTTGGCGGCATCGCCGGCGGTGACCCGATCAGAATCGATGACGAGCGGCAGGCGGCCGATGCGACGCGTTCCGATCCCGCCGCGACAGCGAAACTGCACGAGATTATCGCCCAACTTGGCAACGCGCGGCTAGCCTCGAACGGCAAGTCGGATACATAAGCGCCCTGACGAGCGATTTAAATCTGGATCGGTACCTCGCGATCGCATCGCCCGTCGGGTTTGCGTCGGTTGCAACTCGCGATGATCCACGGCCCTATCGTGCGGCCCCGTTCCATCTAGCGATATCGCAGGCCCTCGTTGCGCTCGAGCAGGGGCGGCTTGACTCGCTCTTCCTTTGCGTGCCGGTCCGTCACGGCAAAACTCGGCTCGCGTCAAACGTTATGTCGGCGTGGTTTCTTGGGTTGCACCCGGAGCGCGAGGTATTGACGGCGTCCTATGCTGCCGAGTTCGCTTCCGATAAGGTCGGTGGGCCAGCGCGTGACTTTTTTTTACGCCACGGCCCACGGTTCTTCGGCGTCGCGCTCGACCCGGCCAACTCCGCTCGGCACAGATGGAAGACAAGCGCGGGCGGTGGCATGACGACGGTCGGCGTACAACAAGGCGTTGCCGGCCGCGGTGCTGATCTGGCGATCATCGACGACCCGTACGCGAGCGTTGAGGAAGCGATGAGCCGCAAACATCGCGACAAGGCGTGGGAGTGGTATCAGGGTGAGTTCGTAACGCGCTGCTCACCCGGGGCGCCGGTTATTCACATCATGAGCCGGTGGAATGTGGACGATCACATGGCGCGTGCGATTGAGCAAGCCAAAGAGGCGAAGGACCGGTATCTGGTCCTCGACTTTCCGGCGTTAGCGATTTGCAAAGAGTGCGGATCGTATGGCATTGAGGCAGTCAACGAATGCGGTCACGGACTACGTGACGAACTCGGACGGCTGCCCGGCGAAGCGCTCTGGCCTGAAGTGTGGCCGCGAGAGTTTCTTTTGAAGCAGCGCATTCGACCGGCTCGGTTCTCTGAGGCCCTTTTCAGGGCCGGCCGAGGCCGGACTCGGGCACGATCTTCAAGCGCGAGTGGTTCCGCTACTACAAGGTCGAGGACAATCGCTTTTATCTGCTCGATGCCATGGGCAAGGTTGTGCAGAGCTATTCGCGCAACATCTGCCGGCTTTTTATAATGGTCGATCTTGCTGCTGGCACCTCGACAGTGGAAGGCGACTTTACGTGCTTTGGCGTTTTCGCGCTTTGCCCGAACCACGAACTCGTCGTTCTCGATTGGTTTCGTGGCCGCATTGACGGCACGCGCCAAATTCCAACGTTGAAGGTGTATTGGGCGAAGCACAAAGCTGGCCGCATCGGCGTTGAGGCCGTTGCCTATCAGTGGACGTTCGTTCAACAAGGTGTTGCGGAAGGGCTGCCGATCGTGCCGGTCAAGCGCGGGCGCGAGAGCAAAGAGACTCGGGCCTACGTGATCGCCGCGCGCTACGAGATGGGGCACGTATTTCACCCGTTCGATGCGCCTTGGGTGCCGGCGCTCGAGAACGAACTTATCGATTTCCCGACTGGTGCTTTCGATGATCAGGTTGACGTGCTCAGCGACGCGGGTGACGTGGTGGCGCAAGCGATGAATCAATCTGATCCACAAGCACGCGGAGTATACGTCGGATGACGGATCTTCGAAGCATTTCAGGCCAGGGGTCACGTATCACGTCGCCGGTGGGAGGGCGGCGGATGTTACGTTGGAGAATATCACAACCTGACTTCAGGCTAACCGACTTCAAAGTGCCAGATTGCACACAAGATATCGCCTTAGATAGAAGGTTCGTTGAAACGAGTAGTCCGCTTCCGCTTGCTGATGGCCCAATACTGGAAGACCGCCAGCGTAGCCTCAGCGGCGATAGCGCGCCGCGCGCGGCGGCGCAAGGCCGGTAAACCGAAGAAGATGGTGCGCAGGGGACGCAACAGGTGAGCCCTGTTGTTGAACTAGGTGCCTGAGGGCTACGTGTCACGCCCGGAAGGTCGAGCACATGTCGGCCTAGTCAAGGCGGCAGCCATATCGCTTCCGTTAGCAACTGTACTTTATGNNGACACCGCAAAAGCAGTACGCATTCATAGTCGCTATCGGTGCATTTTTTACGTTTTCACTCTTGCCGTGGTATCAGACCTACCTTGCAGCAAAGCAATTACAGGTGGCAGAGGGTCAGGAAGCTCGCGATCGCGATAGGTTCGCGGCAGAGCAGGCAGAGCGGAAGAAGTCAGCGCGTCTTGCAATTACTCTTTGGGATCAGACCTCCGTAGAGTTTTTTCCGATTGGCGGCCACAGGCGGCCAGGCTCTCCCGTCTCCTTCTCCCTATATGTGTCAAACGCGGGTGATGCCAAGGCTAGCGATGTGGTTGCGACAGTGGCCCTACCGCAATGGGCGCACCCAATGCAACAGGGATTGAAAGCGGCAGAGCCGCTAAATCAGCCAGTCGAGAGGCTATCAGTCCCAGGAGAGCCAGACAATGAGATTCGCTTTGCATACGATATCTTTGGCTCGCGTACCGCGGAGGTTGGCCGCATTGAGCTGCGAAGGCCGGTTTACCCGGAGCACTATCCGCAAAAGTTAGGACTCGTTGTGATTTTCATCCCTGAAGGGCGACATCGCTTCGATTGGATCGTGGAAGCGAGTTCAGGGCGAACCGAAAGTGATGACGGCTCCGCCATATACATCACCGTAAACGACACGGCACTGGGACACGATCCGATACCGGCGGCAGCCTCTGCTGATCCCAGTAGCACCTGCAGGTTATGCCATGCGCTAAGTCTAGGCCTTAGCGGTCCCCTACACTCATGGGGGCGAAAAATCGAAGCCGAAGTCGAGCGGTATCGTATCGGGTCGAAGGATCAAAATCCCGAAGGACTCCCGCACTTTACGCAAGCTCCCGCGCAGATTCAGTGGTATCAAGAATGGACGGGACCGCATAAATGGGTAACCTGCGAGGTCGCTTTCGACAGCGACCGTGCAGACGGCTTCATTCGCGCGTTATTCTGGACACTGGGTCATTGGAACGATAGGGTAACGCGAACCGTCGAGCTTAGTGACATCAAGGCCTTTGCGAGGGACGTGTGCGAGTTCCTGGGAGGCGCTGGCGGGCTTATATGACTCAGCGTTTCCAACGCGTTGACCGGCATGGCGGACGTGGCAACGCAGCCAGCGCCGCGGGGGGAGGGTTCGAAACCAGGAAGGCTCACCATCACGACCCCGCCGCTACGCGCGAGAATGAGCGGTCGGACATGCCGCGAGCGACTGCTTTGCGGTCCGCCGTAATCGCGCGCGCGTCGAGGCTCCAGAAACTGCTAACTCCGCCGGGTTCGACAGGAGTATTTCACGCGCGTGCGGCTCACTTACGTGAACATCGCATCGTCTGTAAGATCGGCGCAGGATGTCTTTGGCGGGAATTGGCTAGATGAGGCGCTGAGAACGGGCATCAAATGTTGCCGAGCCAAGTTTGAGATGCTCCAACTTGATCTCCATCGCCTGGCGTGACACGCCGAGCAATTGGGAGCAACCTACAATGTCGTGGTATTTCTGCCAAACCTGCCTGACCAAAGCTTCCGGCATGAGCAATAGCGATGCAAATTGGTTCGCTCTGATTTCCAAGCGACGACGCCGGCCTTTGCTCCGCTCGTCGCTTGAACGAGCAGTCGTATCGTCCGAAACGCATAGAAACGTNNTTGAAACAAGGTCTCAGTAGATCCGAAGCCGTGCTCAAGCTGTGCATGGCCGAGTTCATGTGCCAATGAAAACCGTTGGCGATGTGGATTGCAATCGGCTTCGATGAGAATTGTGTGAATATCCGAGATATACGCCGCTAGCAACTCGCGACCGCCCAAGCGTAACCCGGAGATCCAGGCAATCTCAATGCCGCAGAAATCCTCTATGATTGCTTCGACATCTATGCCGATGCCGTTTGACAGGAGCGGGAAGCCGGAGTCACGCAAAACGCGATTAGCGCATTCAGGAATCTCCGGATGAATCGGCAGCCCCCGCTTCACTTGTTGCGCTTCTTAAGTTGCTCTCGGATTTCGGCCGCATCCACAGATCCGCCGCCGTCCCTAGCCTCATCCCGCGCTGCAGTTAGAAAACGCTCTCCGACTGTNNCAGGCGGCGGTAATTTCCAACTGCTCGCATGCATCTGCCCAATTCGGCTTCCACCATACCCAATCTCCCAATCAAGTACGATTGAAAGGCTGGTCTATCGAGATCTTCCGGCGTTCCTTGGTTCAGCGCAGCGATGGCTTCCAAACGCGGACGAACGGCAATACCTGGTTGCTCGCTCAAGAACGCATCAATTAGGACCGCCAGAGGGGCGCGCGGGGCCTCGGCAGCCGCTTTCTTCAGGAACTCGGGCAAATTCGGATCTTTCAGGTTAGCGAGAGCGATTGCTAGAACGTCGTCGATATCCTCATCCTTCATACTTCACCCCCTTTCCCGATGTCGCTAATCGATCCCGNNTTGCTTCGCTCGAAGAAGTAGCGTAGACGCGTTTGTCTGACTGATTTGCTTCCCCATTATTTCCGGTATATGATCCGGGGTCCAAGCCCCGGACATGAAGGCATCGAGAATTAGATAAGTTCGTTGCTCCACCTCATTCTCGCTTTCGCGGAGTTCGGCCAGGACGTTCCGAGCTTCACAGATGGTTTCCGCGCCAATCACCAGCTGCTCAACGTCAACACGGTCTGCAGGCTCCTTCCAATAGGGGAGATCCTCGATAGAGACCTCTCTCTCAGGATCTCCCTTCCTCTTAAGTCTGCGATAATGATCAACTATGCGATCATGAACTATTTTGGGCAGCTGCTTCGCCAGGTCGATACTGGGGACGTTTTGCTGGATCATCTTGGCCACGTTCACGTAAACGGTTCCGCGGATTTCAATGATCTCGTCTGGTGTAGCCGCACACGCGTGTCTGATCATTCCCGCCAGGATTGTCGGCAATTTGCCGCCGCGGCCTTCTCTGGCGTCGTCGAGCGCCTCGACTGTGCGATCCTTCACACTACGCTCGGCCGCTTTTTGGTAGAACGACTGTCCAGCCGGCGGCGGATTCTGGATAGTGCGGGCATGTCATGCCGTCAAATTCGATATCGGCCTGCATCCGATGAAGAAGTCCGTCGTACCTTAGCAGGCGAACCGGAGGGAATTCGGGGGCGAAGTCCGTTAGCAGTCCAACAGCCGTGTCAACCGCCTGGGACGCCAGGACGCCGTTAAGAGAGATCACTTGCTGGTCTGGAACGCCCACAGCGTACTCTTCTCGATCTCGAAGCATCCCCTCCTCGGTAACGACACCGACGCAATGCATGCACGGGCCGCCAGGAGCTGAATAAAAAACCTGTCCCCCTATGCCGATGACGGATCCATCTCGAGCAACGTCGATCTTCAGTCCGATGTCTATATACGGGATCAGCGCCGCTCTGCAGATCGCTTCGATATTATGCCGCGCCCGCACACCATCCNNTTCACTACGCTCGATCCAGGCGCGCCCGGCTGGAGCCTCGGCTCGGCTTAAAATCGGGACGATTCTTCCACCTAAGCCCTTCAAACGATTTGCCATGAGTTTGGCTTTATATTGCCCGATGTCGCGGTACGAGGAGCACACCACGCGGTTCACGTTGGATTCCTCAAGGACGTCCGGGTCGATCAGCACGAGCGTGCCGACGGCAACGTGGGCAAGTTGCTGAGCCATGTGCGACCCGCCACCTCCAGCCCCGAGAACAGAGACCGTAGCGCGGCGCAACCGCTGGAGGCCGCTCCCTAGAAATTCCAGACGGCTCGTATCAATCACGCTGTAACGTCCATCTGGCCAAGGCCGTCGGCCACGACCGCCAGCTCGGCTTCATGCAAGCGTCCCTCGAATGCAACGACAACCGCCGCACCTGTATCACTCAGCACGATGGCACCGTAGGGAAATGTTGGCATGCCGTGCGATAGCGGGGCCATCACCGTCAGATTAGTCTTCCGGTCAACTGAACTAAAGCCCGGCTTCCCCTTCCCTCCATGCCGATGCGCAAGAAAGATGCCGGCATTTGAACGAGCAGACTCGTTTGCGCATCGTACGGACCATTCCGTATCGAAATTTGCACCGGCACTGCCTTCCACGTACGCGCCCTCCGGGAACGGCAGAACATTGACCGCTACGATCACGTCCTGCGTGTTCTCCGATGCGTACCGGGCGCGAAGAAACGCCAGCGGCTCTCCCCTTTCGCGTGTCGGCAACGCAGCAGAATGCAGCGCCATGAGAAGCGACCGCGTGATCCGCAACCGCAGCCTGCGCGTCGGCGCTGCCGGTGGAGGCTCGCGAAACCCCAACCACGCGAGAAACCGCTCGATGAAGTTTTTCATGCCGCTTGTTCGTAGCGTGCGAGATGAGCCAGTATGGCCTGGTGAGGCGGGAGGCTCGCAGGCACGCCATTGATGCTCGCGGCGTACATTGTTCTGCCCAGTATCAGCAGCGTCGTGGTCTTCGGTTCGACACCGGACTTGAGCCGAATGGGACATTCAAAGTACAAGCGGCTTTCGTACCCTCCAGCACTCGATGCAACGTAGATCGCGAAGGCATTTTCCGGCGTGCAACCGGGGGGAAGGCGTACTCCCGGAACGACGATGAGCCGTAGACTGTCCTGAGTATGCTCCTCGACGCCGGGTCCGAACAGCGCCGTCATCATTCGATGATCGTCGTTGCTCATTAGCTTGCGTGACCGGTGCAGGACAACGTGATGAACTGATCGCCGTCCTTCAGATGCACCTTCTGATCATCTTCGATCAGGATGCGTTCGCCGCGCTCGATCTGATAGAGACGGTTTGCCGGTGGTTGGTGCCCGAGTTCCTTGATTTGCGCCCCGGTGAGAACGCGTCTACTGGTCTCGTAATTCTTGCCTTCGATGATGATCCAGATTGGCTCGCGCTCGATGAGTTCGAACCGCTCGCCATCGTGTAGTTCGATCACTTCGTCGTCCGGAATGAACCGGCGCTCGTCACGCCCCAGCAAGTAGAGCGCTCCGTGTTCGTGGTGACCGATTGCCCTGATTTCGGCACCCGTCAGAGCCCGATGGTGGACTTCGTGGCGGCGCCCGTTGATCTCGATTGTTATGACGGTGTGCATCAGATTCGTACCCTCCACAACTACCATCGCTCGTGGAGGCCGTCCGTCACACTTTCCGGCTCAATTCGGATTGAGCAACGATTTCTTTAGGCTGTGCCACGTGTCAACCAGGCTTCCGTCGAGTATAATTCAGCCCGATGGGCGGACCCTCACGGCGGTGGCTTAGGAGTCCGTGTCCGGCTCGCCGAAGCCACGTCCCTGCATGAAAAGCAAGGCGAAGGTCGTAATCGAAAGCGCCGAAACGCGGTTAGCCGACATCATCGAGCGCCTCGGCAATCAATGAGAGCGGTTTTGGCCGTTCCCTGCAGCAAGTGCAAACCTACGACTATTGCACCCGGCGTTCCGCATTCTGTAGTGATGGCAACGTCGTACCAGACTGGCCCAGTTTATTACCTGACGTGCCCGGCTGGACATGAGGAGCGGGTGCTGCTCGGCAATCCCAAGCATGAGATAATGTTCCAAATGGCGAGCTACTCGCTGCTGGACGAGAACTATTGGGGTGCCGTATCTGCGTTCGGCACAAGCATTGAGGAGTTCTGGGAGTTCGCGCTGCAGTGCTTTGCTGCAAGTAAAGGCATAGAGCCGTTACCAGCTCCTAGAGTGAAGCGCGGTCGGAAAAAACGCTTTGAGGAAGCTTGGCGCGAGGTCTTCAAGGAAGAGCCGCTTGGGACTCGCCAGCCGCCTAAGCTTCCGGTGCTCAGCGACGAAGAGTATGAGATTCGCAACCAAGTGATGCATGAAGCTTACATACCTAGTAAGGGAGAGGCGTTTGCGTTCGGAAACTTGATATTAGCGCGAGTCTCTCCTGCAATGCAGGCCCTGCGATGGACCTTGGATGGAGCAGTAGGGACAGCTTCGCAGGCGATCATTGCAGAAGCGAGGGCGCGTTTTCACTTGGACGAGCCAACCGCTGCCCTCGGTGATGCGACGATACTTTTGGACAACGAGAGTATGCCCCAGCGAACCCTTGTCGACTACATGCCGCACCTGCAGGATATGGATGAGCTGTTTGCTTCGATAAAGGCGGCTCAGGGGCGTTGAGCGACCAAAACTCGGTCGAGCAGTTAGCTGGAGCGTGGCAAAAGCATCAAGCTGCTACTCGGCATATCGACACATTCGAGGATCGCCTAAACAAGTGGCTACGCGACAAAGCGTACCATCTTGTAAGAGACCCGAATACTTCTGCACTTCAAAGGGCGATGCTGTTGCGCGCCGAGCCGATAGATGCGGACCTGTGTTGCCTAGCCGGTGATGCAGTGCACAACCTGAGAAGCGCGCTTGACCACCTAGCGTATAGTGTAGCGTGTGTAAAGAACGTAGCAACTGAGTTACTGGGTAGGGTCGCGTTTACGGCTCGCGAGAATAGCAACGCGTTTACCAAGGAAATCGCCAAGGAAAAGGTGACCGTTCTTGGGGAGGACTGGCTACGTTTCATTTCAGATATGCAACCTTATCTGAACGGCAACGGCAGCGAACTTTATACCGTATGCCGCCTGGACAACATCGACAAGCATCGTAACTTGCTGCTGATGGCGACCGTAGGCGATAAATACCGCCTTGATATTACGGGCACTGAAATGTCGATGACGGTCCTCGAACGGGGTCTTCCACTACGCGAGGGCGTAAGGCTCGCTGATTACGAACCGCATATTTACACGCAAGTCCGCGTAAGTCTGAATGAGAGCGACTGCGGGCTGGACCCCGACTCATGGGTTCACGAAGCCCTACGTTCTCTCGCGGTCAATGTAAAGAAGGTCTTAGTGTCCGCCGAGCTTCAGGTCCATGCTTTGTTCACTCGGCCAAGCAACACCTGAAAGCTACCTCGGCGCGTGCGACCCCTCCCGAGAGTAGCCGTCACAAGCTCGCCCAGCCGCAACCCTAATCTGAAGAACCGATTGATCCATCGATTCGAGGATACGCGTGACAAGTGTTCGGACACATTGCTGCGCGGAGACCACCTGCGTACCCTGATTCTTTGAAGGTCCCAAGCGAAATGTGCATCTAAAGCTACCGGATCGCCGAGACAAGTGTTCGGTCACACCGTCCATCCAGCGAGTCTGCGCTTGGCGCAAATCAGAGTTTCCAGAGCCCCAACGCGCCCGCGCATCATGGCTGTCAAGCCGACGTTAAAATGCGTAAGCTGCCCATAAAATAGACCGGAAGCAGGCGACCTAGGGGGACAGCCCCCTATTGACCGCTCATGGGCCGGTGCTACAATTGAGCCCGCTCCGGGGGAGCGGAAAGGAACTTTCAAGTGAATCATTATCCAATCCGAATCCATCCGCTTGTGATCGTCTTCGGTGCCGTGATCGGCCTTGGCTTGGCCGTGCAGCAGGGAGTCGTATCGGTAGAAAAGATCAAACGGAACTGGCCTCGGATTTTCTAACCACTGGGTTAGACCCGTTCTAATATTTACCGAGAGGGGCGGCGAAAGCCGGTCCTCTCTATTTTTGCTCACATGGGGCGCTCCGGTTACGTCGTGAAATCGCGCAGGTTCGTTCGGGGTAGACGCATAAGCCGTCTGAACCTCCCCACGGGCCGCATCCTGGTCGTGGACTGCGGAATACCGGCGCTTATAGGCATGACGTGAACCGTAGCAACTTGATAATAATAGCGGCGCGTGAACGCCGTAGGGTCCAAATAACTCGCGCCGGTTCAACGACCTGAATCGGTCGCTACTGTTTGGAGATTCAATGTACGAAGAAGACCCAGTCATTCGCCGCCTCGACTCCCTTCGAGAGGGTCAAGCCGATTCTCGGGAGATGGGCTACCTGATTCTGGACATTCTCGACCTGATCGCTTCCAGAAACTACGAAGCCGCTCGCGCCAAGATTGAAAGCGCAAGACATAATCCAAGTCGGCTAAATATCCGGGTTCTAGCGTCTCAGCAGGAGGCGCATCCCCAAGGGCGTCCAGGCTAAAGGCTTCATCGGGGAAGCCACTCATGCGGCGTACCCC
>PKWF01000046.1 GCA_003133185.1 Vulcanimicrobiota bacterium | reverse complement strand
ACCGGTCGTATTATTTGTCAAGATCCGCGGATGCAGCTGGTCCGCACGTACCTGCCGAGGATGAGCCCGCTCGGCCCCGAATGCCGCGCCTATCGTTTGCTTACTTCAAGGGGAGGGCGTAATGCTTATCTACACCCGTCGTGCTCTCGTTTCTTTATTGGCTTTTGGCTTGGCAGCTTGCGCGGGCGCGGGCCAAACCCGCACGACGCCTTTCGGCAGCGCCGCGCAAACGGGTCACGGCCAATCGACCACTAGTGGTGTTCTCGTCTTTCAAAGGGCGTCGATCCGGCCCGAAGCCGGTGCGCCGGCGCTATTGATGAATTTTGTCTCCAACGGCCCGGACCAAGGTGGTGTGCCTTGTATCAACTGCGTTTACGGGGCGTCCAGTAGCGATAACGTCGGGCTGACGGGCCCTTCGAGCTACGTCTTGAGTAACACTTACTGGCAGTACGCGATCTCGTTTACGGACGTCAGCTACAAAGGAAAGTGCAAGGTGTCCTGGACGATCACGTCGGGCAAAAAAACGGTTGACAGTTTCTCGGCGTCGTTTAACCTAACAAGTTCGGGTGGTTTCGTCCTCTACGCGATGGCCCGAAGCCGGCCGAACTATTCAGGGCCCGCGATGCTAACTGGAAAATATGCGTGCGGCAAGAACAGCGGATCTACACAGGAGCCGCTCTACTTCGAGTAAGCTCTCATCGCGGTATTCGGGTTGCCCTCGACCATGAAAAGCTGCCATTCCGGTACCTGCGATGCTTGCATAATGGCCCCGCCNNAGACTGAGCCTCTCGAGCAGGGGCCGAGCACCGGCTTCGAGGAAGAAAACTAAAGTCATCTTTAGAAGGTGACGCTGCGACGCCGAGGAGGAAGAAGTCTGTTCCTGAACCGAGCTCGTTTTTTGGTCGCAGCTGGCGCCGCGCTCGGTGGCATCTCGCTTGCCAAGGCGGCCGAGGCTCAAAACTCGGTTGATTTGCCTTTCGTCAACGGGCGGCGCCCGCTCGTTGCGTTCCCGCAGAAACGTCCGCTTCTGGAGGTAACGCCGCGGCCGCCTCAACTCGAGACGCCCTTTGCGATTTTCGACGACGGGGTGTTTACGCCCAACGATGCATTCTTCGTCCGCTNNTCCGCAGTCGGTCGATGCGTCGGCCCACCGTATCAAGGTGACCGGCGCCGTCCAAAGCGAGTTGTCACTCTCCCTCGACGATCTGGCAACGATGCCGGCGATCGAGGTTACGGCCGTCAACGAATGCTCCGGGAACAGCCGCGGCTTCTTCGCTCCGCGCGTCCCGGGCGGTCAGTGGGGAAACGGAGCAATGGGCAACGCGCGCTNNCGTGCGGTTGCGCGACATTCTGTCGCGCGCCGGTTTACAGCCGAAGGCAAAGCAGGTCCAGTTTAAGGGGTTAGATGGGCCCGTGCTTCCAGAAACGCCAGCTTTCAAAAAGGCGCTCGATCTCGACGTCGCCCGCGGGGACGACGTGATCGTCGCGTATCTAATGAATGGTCAGCCGATGCCGCTGCTTAATGGCTTTCCGGTTCGACTCATCGTGCCCGGCTGGTATGCGACGTACTGGGTGAAAATGCTGGCGGAAATTACCGTGTTGGATCACATCGACGACAATTTCTGGATGAAGACGGCGTATCGAATTCCGGATACGCCAACAGCGAGCGTCGTCCCCGGTACGACCGGATTCGCAACGATTCCGATCAACAAACTAAACGTACGATCGTTCGTTACGAACATTGCAGACGGTGCGACCATTGGGGCGGGGTCGATACCGCTTCGNNAGTCGAGATCTCGATCGATGCGGGAAGGACCTGGCGCAGCGCCACCCTCGAGCCAGATTACGGTAAGTACAGCTTTCGCCGCTGGAACGCCCGTTGGGATGCAAGGCCGGGAGTCTATGACGTCGCAGTCCGAGCATCGTCCAACAATGGCGTCACGCAAAACGCAACTCCGATCTGGAACCCCGGAGGCTACATGCGTAACAGCATCGAGACGTACAAGGTGACCGTCTCATGAAAAAGGTGTGGTTCGCGCTCGCTGCGTCGCTATCGGTGGTCGGGGCGGGCGTCGCGATCGCCGCAAACCCGCCGCCGCGGGGAACAGTCACAATCGAGATGCCTAACGACATGGGAACGAGCTTCAGGCCCGGCCCCGGCGTCGAGACGGCGCAACGCTATTGTCTCACGTGTCATTCATCGGCGTACGTCTCGATTCAGCCCGGTCTGACGATTGCTCAATGGACCGCGGAAGTCAAGAAGATGAAGAACGCGTACGGGGCCCCGATCCCCGACGATCAGGTCTCGACCCTCGTTACCTATCTGGCTACTGAATACGGATTATAGGCTGTTAACTGTTAAATATAAGGGATCTCTTAGAAAGGAGTTCGTTCATGCGTTCCATTCCGATCACGCTTTTCGTACTGCTTGCGGCAGTTGGGCTAACGTTTTTTGGACTTCATTCCGCTAAGGCCACGACCGTTTCACCGGCGACGAACTGGACCATTCACATCGACGCCCTCAAACACTTTCCCGGTCATCCCAACGAGGTCGCGCATCATTGGTGCCGGTCGATTGGCAACGGGATGCTCGAGTGCCAAATCTACGCGAGCGACGATGCGAACGCCCCGCTCGTGGCGATTGAAACGATCGTTCCAACCGCCGTCTGGAAGACGTTCCCTCCGAGCGAACAGGCCCTCTGGCACTATCATCGCATCGAAATCCCGAAGGTCAGCGCAACTATGCCTGACGTAAGCGCCGCCGAGGCAAAGAAAGTGGTCGCATCGTTGATGGAAACCTACGGGAAAGTCTACATACTCTGGAATCCGGCAGTCTCAAAGTACCCGGTCGGCCAACCAGCGGTCTACAGGCTACCCTAAGTGTTCGTAGCGCGAGTGGCAACGACGCTTAACCACCGGCGAGTTTAACCTTCCGTCCCTGCGCCGCGAACCACGTCACGATTCGATCGCGATGGTCGCCTTGAATTTCCACGGTGCCGTTCTTCGCGGTGCCGCCGGTGCCCAAGTGGCGTTTGAGGCTCTTCGCGACCTCATCGATCTCGCGCGGCTCCAATCCGGTCACGACGCTCATCGTCCCGGCGCGCCGTCTCTCGCGTAGGACGCGCACCACGCCGTCGTTGGGAACGCGTCGAGTCACTGACATGCATTAGCGCTTCGGGAGGCACCGGGATTCAAACTGCTCGACCGGCGCATGAGCCTGCCTCACGGGCTCCAATAGGTTACGCTGAAGCTGCTCCCGTCGAAGGATAGAAACGACGGCACGGCTTCATCTGCGTTCTTGTGGCCCAAAATGGCCACCTGCACGCGTTTGCCAAATGCCGCGATCGGTCCNNCTTCCCGAAGGCCGCGATCGGTCCCGAAGTCGTGGCGTCGGTCGCAGCGTTAGTGTCGGTCGCTCGGGTGAAGTCCTTCCCAAAACCCACCGCGTCGAAGTCGGGAAGTCCGGAATAGCCGTTCGATTCGGCAATCCATTCGGCAGACGCCCGTTTCGCTCGCGGTACCGCCGCGCTGGTCCTGAAGTACCTTCCGGTCGTCAAGTCAACGATGGTCACAACGAACGTCGAACCGTTGTAATGCACCTCTGCTTCCATGTCTTCACCGGGCGTTATCCGCATGTTTTTGATTGTTACTCCCGTTTTCGGCGCAAACTCATACCATGCATAACTCACAAGTTCGATCCCATTGCATTGCGATTCCGTTCCAGTCT
>PKWF01000146.1:6687-11199 GCA_003133185.1 Vulcanimicrobiota bacterium | reverse complement strand
GCGGGATGATCGGAGTCGGTCGCGTCGGGGGTGATCCACGATACGGCGGGCAAGTTCTTGTTCGAGATGTCGGTGAAAATGTCGAGGTTGCTGCGCGTAACGTTGTCCTTCCATTCGGAGCTGTACCGCACGGCTTTGATCGCGTCGAACGCGCTCCAGATTCCGGCACCTTGGCATTTGGGGCAGTCCGTGTACGGGTAGACCCTNNTCCACGAAACCGATTTTGCGTCGAGCAGGTCGCGCAGCGTCGAATAGGTTAGGCACGGAAATGGGCCGCCGTATTCGTAAACCTTACCGCCCCGTTTGATAACGGCGGTAACCAAATGCTGCGGATTTCCGTCGCAGCCCCATGGAAAATATGAAGGCGTGTCGATGAGCGCTTCGGTACTCGAGAGCCTCGTCCCAGCGGCGATTAGATCCTGGTGCGCCGTAAAGCTTCCGCTGCCTTGCGTTTGAAACGTATGGTCCGCAAGCACGTACTGCTCTGCCAAGTCCCAGTACGGGGCGATATCGTTCGGGTTGACGTACTGGTATGGGTAGGTGCATGTCGGCGTGCCGCTTCCCCGCGCGCCGCCAAATTCGAGATCGAAGCCGTCCATTTTTCCTTGATCGCGGTCGATCTGGAAGCCGGAGTGCACGTGATTGAGATCTTCATTCGTCGGATACCCGTATGACGAAGGGAATCCCTTACCGAAGAGATCGACCTCCGTCAACGGGATCGTCGTCGGCTTTCTGATCGGCACGGGACAACTGTTGGCAATCGAGCCCGGCATCGCCGCGGCCTTTCCCGTCGTCGTGCCGTCCGCTCCCGGAAACGTTGCAAAGAAATTGTCGAAGCTGCGATTCTCCTGGATGACGATGATGACGTGCTTTATCTTCGTTGATGGCGAGCTCGCGGTGACGACTCGCGACGGGTTTCCGGAGGGAACGGCGTTCGAAGCGCCCCCGCAGGCACTCAGGGCAACCGCAGTGCCAAGCAGGGTCGCATACCTGGCGAATGCCGCGCTAATCATAGCTCTCACGCACCGTCTCGAGTAACGTTTGGCCGAACTCCACGACGGTACCGTCGCCGTCGAGCACGTCGACGCCAAAACCGGGATACAGGCTGATGAAGCGGTCCTGTTTCCAGCGTGCGACCGACCAGCGGTCGCGCGCCGCCTTCTCATAGGGCCACGACGGCATTCCCTCTCGGTCCGAGCGAATATCGCGTCCGTCCGACGTGCGCACACGCACTTGGAAGCCTTCGACGCGGGCGATCTTCATTTCTAGCGTGCCGATTCTCATACTCTCTAGAATTCGCCATAGCCGCGCGCCATCGCTGCGGCGAAGATCGGCAAGAACGCAAAGAGCACGAGCTCTGCATACAGAAATCTCTGCACGCGGCCAANNGGCGGCACCGATAAAACTGCCACCAGCAAGAAAGTCCCTATTTTGGCCCAGAAGAATGCGTTGTGGGAATAATACGCCCAGCCTTTGGCAGCGAAGATCGCTCGGCAAAAGCCGACGACCACGATGGCGCCCGCAAGCACGCCGTACCAGATGTCGACGCGCGCGATTCGGGTAATCACATCGAGACTTATCCCGGGCCGAACCAAAACAAGCTCCGCGGCAAGGATCCCGAAGAGCGCGAAGATGATGAGGTGGTGGCCAATGGCCAGTCCAAGATCAAGCACGTTGCGCTCCTATGCGCTCGTTCTTACGAAAGTCATCTAGCAAATAAGGGCTAAGATAACATCGGGCTGACTGGATTCGAACCAGCGATCTCTAGTCCCCCAGACTAGCGCGATAACCAAGCTTCGCTACAGCCCGCTAACCTTTTTTTCTCTTTTCGCACGCGTCCGGCCGCCGCCGACGGCGTCTTTGAGCGATGTTCCGGCAACAAAGACCGGCACCTTGCGAGCGGCAATCCTTATCTTCTCGCCGGTTTTCGGATTTCGCCCTTCGCGAGCTTGGCGCGCCCGAACGACAAAGCTTCCGAATGGATTGAGCGCAACGCGGTCGCCCTTTTGCAACGCTCCTTTGATTTCGTTGAGGATCAGATCAAGTATTTCACCGGCCCGGCGCCTGGAGAGCTCGGCTTCTTCGGCGACGGCGTCAATCACATCGGCTTTCGTCAACGTCGCATCTCCTACTCGGGAGAGTATACGAAGCGACGCGGTCGCTTCCTCCCGTTGCACGGCCGCTAAGCGCTGAGAATTTCGATGAGCGCGCGCAGGGCCAAGCGATAGCCCGCGGCTCCGAGGCCACTCACCACCCCTCGGCAAGCGGCTGCCGTGACGCTGGTGCGGCGAAATGTTTCACGGCCGGCGACGTTCGACAAGTGTACTTCAACCACGGGGATGCCAATCGCCGCGACCGCATCGGCAATCGCATAGGAGTAATGGGCGTAGGCGCCCGGATTCAGCACGACGCCGGCGTACGCTTTGCGAGCCGCATGGAGCGCGTCGACGATCTGCCCTTCGCCGTTGTACTGCTCGCAACGCACCTCGGCTCCGGCGGCGGACGCTTCGTGCGCGATCGTTTCGTTGAGCTCGTCGAGTGTCTGCCGCCCGTAGATCTCAGGGTCTCGTTCGCCGAGCAAGTTGAGATTCGGGCCGTGCAGCACCAATAAGCGCATCGTGGTGGCTTCGTGAAGGAAAACCGCGAGCCTTTGAGCCAGAGGCGCTCATGCCCGACACGATCGTGGCGGCGTCGGCCGCCGGCGCGGAAATCACGGTAGCCGCTGCAATCACAACCGAGCTCGTCGGCGAGATTCGCGACCGGCACGATTTGTGGCCGACCGCAACTGCCGCGGTCGGACGCCTTACAACCGGGGCGGCACTCTTTGCGGCGACGAACTTGAAAGGAAACGAACGAATTTCGCTGCAGATCGCCGGCAACGGTCCTCTCGGAACGGTGGCGGCCGATAGCTGGCTGCTCGACGAACAAACCATCGGAGCGCGAGGATACGCGCGCAATGCGCGGGTCGACCTTCCGATCGATGCACGCGGGAAGTTCAACGTTGCCGGAGCGATCGGCGAGGGATCGTTGCACGTCACGCGCTCGAGTGACGCCGGCCAACCCTATGTCGGGGTCGTACCGCTGGCATCGGGCGAGATCGCCGAAGACCTTGCCCACTACCTCGGACAATCCGAACAAACTCCCAGCGTCGTCGCGCTTGGCGTGCTCGCAAACCCTAACGGCATCGTCGCAGCCGGGGGCATTCTGGCGCGAGTGCTGCCGGGCGCCGATGAACGAGCACTGTCGGCACTAGAGCAGCGCGCGCTGACGATGCCGTCCATCACGCAACTCATTGCCGGCGGCGCCGATGCCGCAGGACTCTTGCGCGCGTTAACCGGCGAGGCCGATCTCCGTTCGTACCGCTCGATCGACGTCCGCTTCGCCTGCCGCTGCAGTCGCGCTAAGGTCGAATCGGTTCTGCTCGGCATGGGAGCCGACGAGCTCCTCGAGCTAACGCGCGAACGAGATCTCACCGAAGCAACCTGCGAGTACTGCAAGACTCGCTACGTCTTTACCTCCGAAGAACTCCGCCAACTTTTGTCATCCTGAGCCTGTCGAAGGATGACTAAGCGGTCACGCCCCCAATGTCATCCTGAGCCCCCAATGTCATCCTGAGCCTGTCGAAGGATGACTAAGCGGTCACGCCTCCCGGTGTCATCCTGAGCCTGTCGAAGGATGACCGAGCGGTGAACCTTCACCATCTTGCCTTGGAAACGCTTCGGCACAGAAGAGCTGCGTGAAAACGTACTATGTGTATATGCTCCTCTGTTCCGACGAGTCATTTTACGTCGGCGTAACGAACAATCTAGAGACTCGCATCGCGCAGCATAACTTCGGCTTCGACCGCCGCTGCTACACTTTCACGCGCAGACCGCTTATTTTAGTTCACTCCTCAGATTTCCACCACGTCCATGAAGCGATCTCCTGGGAGAAGCAGCTCAAGGGCTGGTCCCGAGCAAAAAAGCTGGCCTTGATCGAAAACGATTGGCCGCGCATCTCACGTTTAGCAAGAAACAGCCTAGGGCGGCAGTGTTACCCGTCGACCGAGTCTTGTCGACAGTGACCGCTTAGTCATCCTTCGACAAGCTCAGGATGACAAATGCGACCTCAGGATGACAAATGCGAGCTNNGCTCAGGATGACAATGCGCGCTCAGGATGACAATGCGGCGCGGACGCGGATGAAGCGGCGCGAGCCTACCGAGAGAACGGCGACTCCATGCGCGATCCAGCGTTGGTTTGGATCCCGCACGGGCACGCCGTCTATCTTGACCGCATTTCCCGCGATCAGTCGCTCGGCCTCGCGCCGGCTCTGCGCGAAGCCGGCTTTGACGAGCACCTCTGCGACGCGCATGCAATCGCCGAGCTCAATTTCGTCGAGATCCTCGGTGGGAATCTCTTTGCGCTGAACCGTTCGCTCGAAAAACTCGCGCGCAGCCGCGGCAGCCTCCTCGCCGTGATAGCGCGCGACGACCTCGCAAGCGAGTCGCTTCTTCTCTTCCATCGGGTTGAGC
>PKWF01000146.1:2548-6644 GCA_003133185.1 Vulcanimicrobiota bacterium | reverse complement strand
AGCGACTTGCTCATCTTCTTCTCTCCGTCGAGCCCCACGAGCAGCGGTACCGTCGCGCAAATCTGCGGCCGCTGCTCGAACTCGCGCTGAAACTGGCGCCCGAGCAGCAAATTGAAGAGTTGATCGGTCCCTCCGAGTTCTACGTCGGCTTCGATCGCGACCGAATCGTACGCTTGAGCGACCGGATAGAGCAGCTCGTGCAGCGAGATCGGCGCACCCACGTCGTAGCGTTGCCGAAAATCGTTACGCTCGAGCATCTGCGCCACGGTCGTCTTCGCCAAGAGCTTCACCATATCGGTGAAGTTTAGTTTGTCCAGCCATTCGGAGTTATAGCGGATCTCGATTCGGTCGAGATCGATCACCTTGCCGGCCTGCTCGGTATACGTTTGCATGTTCGCTTCGATCTCGTCTTGCGAAAGCTGCGGTCGCGTGACGTTGCGGCCGCTGGGGTCGCCGATGCGCGCCGTAAAATCGCCGATGATCAACGTGACGCGATGTCCGGCTTCCGCGAAACGCTGCAGCGGATGCAGCACGACCATGTGGCCAAGGTGCAGATCGGCGCTCGTCGGATCGATTCCGAGCTTCACACGCAACGGACGCCCGAGTGCAAGCCGCTGCGCGAACTCGGTTGCCGTTTCGACGTGATCGAAGCCGTCGAGCAGATCCGCGACGCCTTCGTTCATGACCGCAGCTCGACGATCGTAACGCCGGTCGAGCCTTCCTCTTCGGTGCCGTAACGAATGCTCGTCACGGCCGGATGCGCGCGCAGGTGCTCCTGTAAGCCGCGTCCCAGCAAGCCGGTGCCTTTACCGTGGATCAGTCGCAGTGGCGAGTTGCCCGCCAGAAGCGCATCGTCGATCCAGCGCTCGACCAGCGGCTCCGCCTCGGCGTAGCGCTTCCCGCGCACGTCTAGCGCCGCCGCCGTGCGGCCCGCGGCGGCCATGCGCGCGTCGGTTCCACCGGTTGCCGTGCGGGGGGCTTTCGCTGCGCAGGCCTCGCGCCGAACATCGCTCTTCTCCACCATCATTTTCATAGAACCGATCGAAACGAGTAACCTCTCATCCCAATCTTCAGCAACGACCCCCTCCTGATTCACGGAAAGAATGCGAACCCGATCGCCGGGCGCGTACGTTCGCTCGTCGGACGCGCGCTCTTCTTCCGGCCGAATTCCGAGGTCGCGATGGATTGCCTCGATCGTCTGGCCAAGCAACGCGGTCTGCGAGGGCGTTACTCGCGCCTTTCGAGTGCGCGTTCGCTCCAAACCCGATTCTGCCGACCGCCGCGCCAACTCCCGCACGAAATCGCGAAGCGCCTGCTGCAAGCGTTCCTCCGCGCCGCTGCCGAACCGGCGGCGCTGCGCATCGAGGTCGGCGCGATCCCGCGCCACGAGCTCGCGTTCGCCTGCGAGATCGCGGCGCTCGTGCTCGAATCGCAGCCGCTCCTCGCGCAACTCGCTGTTGCGCAGGGCAAGTTCGGCCAGGGCCGCTTCGTAATCGCGTTCGCGGTCTTCCATCAGTGCCGTCGCTCGCTCTACGATCTCCGCCGAGATGCCCAGCCGCGCCGCCAGCGGAAAGGCCAGCGATTGNNGCGAAGAGTTTGAGCTCTGTGGAGTGCGTCGAAACGATGGCCCGCGCGCCGCTCGCGAGCAGCCACTCCAACATTGCGATGGCAAGCGCAACGCCGGCCGTCGGCTCAGTGCCACCGCCTATTTCATCGACGATGGCCAGCGTACGCGAGTTCGCACCGTCCATCACTTCGCGCATCCGCTGCAGATGCGCCGAGAACGTCGAGGTGTTGGCGACGAGCGATTGTTCGTCGCCGATGTCGACAACGACGCGCTCGAAGCGGCCGATGCAGGTCCCGGCGGCGGCCGGAACCTGCATGCCGCAATAGGCCATCACGACGAAGAGCCCAGTCATTTTTAAGGCGACCGTCTTGCCGCCCATGTTGGGCCCACTAATGACCAGGAGGCGCGTTTGCTCGCCGAGGGTCAACGACTGGGGCACGGCTCGCTCGTCAAGTAACGGATGCCGTCCGCCGGCGATCGCGACGGTCGGCTCGTCGCTCAACTCCGGCATGATGGCGTGGCTCACGCTCGCGAGTTTCGCCTTCGCGGCGAGTAGATCGAGCGCGGCCAAGACCTCGACGTTGGCGTCGATCTCGACGGCAAATCGGCCGACGTCCGCCGACAAGGCCTGCAAGACGCGTTGCACCTCGCGCTCTTCTTCGATTTGCAGCGTGCGGACGCGATTGTTGCTCTCGAGCGCCGCGAGCGGCTCGACGAAGAGCGTCTGTCCGCTCGAGCTGGTGTCGTGAACGATGCTCGGGAGCGCGCTGGCGAACTCCGCTTTGATCGGTATCACAAAGCGCCCGTCGCGAATCGTAACGACCCGATCTTGAATTACCTTCGCGTACTTCGCACCGTTGAGGATCGCGCTAATGCGGTCGCGCGCCTCCGATTGCGCCTGGACGAGGCTGCGCCGAATGCGGCGCAACCCGGGCGAGGCTCGATCGAGCACCGTGCCGCGTTCGTCAATGGCGTCGGTAAGCGAATGCTGGAGTTCGCGCAACGGCGTGTACGGCGCGACGACCGCGATCAGATCGGGATGCTCGCGCACCGCTTTATACGCCGCCGCCGCAGCCGCAAGCGTATCGCCGATGGCCCGTAGATCGCTGGGGCCCAGCGTTTGCCCCACCTTCGCAGCCTCGGTCGAGGCCGCGGTTTCGGCGGCCGGCATGATCGTGACGTCGGCGCCGGCGGCCAGTGAGCGCATCGCCTCCGTGCGAAGCTGCTCGCGGCGCACGACGTCGAAATTGGATTCCGGCAGCAGATCGTTTGCCAAGCCGCGACCGCGCTGCGTGCGCGTCGCGCCGACGACCCGATCGCGCACGCTTGCAAAATCGAGCGCATCGAGCGTGCGGGAATCGGCGATGGTCATCGGGAGCGGCGCGCTACGATGAGAGCTTCTTCTTTACCAGCTCGTTGGCCAGCGCAGGGTCGGCCTTCCCGCGCGAAGCTTTCATCACTTGACCGACGAGAAAACCGAGCACGTTAATCTTGCCCGCCTTATAATCGGCGACGACTGGCTCGTTGGCGGCAAGCACTTCGTCGACGAAACGCTCGACCGCGGAGGGATCGCTGGTCTGCGCGAGACCTTCACGCTCCACGATCGCGTTGGGCGAGCCGCCGCTGTCCCACGTGCGGATCAGCACTTCCTTGGCGATCTTGGAGTTGATCCGCTTGCTTTGCACTAACGCGATGAGCTCGGCGAGGTGTTCGACCGTCACCTTCGAATCGCCGACGGCAACGCCGGTCTCGTTAGCCAGCCGGGAGAGCTCGCCGAGCACGAAGTTGCTGGATTGCTGCGGATTTCCGCTGCGCGCCACGACCGCGTCGAAATACTGGGCGAGCGCGATATTGTCGATGAGCTGCGCGGCCGCGTTGGGGCTCAGTCCGTACTCCCCGGTATAGCGTTCGAAGCGCTGCCAGGGCAACGTGGGAAGCTCCTCTTGCCAACGCTCGACGTCGCTGCGCGAGATCGCAAGCGGCACGAGATCGGGATCTGGGAAGTAGCGATAATCGTGGGCCTCTTCCTTGCTGCGCATCGAATGCGTGACGCCGTGCAGCTCGTCCCAACCGCGCGTCTCCTGCACGACGCGCCCGCCCGACTCGAGGATCTCGATCTGACGCTCGATTTCACTCACGATCGCGCGCTCGACGGAACGAAATGAGTTCATGTTTTTGATCTCGCTCTTCGTACCAAGCTGCGTCGTGCCGGCCGGGCGCATCGAGACGTTTGCGTCGCAGCGCAACGAGCCTTCCTCCATCTTGACGTCGCTGACCTCGAGAGCGAGCAGCGTCCTGCGCAGCGATTCCAAGTATGCGACGGCGTCGCGAGCGCTGTGCAGATCCGGTTCGGAGACGCACTCCATCAGCGGGACCCCAGCGCGATTGAAGTCGAGGAGCGAATAGGAGCTTCCCGCAATGCGACCGTCGCCGGAACCCGCGTGCGTGGATTTTCCCGTGTCCTCTTCCAAATGAATCCGCGTCAGGCGGCACTGCTTCATGGTGCCGTCCTCCAGCCAGTACTTGACG
>PKWF01000146.1:2105-2441 GCA_003133185.1 Vulcanimicrobiota bacterium | reverse complement strand
CCGTCTTGAGCTCGACGTGGCACTCGATCCCGATGACCGGCTCGTACGCGCGATTCACGCGCGCACCGGACCGATCTGCGCGGGGTGCGCGAGCGCGTGATTCGTCGCTCGTTCGTACGCCGCGGCGGCGCCGAGCAGCAGCTTCTCGCCGAAGAGCGGCGCGCAGAGCTGCAGGCCGATGGGTAGCGGGAGGCTCGCGCCTTCGGGCACCGCCCAGCCGCACGGAACCGAGAGCGCCGGCAGGCCGGCCAGCGACATTGGAATCGTGTAGTAGTCCATCAAGTACATGCTATACGGATCGCTCTTCGCGGCAAACGTAAAAGCCGGACAGCTCGC
>PKWF01000146.1:1014-2090 GCA_003133185.1 Vulcanimicrobiota bacterium | reverse complement strand
TCCGATCAGGATACGCCGTTTGACTTCTGGTCCAAAGCCGGCGGCGCGGGTGTTGTCGTACATCGCTCGAACGTCGGCGCCCTCGACTCGCAATCCGTACCGGACGCCGTCGAAACGTGCAAGATTCGACGAACACTCCGCCGGCGCAATCAGATAATACGTCGCCAGTCCGTAGTCCGCGGTCGGCAGCGAGACGTCGACGAGCTCGGCTCCAAGACGCTCCAAGTCGCGATACGCTTCGCGGTAAAGCGCGTCGGAACGTTCGCCCAAAGCCTTGGTATCGAACTCCCGCACGATGCCGACGCGTAGGCCCGCGAGATCGGCGCGCAACGAGTCCGCCGTGCGTTCTACCGGCCGGTCGAGCGA
Source organism: Vulcanimicrobiota bacterium (assembly GCA_003133185.1). GTDB lineage: Bacteria > Vulcanimicrobiota > Vulcanimicrobiia > Vulcanimicrobiales > Vulcanimicrobiaceae > Cybelea > Cybelea tyrphae. The sequence goes on along the minus strand of PKWF01000146.1, from coordinate 1,724 downwards.
AGTCGCATCCATCGGATCGTAACCGGCCATGATATCGTAGGCCAGCGCGGCGTCCTCGACCGTGCGTGCGAGCGGCCCGATTTGATCGAGGCTGGAAGCGAAAGCGATCAAACCATAACGTGAAACTCGCCCGTAGGTCGGTTTGAATCCCACCAAGTTGCAGAACGCGGCCGGCTCTCGAATCGACCCGCCGGTATCGCTCCCCAACCCGATGGCCGCTTCGCCGGCGGCGACCGCCGCGGCCGAGCCGCCGCTGGATCCGCCGGGCACGCGAGTTAAGTCATAGGGATTGCGCGTGACGCCGAGCGCCGAGTTTTCGCAGGAGCTGCCCATCGCGAACTCGTCGCAGTTGGCCTTGCCGATCGGAATGGCGCCGGCCTCCAGCATCCGTGCAACGGCCGTCGCGGTATAGGGCGCGATCCAGCCTTCCAAGATCTTGCTTGCGCAGGTCGTCCGCGCACCTTCCAGGCACATGTTGTCTTTGACCGCGATCGGCACGCCGGCCAGCGCCAGGCGTTCCCCGGCCGCGATGCGCTCGTCAACGCGCGTGGCGCAGGAGCGTGCGATTTCGGCGAGCACGGTGAGATAGGCGCCCACTTCACCGTCGACAGCTTGCACCTGCGCCAGCGTCGCCGCGGTGATCTCCGCGGCACTGAGGCGTCTCGCGCTTACGTCGCGTGCGATCTCTGCGGCGTTCATTCGGCGATGAT
>PKWF01000146.1:0-974 GCA_003133185.1 Vulcanimicrobiota bacterium | reverse complement strand
GCTCGATCTCGTCGTCGCTCAGCGCGATGCGCGCCAGCTTTGCGACGTAACGGATATCAATCGTGTCGGGTGTCAATCTAATAGTGCTCCAACTGGACCAGCGTCTCGACGTGCCCGGTTTGTGGAAACATATCGAAGGGCTGCACGACGCCGAGGCGATAGCCCTTGGATGCCAAGAACTTTAAATCCCGTGCGAGCGTGGCCGCGTCGCAAGAAAGGTACCAAACGTTACGCACGCGCGCCTGCGCGATCGCACTTAGGACCACGCCGTCGCAACCTTTGCGCGGCGGATCGAGAAAAACGACGTCCGCCTCTTCTAAAATGCGAGCCACCCGTGGGACGCCTGCCATTTGCTCGACTCGGCCGGCCTCAAAGCGAGCGCGCCCTTCGAGCCCGTTGAGGCGCGAGTTCGCTTCGGCTTCGGCGATCGCGTGCCGGTTCTCTTCGATGCCCGTAACGCTCCAGCCGTGCCGCGCAAAGTACAGTGCAAAGGTTCCCGATCCGCAGTAGAGATCGACGATGCTGCCGGGCCGTTTCAGCCAGGGTTCGATAAAGTCGAAGANNAGCAACTGGTAGTGCCGCCCCAGGATGGCGTTTTCGCTGGCGAGGCCGTACGAGTTGCCGATCCCGGTCACCGCAGGCAGCTCGCGCCGGACCGCATGCGCGTCGCGCTGCGCCTTTGGGATTGCGTCGTCAGTCGTCACCGTGAGCACGACCTCAGCGGTCGCGCGAGCGGCGCGCGCCACGAGGTGCCGCGCGCTACGAAGCATTGGTGCGATCGTCGCGCTCGCCCGATTCTCGACCAGAGCTGCGAGTACGGCGTCGAGCGGCGGCGTAACGATCGGGCAGGCATCGATCGGAACGACCTCGTGCGAGCGTTGCCGGTAAAACCCGAGAGCCGGCGGTTTCAACCGATGGTCGACAACGACGGACATCTTGTTCCGATAGGCGCGCGGCTCGTTCATGCCGATCGT
>PKWF01000052.1 GCA_003133185.1 Vulcanimicrobiota bacterium | reverse complement strand
TCTCGTACTCGCTGTAGGGCGAGGGCTTGCACGTCAACTCGTCGGTTTCGTCGGAATCGACCGTGTAGAGCGTCAGCTCCGTCATCCCGGGCCCACTGGCAACGGCCGTGCGCTTCTCGCCGTGCAAGGCGCACGTGTAGCTCTCGACGGCCGTCGTACCGTCGGCGGTGAGACGAGCGACGCAACCGTTACCATAATCCAGGAGAGCAAAGGCCCCGTCGTCGACCGTCGATTCAAAGTGACCTCGATCGTCCTCGCGCTGCGCATTGGCGGTCCGGCGAAGCCCGACTGTTGCTGCGGGCGCGTAATCGGTTAACCAGTTTGCCTGATCGATCATGTGGGAAAGCACGGCCCCGGCCAAACCCCCGCCGCGTTGGGCGTCGAACCACCAGCTGCGCGAGCGACGCTCGTTGCGACGCAGCGTCGAACGCAGAAGGGTAATTTCGAGATTACGAAGTTCGCCGAGGTGCCCGTGCCCGGCTAGTTCTTTGAGAGCTTGTATTTGAGGAAGGAAGCGAAACTCGTGCGCGACGCCGCACGCCGTGCCGGCGGAGGTTGCGGCCTCGAGCATAGCCTGCGCGTCGGCCGTGCCGAGCGCGAAAGGCTTCTCACAAAGCACGTGTTTGCCGGCCGCAAGCGCAGCGAGAACGTTGCCGGCGTGCGCGAACGGAGGGGAGGCAATCGTCACAACGTCCACCGCGCAGCCGGCGAGCATCTCCTCGCACGAGCTAAACGCGTACGCCAGATCGGCTTCACGCGCGATTGCGGCGGCGCTTGAAGGTGAGGCGATTGCGACGACCTCGAAGCGAGGATGACTGCGCAGCGCCGGCAGATGGCCGATGGCGCCGAACCCAGCGCCGACGATTCCGATACGTAAACGTTTCACGATTGCCTGTTATGCGGTTTCTTCGATGGCTACCTTGAGGATCTCGAGTGCCCGGGCGAGCTGCTCTTCGCCTATGACCAGCGGGGGCGAAATTGCAACGACGTCGCCGGCGATGCCGGATTGCAGGAAGATGGCTCCCGCACGGAGCGCTCGTGTGACGACGGCCGACGCAAGCGCTGCATCCTGTAACGCAACGCCCCACAAGAGTCCGCGTCCGCGGACCTCGACGACTCCCTCGAGCGAGCTAAGCGCACTCATACCCTCGCCGAACTCGTCCCCGAGCCGGCGCGCACGTTGCGCGAGCTGCAATCGCTCGATCTCATCGATGGTGGCGACCGCCGCGGCGCAGCCAAGCGGGTGCCCGAGGTAAGTCGACGTGTGAAGCGCCTCGCCGCCCGAGATCGGCCAGGCGTCCATGACCTGCGAAGTTCCAGCGGCGGCGCTGATTGGAAAACCCGAACCCATCGCCTTACCGATACAGAGAATGTCCGGAACGACACCTTCGCGTTCGACGGCAAACCACGTGCCGGTACGACCGAAGCCCGTGTAAATTTCATCGACGATCATTACGATCTGCCGTTCGTCGCAGACGACGCGCAACTCGCGAAGGTATCCGGGAGGAGGCAGAATAACGCCGGCGCGCCCTTGGATCGGTTCCACGACGAGCGCCGCGATGTCGTCGCGCTCGGAGAGCCTCCGATTCGTCTCGAAGGCGGCGTCCCGGCCGTTGACGCTACCGCCCGCTTTAGGGAAATCGAGCAAAAGCGGCTCGGCGCCGATGGCGGCCGCAAATGGCGCGCGAAAACGCTCGATTCCACCGACGGCGAGCGCTCCGAAAGAGAGTCCGTGATAGCCGCCTCGAAAGGCTGCAAATCGCGCCTTGCCGGTATAGAGCACCGCGGTCTTCAGTGCGGCTTCGATTGCCTCGGAGCCCGTGGTCGCTAAGAAAATTCTATCGAGACCCGTCGGCAGAACTTGCGAGAGGCGCTCGAAGAGCAGCACGCGGACCGCCGACGGGTGCACGTCGCCCATGCCGTGGACGAGGCGCTCGACTTGCTCGAGAACGGCTGCGGTGACTCGCGGATTGCAATGTCCGGCATTCGCGACGCCGAACGCCGCCGTGCAATCGATATAGCGGTTGCCGTCAACGTCGGTCACCGTCGCGCCGTTCGCCGCCTCCCAGAACACGGGAAAGTCGTCGCTCAAGTAGGTGACGTTGCGCGATTCGTACGCACGGAGCTGCGAAGCGAGGCGCTTGCTGCGCGGACCGGGGACGCTCTCGACGAGCCGCTCCAAGTCGCGCAAGCTCACGTCTCGTCCGAAATCCAGCGAACGAACTCGGCAATGCGGGGCCGGCCCCCGTGAAGTTCTCCCAGTGGCGGGTCCTGAAGCGAGCCAAAAAGAGTCATTCGCGACGCACCCAAGCCCGCCGCCACGTTGCGCAGATCGGCATTGGATTCCGCAACGGCGAGCGCTTCGAGCGGAATGCCGTGCCGTTCGAGGTAGGCAACGGCTTCGCGAGGATCGGCGACGGAGTAGACGCTCAACGCGCGCGAAAGTAAGAGCGGCGCTTGGTCGCGCGGCGGATCCAAAACCACCAAATAGCTCGACCGTGCATCGGTAAAGATCTGCTGGTCGCGATCGCTCCGCAAACTCGCCATATCGCGCGCCGTTGCGCGCCGAGCCGACGACTCTGCCGATGCCACCGCGGGAAAGTCCCGCGCGGCGCCTTCGATCGCGTCGCGCAGACTCTCGCAGAAACGCGCCGGTGAAACCTCGGCGCCGCGTTCGATGAACAGCACGCGCAGAGAGAGACAACCCTCTCCGTCATAGAGCAGCATGTCGCGGGCGGCCCCGTGTGCGGCCGCATCGGCCGAACCTTGTGTCGCGAGTGATTGCAGCGTAAGATATCCAGCGCTGACCTTAGACGGATAGGCGATCAAGCGTGTCGGAAACTCCAATGACGAGGAGATTGCTGCCAGCGTTCGATCGTTGCCGAATGAAACGATCGCATCGAAGGCATCGAGGTTTACCGCGTCGCTCTCGCCCCGCCACGGTCGGGCAGCAACGGCGTCGCCTAACTCCGCTCGCATCTCCGTTAGGGTCGCAAAGAAAGCGGAGACGAAATGATCTTCGCGGTCTTTGACGAGCACTTCGCATTTCGCGCAGAGAGCGAAAATTGCCGGAACGATACCAACCCCGATCGTCGTGCGGCTCGAGATGACGCAGACTCGGCCGATCGGCAGGGCGCGCGTTGCCCCGCGAGCACTTCGATGCACGAAGGCGTCCAGGACGTCCAAGGAGCCTAACTCGCCGGCGATAACTGCGGCGATCGCGTCGCCGGTCATCGGGCGAAAAAGCCGATCGAACGCAAACTCGACGACGGGCGGCGAGTAACCGGTACGGGCGCCGACGGCATCGAGCGCACGCCGGCGCGGCTCGAAGCGAGCATCGCTCCAAGCGGCCGCAGCACCGGCGACAGCGTCGATGATGGAACGAACGGGTAACGTCTTAACCATCATCTCATCTCTTCATGGGCACGCGGGGCGACTCCCCGAGGTCCCGGCGCGCGCTACGGCAAAGGGGGATTAGAATGTCTCGCGCCTGGGCTTCGCGCTTCTTTTTCTCAGTCGTCGCCGCAATGGCCCTGGCGGCGCTCATGAGTGGTACCGCTTGCACGCGCTGGGGTAAACCTGGGGCTATACCGCCGACGCTCACGCCGCTCTCGGCGATCTACGTCAATCCGACGACGGGAAGCGATTCCAGCGGCAACGGAACTCAGACGAAGCCATACAAGACGTTGACAAAGGCCGTCGAGGTGCTGGCGATGTCGAAGTCGCTCGCGCCTAATGGAGTAACGATCAATCTGTCCAACGGCGACTACACCGCGGCCNNTCCCATCGTGGTTCCCACTGCTGTAACCATTACGGGAATGAACTTCGGTACGGGCCCGCATACGGGTACGTTCATAGACGGGTTTGGGCAGGACACGATCTTCGAACAGTTGGTAGATGCTCCGGCGCGCAGCGCATATACGACCCTTGAAATTGCGCCCGGCGTCAGCGTTTCGATGAGCGACGTCTACGTCGGTGCTTCAAAACTAAAACTTCCAGGTTCGCGCGCGGCGTATTGGTCGCTCGACGTTCTCGGCAGCTTGAGCGCCGGGCTCTCCAACTTTGGCTCCGGTACCGTTTCGAAAGCTCCCAGTGTGAGCGGCGTGCTGGTAACGGGCGGCACTTTGAGCTGCGCTTCCTGTGAGATCCAGGGCAATGATTTCGGCATCGGAGCGTTCTCGGTGACGGTCCCCGTTTCGACTGCGTACCCGTCGTCAACGCCCTCTACGTCACCCACGGCAACGCCCACGGGCGAACCGTCGTTGCCTTCGGTGACCTTAACGCATTCGGGCGGGGACAGCACGATCGTGGCGAAAGGCGTGGACCTTCTCACCGATGCAAGCGTCGACGTTTCGGTCTCCGGCGAAGTATTCGAGCGCGCTAAGTATGCGTTTGAAGATTCCTTTCCTCCAATCGTCAGCATACCGTTCGACGGGACGGTAGACTTTGGCGGCGGCATTTCCGGCTCGCCGGGCGGCAACAACTTCATCGGCGCACGCGTTTCCGAGATTTCCCTCACTCGCCGCAACGAAACGGTCAGCGCGCTGGACGATACGTGGAATCCGTCGCAGCAAGGGGCAAATCCAAGCGGCAGATATAGGAAAATGGTTGTCTTCGGAGCGGGCGCCTCCGGAAAGAACGTCACAGTCCACCGCGAGGCCCGGGGGTCGACGGTGACCGTCGGACCCGCAGTGGCGCCGACGTCGACGCCCTCGGTGGGCCCCTCGATCTCGCCAACCCCGAGTCCGTAGCCCCTAAAGTCCGCAAGAACCCACCGTTCGATGCTCGACATGCTCCAAAAAATCTACAGCGCGAAGGCCGCGTTGCTCGAGCTCGAGCAGGCACGCGAACCCTACGACGCCCTGTGCGCTCGCGCGTCGGCTCGGATGGGCGAGCGGCGAGGCTTCTTGGCGGCGTTGCAACGCGCACAAGGTGGTGCGATCATTGCCGAAATCAAGCGTGCGTCGCCCTCCGCCGGGTTGATCGCGCGCAGCTTCAATCCCGTCGCCATCGCGCGCGCCTATGACGAGGCCGGCAGCGATGCGATCAGCGTTCTCACCGAACGCGATCATTTTCTCGGCGAGCTCTCCTACCTCGACGACGTGAGGGCGGCGACGTCGCGCCCGCTTCTGCGCAAGGATTTCATTTGGACGCGTTACCACGTCGCACAGTCGGCCGCGTACGGTGCCGACTGCATCCTCTTAATCGTCGCCGGCATGGATGATGCGGCGCTGCGCGAGTGCGTCGCCGAGGCTCGCGAATATGCGCTGGACGTTCTGGTGGAGGTGCACGATTCCGGGGACCTGCAGCGCGCGCTGAAGGCTGACGCGCGGCTGCTCGGTATCAACAACCGAAACCTGCGGACACTCGAAACCGACCTTGCCGTCAGCGAGCACCTGCTCCCAAAGGTCCCGCCGGCAGTGTTCGCCATCAGCGAGAGCGGCATGCGCGACGCTTCCGACGTCGCGCGCCTCCGCGCCGCCGGCGCTCGCGGATTCCTCATCGGTGAAGCGCTCATGCATTCGGAGAATCCAAGGGCACTGATCGGCACGCTGCGAGAGGGCACCCAGGCAAGGCCTCATGAGGCGGGGCTGGTAGTATAGAAGGATGACGACAGCCGAAAAGCCGCGAACCGAGACCCCGCCCTTCAAGAACGAGGTCGTCAAAGACTTCAAGGACCCCGCCGACGCCGCGGCGATGGAGGCGGCGCTCGCCAGACTTGCGCAGCGTCTTGGGACGGAGTACCCGCTGGTCATCGGCGGCCGTCGAATCGAGACGAGCAAACGCATTCGCTCGCTCAATCCCGCGGACCCCGAAGAGGTTGTCGGCAGCGTCAGCTCCGCATCGAAAGTCGAGGCGACGCAAGCCATCGAGGCGGCTGCGAAAGCCTTCGAATCCTGGAAGCATTTAACGCTACCCGAGCGCGCGCAGTATCTCTTTCGCGCGGCGGAGCTGTTGCGCCGGCGGCGATTCGATTACGATGCGCTTTTGGTATATGAAGTCGGAAAGAGCTGGGCCGAGGCCGACGGCGATATTGCCGAGTCGATCGACTTTCTGGAGTTCTATGCTCGCGAGGCGCTTCGTTACGCACAGGAGCAGCCCGTCGTTCCTATTGCCGGCGAACGCAACGAGCTGATCTACATTCCGCTCGGCGTCGGTGCCGTGATCCCACCCTGGAACTTCGCCGGCGCGATCATGATGGGTATGACGGCGGCCGCGATCGTCAGCGGCAACACGGTTGTGCTCAAGCCGTCGAGCGACGCGGCCATCATCGCGGCCTGGTTCGTCGATCTCCTGGAGGAAGTCGGCGTGCCCCCAGGCGTCGTCAACTTCATTCCGGGTTCGGGAAGCGAGATCGGCGATCTCATCGTGATGCATCCGCAGATCCGTTTTATCGCCTTTACGGGATCGAAGGAGGTCGGGCTGCGCATCAACGAGCTCGCCGCCAAACCGCAGGCCGGCCAGAAGTGGATCAAACGGGTCGTCGCGGAAATGGGCGGCAAGGATTCGATTATCGTCGCCTCCGACGCCGACCTCGACGCCGCAGTGGAAGGTGTCGCGGTCTCTGCGTTTGGATTTCAGGGTCAGAAGTGTTCGGCATGTTCTCGCGCCATCGTCGAGGAGTCCATTTACGACGAGTTTTTGGAGCGACTGAAGCACCGCGTCGATCGCATCGCCGTCGGTGACCCGCGGGATCGCGCAAACTATATGGGCCCCGTCGTCAACGAGGGGGCGCTGCGATCGATCATGAGGTACATCGAGAAGGGTCAAAGCGAAGGCCGGCTGATCGCCGGCGGAAAGCGCGTGGACGGCGGCGGCTACTACGTTGAGCCGACGGTAATTGCCGACGTCGCGCCCGATGCGACGATCGCTCAGGAGGAGATTTTTGGGCCAGTCTTAGCGGTGATCAAAGCCAAAGATTTCGACGATGCTATGACGATCGCCAACAACACCGAGTTCGGTTTGACCGGCTCGCTTTACACGACCGACGAGGCGAAGATCGAGCGCNNCGCATCCCTTCGGCGGCTTCAATATGTCGGGCACCGATAGCAAGGCGGGAGGCCGGGACTACTTATTGCTCTTCATGCAAGCCAAAACGATCTCGCGAAAGCTCTAGATTTCGTCCATGGCGTTGCCCTGAACGA
>PKWF01000023.1 GCA_003133185.1 Vulcanimicrobiota bacterium | reverse complement strand
AATCTACGAGCGTTTTTCGTTTGCTGCGATCGCTTGTGGCACGGTTGTGGCACGGACTCCTTGTCACCCTGAGCTTGTCGAAGGGTGACAGCGGGACTGACCGGGATGGGCGGTTTTGCAAGAGCGCCCGCTACCGCATTTCCGGGCAGTGCATCGATGCGTGCCGCCGCGTCGTCTTGCAGAGTGTCGATGGCGTGGAGGTAGATGCGCGAGGTGATCGCCGTCGACTCGTGGCCGAGTGCTCGTGAAACGGTCTGCAGATCGACGCCAGAGGCCAGCGCGAGCGTTCCGAATGAATGGCGCAGGTCATGAAAGCGAATGTGCGGGAGTTTGGAGTTCTTGACGAGCCTTGCGAAGGCAAGCGAGAACGCACCGGGCTCCCACGGCGAGCCGTCGGCGCGCGCGAAGACCCAGCGGTCCTCGGTTTGCTTCATCCCGGAGGCTCGACGTAGCTCTTCCTGATGATTGAGCGCTTTGCGAAGGACGCTGGCAACGAAAGGCGGCAGCGCGATCTTGCGCGCGCCGCGCGCGGTCTTCGGCGCCTTCGTTCGCGTGACGCCTTTGACCGTCTCGAGCGAGCGGCGCACGGTAAGGCGGCGCGCATCGAGGCTGACATCGGGCCAGCGCAGCGCGAGCAGCTCGCCGCGCCGCAGGCCCGTGCCGACCGCGACGGCTATGATCGCTTGCAGTTCGCTCCCGTGCGCTGCGCGTAACAGGCGCGCAACGCCGGCGGCATCGAGCGCGCGCATTTCCTTGCGCTCGAAGCGCGGCGGATCGACGGCATCGGCTGCGTTTCGGACCAGCAGGCCCATCTTCACGCTCCAGCGCAGGAACGTGCGCAGCGTGCTGAAGAGATGCGCGACCGAGCGGGACGACAGCGTACCGCGTTCTCGATCGTTGCGTTTGGCCCGCGCCCATGCCGCGAGTGCCGCTTCGACGTGCGAGGGCCGTAGGGGCTCTGCCCGCAGCGATCCAAATGCTGGTACTATGTAAAGCCGGACGTGGGCTGCGTAGAACGCGTACGTCTTGGCGGCGACGCGGTGCTCTTTGGTCGTGAGCCATCGCTTAGCCAGTTCGGCGATCGTGTGCCGATCGGAACCCACGTAACCGCCACCCTCAACTTCGCGTAGCAGATCGCGCAACCGATGCTGCGCGTCGGCTTTCGCTCCCCGCACCGTCTCTCGGCGCTGCCTGCGCTTGCCGTTGTCGCTAGGCGTTAATTCGACGCGCAGGTACCAAGTGCCAGCGGATCGCCCGCGAGTGATGTAGCCTTTCATCGTTGTTCGCCGGGGGTATTCGACGGGAGGCCTAGGAAGGCTTCGAGCGCCCTCCGCGTGACGACGATCCGGCGACGCGTGACGCGAACCGAAGCTAATCGCCCGGACGAGATTAGCTCGTAGGTCGCGTTCCGCCCAATGCGGAGGATCTGCTGCACGTCACGCACGCTCAGCACGTCGCGTGCGTTTTCCAAATTGCTATTGCGGTTCATTTATGTGAACTCCGAAACGAAAAACCCCGCAGCGGCAAGCTGCAGGGCGATTTTCCCACGCATTATAATGCGGGCGAAAGTCAGGCGTGTTTTGCTACGCCAATTATATCGCAAACGAGGCTCGGTGTGCACGGAACCGGGCTGATTCGATTGTAGCGGCCGCGTTCAGGGCTCGCTTCGCTCGGCCCTCGCGGGCAAACCCTGGACCCGCCCGCGATCTGCAGTGACGCCGGCTCCGTGACTTCAGCGATACGCCGAGTTTCTTCATCCAGGGCTTGTCGCACGTCTTCTCACTCCAACTACCACGTCGATGACACGGCCAATGACTCGGCATTGCACTCTGATGTGCGTGGCATTGCTGCGTCATTGCGTTGCGGCGATCAGGGCTGTAGCAGCAGGCGTAACGTTTGGGTACGATCGCGCTGCACTTCCAGTGCTCTGACGCTGCATTGGCGCATTACGCCATTGAGCGATGCGTTATCTTCCTGTGACTGCCGCCCGATGAGTATCGAAGGCTTTTCATAACGCAAGCCGGTGGTTGTGCGTACAAACGCACAACCAGGGAGCGGGGTCGCGTGGCCTGCCGCCACACTCAGCCCGAAGGGGATTCGCAGCCGTGTCGGGGTCGCGGGACCTACGGCCCCGCTCAGCGCGACTCAGTGAGNNGATACGAGTTGAAACGTTGCTCGATAACCGAAGGGTCGTCCGTATCGTAATGTACCTCGCGTGCAAGCTCGGCAAGAATCCGATGCCAGGCGGCTGGAAAGGCAAACGAAGTGAGTGGCCAAGCGTGACCTGCCCGTTCGGAAAAGACGCGCTCGCAGGCGGCCCGAACTGCGGCCTCGTCGATCTCGGCCCGCTGGACAAGCAGAAGCACGTCGAGCACGTCCCGGGCGCGAGGATTCGGACGGCCGCGAGGGTCAGGCTCCGTGAGCGCGTGAATCTTCTGTGCGATCTGCGCCGGAATCGCGAGGCATGGCACGGAGCGGGGCGATTCCAGGCCGAGTTCAGCGAGTGCAATCGGCGGCACGGAATCCGTTTCCCAGTCGTGCGTTGCTGGCGCGAGGTCGACGTCGACCGTCGCCCACGGCCGGCCGAGATACGCTATCGCGATTTCCAAGGCGACCGCGCCATTTTCCAGCGCGCGCGCCTCGCCGCGCCGACGCAGGCGAAAGTCACCAAATCCGACGTCGAGCGCGGAATCAAAGAGTGGCAAGAGCTGGTTTGGCGGCGCGCATAAGCCGATATCGAGATCACGAGTCGCGCGGGCAAGGAGGCCGAGCCGCAGCTCGGTCGCGACACCGCCTTTTACGAAGAAGATCGGGATGATGCCGCGGGCCGCCGCCTCCGAGAGCGTTTCGCACAGCACGGCGAATCCGACGAGGCGGCGCAGTCGAGCCGCCGTCGTACCTCGTTCCTTGGCGGCATTCGTGATTCGCCGTTCGAGCGCACGTCGCCGCTCGCTTTGGCTAGCTGGCAATGTAGGGTTCCAATACGTCGTTCCCAAACTTGTCGACAAGGCGCTGCAACTCGTCCTCGCGTAGGAGGTGCCTTTCGCGCGCCTCACTTACAGCACGGTGAACCAAATCCACACCATGGGTCGGCGCGACGTCGTTGATTGCTCGTGGCACAGTGACGATCGGAATGCCTTGCTCCCAGGCTCGGTCGTTCTCGGAAACGTCTGCGAAGTGAAGCCGTAGCCACGACGGCCTTTCGCGCGAAATACGTGTCTTCGGGGGAAGTGTGACGTGGATAACACCGGGGTTGAGCTGCGTCAGATTATATAGTTCGAGGGCGGAGTCGTGTGAGATCAGAGCGTACTCCAGGTCGCGGTGCGCCCGCGGCCACAGCACGGCCTCGTGGTACTGCTGGAGGCGCGTCGTCGGCCAGTTTGGGAATCGGTACAGTCCTTGCGCGATCCGGTCGAGCCGTCCCCGATGGGCGAGCTGAACGACCAGGGCACGCGACACGCCCGCTTCCTCTGCCTCCGCAGCCGTAAGGAGACCTTCGTGTTCGGCGGCGACATCCCGAAGGATGTCTTCGTTCTTCCCCATGCTGATAGTATAGCATATTGCTATACTTTTCGCGTATTGCTCCCGCACTTGTGCCTGCGTTAGTGAACTAGATTTCCGGGCAGCCGGGAGTGTAGCGTTGCTCGCTCACCACGCTTCAGGCGGCCTAGCCGAGGCCTCGGCGGCTTAGGCACAGTATACCTTCCCACGGAGGCACCTTACCGTGGCTCCGCTGCTGATGGGGTTGGCATTTGGCCGTCGAGGACTACCTGGACCCTGAAGCCCGGGCGCGGATTGAGATCGACCGCCAGCTTGCGGCATGCGGGTGGATCGTCCAGGACTACAAGAAGCTGAATCTAGGCGCTGGTATCGGCGTCGCGGTTCGCGAGTTCAAGATGAGCGGAGGCTACGACACCTCAGACTATGTCCTTTTCGTCAACCGCAATGCCGCCGGGGTGATCGAAGCAAAGAAAGCCGGCTCGACGCTTACCGGCGTCGAATGGCAGTCGGCCAAGTATACCTCGGGCTTACCCGAGGGAATCTCGGCGATCGTGAAGCCCTTGCCTTTCGCGTTTGAATCGACCGGAGTCGAAACTCGTTTCACGAACGGCTTCGATGCAGACCCTGCGAGCCGCCAAGTGTTCACGTTTTATCGGCCGGAAACACTAGCAGAGATCGGGTCCGAACGTGCGACTCTACGCGCTCGCCTTCGCGAACTGCCCGAACTAAACGAACAGGGGTACGGCTGCAAGCCGCGCTTCGACGGCGGCTCGTTGTGCGTCCAGGTTTGCGAGCTGGCTTCCGGAGGAATACCACCTCAGCATCGTTTGCAGCCTTTGCCATGGGCGGTTCGCGTTTCTCTAAGGCGGCTCGAGCAATCCTGGACAACCCGCGTCCCAAGGCGGACCAAGCAAGCGCGGGGCAAGCTTCTCTCGGAACAAAGCCCCGAAGTGAACGAGTGCCAGCCGATGCTTGTAATATGTTAACGCTAGTGTTATTATTGCGGGTGCGTGAAGCGGACCAGCGACGACCTCGATATCTACGTTGGCACGACGCGCAGCTTCGAGTGGTACTGGAACGCCGACGACGAGATGCTCGGTAGGGATGCGTTCGAGGAGCTCGACGAGGACGATCAAGACGCGATTCTGGCCACCGTCAAATACTGGGGCGACCTCGAACGCGGCAAGCACATCGCCAAGTCTCGGGTCAACGAAGAGCACGATGATCCAAAGATTCTCGCGATCAAGGCCGGCAAGCATCGCTTTACCGTCTTTCACGCCGGCGCTGACGTCTGGATCGTATGCGACTATTACCCGAAACAAAAACAGAAACTGGACAAGATCGGAAAAGCGTCAGTTCGACGAACGATCGCGGCCATGGACGACTATGTTCGACGAACGCAACGAGGTGAGTACTATGAACGCAACTGAGGCACGGCGAGCGAGACAAGCGCAAGGTAAGCGCAGCATGTATGACCGCCTGCGTGAGGACCCGCAGAGGGCCGCCCGCATCGACCGCTATCTGGAAGAGTTGCGGCTGGAACAGCAATTCATCGACGCAATGGAGCAGCAACATATTTCGGCCGCGGAACTGGCGCGGCGTGTCAACCGAAAGCCGGCCTCAATATCTCGCGATTTATCGGGCGGGTTAAGTACAGCAAAACTTGGGCGCGTCCGCGAAATGGCTGACGCCGTCGGCTACGACGTTGTGGCGCTACTCGTGCCGCGCGATCCAGTCGAGCGTAAGAAGGCAATCGGACGCGTCGCTAAGGGGCTGGTTGGATAAGCCGATCGCCCTTAGGTTGGGCACGAAACCGGCCGGGCTCGCCGACTGTGTGAATGCCGAGGACCGACTCTGCTTAGTCCGGCGAGAGCGCCTTGGCCGACGGACGTGGGGCCGCCGGCCTTGATCCTCGATAGGGAGGAGCTGCAACAACGGGTTTAAAGCCCCGATCTTGTCACAGATCTGTCACGGAGCGGCCTAATCGCCGCGGTATTGGTTCGGAATCGGCTGGAACGGTGAAGCGCCGGAATCCCGATAGAATAAGCGTTTTCGTCAATGCTCGGGATCGGCCGGGACCGCAGAGGAGGGGTTCGATTCCCGTTGGCGCTNNAGAGTTTTCAACGCATCCACGGCTCCGTATAACATCGGAGCCGCGTTATAATCACGCCCATGAGTGCCAATCTTTCAGACGTGATCCTCGGATTGAGTAGCCGAGAAGTGCGAGCAACGGTATCTGCGATTCCCGCTATCGCGAAGGGCCGGTTGAAGAACCTGTACGCGTCAACCAGCGCGAACGACAGCNNGCCGAGGAGATGACGGAGAAGGCCACAGGCGCTGGCTTTTCCCTCGCGTTGTGCGCGACGAGATCGGCGTACCGCTTAACGTCCTCGGTCGCGTCGCGCAGGCCTTTGATGTCCTCTTTTATCTGACGAGCGCGGAGCCT
>PKWF01000221.1:7014-7201 GCA_003133185.1 Vulcanimicrobiota bacterium | reverse complement strand
TTGCAGCTCGAGCACGCCGTCCACACAGCCGCGGCCCACCGGACTTTCCTCGCGGAGAAAGTAGCGGGTATAGGTTTTTTCGCGCCCCTTCGCCGTGACGATCAGATTGCGCAGTCCTTGCGCGCGCGCGCCGGAGGCAACGTCCAGAGCCGAATGGCTGCCGATGGAGCAAAGCGTCAGCCGCGAA
>PKWF01000221.1:0-6942 GCA_003133185.1 Vulcanimicrobiota bacterium | reverse complement strand
AGGGTGCCGGCGGCCGCGGTCAAGAGCGTCGCGACGAAGGCCAGCGACATCGCGAAAGCGCGCTCGGGACGCCGCGATCGCGCACTCCACCACACGCCGGCAAGCGCGGCGAGCGAAAGCAGCGGCATCGCCAGGAGCCAGCGCGCGACGCCGCCGTGCACCGCAAACGTTGCGGCCGTAACCGCGAGGTACAGCGGCAAGACCGCCCACCAAAGTGCCTGCAGCATTCGCGCGGCTCGCAAGCCAAGATCGCCGTCGAGTCGCAGAGCGGCGAAGGCGGCGCCGTGCTGGGCGAGCGTCGCCAGCGCGAAGACGCCGACGAGCAAGGCGTACGGATTGAGCAAGAATGCGAATGTCCCCGAAAAGTAGCCCGCCGCGTCGAGCGGCACGCCGCGTAACAGATTCCCCAATGCGACGCCGAAAACGAAGATCAGGAGCGCGCTTGAAACCGCGAACGCGGCATCCCAAAACTGATGCCAAATCTCCGACGGNNAGGAAAGAGCGCGAAGAGCGCCGCCGCCGCCGCGATGAGCCAGACCTCGTTGCCGTTCCAAAACGGACCGATGCTGGCCATGGCCGCGCCACGGTCGCGCTCGCCGCGCGCGATCAGCGCGCCGACGGTTGCCACGCCGAGGTCGTAGCCGTCGAGCATCACGTACATCGCGAACATGAACGCGATCGTAACAAAGGCCGCGACGCTCACGCGGGCCTCTCCCGCGATGGACCCAACCCGATCTCCCGCAGCGTGAGATACAAGAAGAGAAAGCCGAGCAAGAAATACATGCCTGCAAAGCCGATTAGCGTGAAGATCGTCTCCCCGTTCGAAACCGTCGGCGAGCCGCCCGCCGCCGTCTTCATCAAACCGTAAACGATCCAGGGCTGGCGACCAACCTCGGTAGCCACCCAACCCGCTTCGCTGGCAATGAACGGAAAGGGCATGAGCAGCATCAGAATCCAAAGCATCCAGCGAGCGCTCCAAAGCCTTCCAAACGCCAGCAGAATAACCGCGACCGTTGTGGCCGCGGCGAAGATCGTACCGAGACCGACCATAATGTGATACGCATAGTAAGTCAGTTCGACGGGCGGCCACAGCTCGCGCGCGTACGCGTCGAGGCCATTGACGTTGGCTTTGTAGTTTCCGTAGCTGAGAAAACTCAAGAAATCGGGGACGAATATCGGATCGATCAACCGCTTGCGCGCGACGTCGGGCATCCCGATGATCGCTAGCGGCGCCTCGCGCTCGGTCGTGAAGAGGCCCTCTTCGGCGGCGAGCTTGACGGGCTGATACTGCGTCACGTCTCGCCCGTTACGATCGCCGGTCGGAAATACCACGATCAGCGCAAAGGCGAAGGCCACGATCGTCCCAGCGCGAACGAGCCGCCGCCCGATCGCCTCATCCCGGCGTGAAAGCAAGTAATAAGCGCCGACGCCGGCCACGATGAAACCTCCGGCAAGAATCGCGCCGGAGAGCACGTGCGCAAACTGCCAGTACGCAAACGGCGAAAAGAGCACGCGCCAGATGTTCTCCAAAAGAATCGTGCCGTCGGCCGCGATGCGATAACCGACCGGGTGCTGCATCCAGGCGTTGGTCGCAACGATAAAGAATCCCGAGAGCCAAGCGCCCGCGCAGACGATCACGCCGGCCCACGCGACGAACGTCGAAGGCAAACCTCGCCGCCGATAAAGCAGCGCGCCGAGAAATACCGACTCGAGAAAGAAGGCGAACATGCCCTCCATCGCTAGCGGTTGACCGACCACCGAACCGGTGTTGCGAGAAAAGGCCGCCCAGTTCGTACCGAACTGAAACTCCATTGGGATGCCGGTGACGACGCCGGCTGCAAAGTTGATCGCAAAGATCTTCGTCCAGAAGGCGGCGATCCGCCCGGCCTCTTCATCGCGTCTGCGCGCCGCCTTCCAGGTGTACGCAGCCACGAACGGCGCCAGCCCCATCGTTCCAATTGGAAAGAGGTAATGGAACATGATCGTGAAGGCGAACTGCAGCCGATCGACGAGCACGGAATCTCCGCCGTTGCCTCGCGACTACCGCGCGATCACGAACTGCGCAGCAGCTCTCGAGCCTGAGGGCTATCCTGGTATTCTACCGTCAAGATCGCCTTCAGTTGGCCGGCCGCGCGGCGAGACTGATCGTCGCTCATTCGCTGCAGCGTCGTGTAACATGAGTAGAGCAGCATCGGCAGGTCGCGATCGTGCGGATACACCTCCTGCATGGCCACGATCGCCTTCGCGACGCCAAACGCCTCGTCGCTCTCGCGATTCCCATAATCGTAGTTCAACATGTAGTTGATCCGCTTGAGGCGGTTCTCGATCTCGAGAATCGACATACCCCGCGGTCCGAAGTACTCATCGGCCGGCGCCAGCGTCGTAAGGTAGACGTCGTGCGGAACCGCGGTGACGGTCGCGATAACGCGAATCGGATCGACCGCCTTCAAACGCGCGAGAAAAGTCTGCGCGTTCGCGAGGTCGCCGGCGGTGTAACCGTCGTTATCCGGCGATGCTCGTTGTGCCGAGGTAACGAGCTCGTTTCCCCAGTTCGTCGGGAGATGCGCGACCGGAAAACTGGGAGCGGCGGCCCGCTCGAAGGCCAGGCTTCGCCAGGCTGGATCGTGCGTCAGCAGCCAGCCACGCCAATTCGCTTCCACGCGGATCANNCGCGCGAGCTGTTCGGGATCGTCTTCGGAGTTCACGCGGGTCAGCAGCGCCTGCGCCTGCGAGACCGTCGTAAAATCCTCCGAGTGCTTCATGGCCCAATCGGCCGCTTCTCGCACCCACCAAACCGCGCCGTCGTGATTGGTTAGCGGATTGTAGTGCAGGCCGCTTCCGATCTGTACGGTCAAGGTCGCGAGCACGCCGTAGTTGGGATCGCTCGGATACTGCAGCGAGTACGCGCGGCCGGCGTTGAAAATCGTCGCCAGGTAGATCTCCTGGGCGCGAAAGTTCCAGCCGGCGGCGGCATCCTTCGCGTAAGCGTCCTTCATCTGGGCGTAGAGGACCGCCGGATCGGCTTCAAGCGCCGAACTCGCCTTCGCGGGCAGCACCACGAGTCCGCAGAGGACGGCGGCGCCCACAACCCTAGACCACGCTTGAATCATCCAGCACCAAACCAAGATTGTTGGTCAGCAATGCGTTCTTGATCTCGCGGGCGATCCGGCGCCCCGTGGACATGGGTTCGGAGTAGTTCAGGTACGAATAAGGAGAGCCGTCGATAAAGAGATTCGTTCCGGCGACGATCCGTGCCGAGATCTCCATGACGTAGAAGTGAATGTCGGGCGTGATGATGGTCTCGATGCAGAACGCGCCGAAGAGGCCCTTGGGGCCGCAGATTTCTTTGCTGACCCGCACCACGTCGTCGCCCATGCGCAGCGCTTCGGCAAGCATAGACTCGCGAAGCGAGACCGGCTGATTGCCGACCACGACGTAGGAGGGGCTAACGTCCATGCCTTCCTGCGCCGCCGCGGGAATGCGGCCCAGCGAATCGACGTTGGTCTCGTAACGGCGGTCCATCGACATAATTTCGAGCTTGTTCTGCAGCGGCGAATAGAAGTAGTGAATGTAGAGCGGTACGCCGATGATGTATTCCTGAATGATGTAGGCTTCCTTGAGATGCGTGGCGCGCGCTTCGAAGTCTTGGGCGTCTCTAATGAACATGTAGCCTTTTCCGCCCGCCGCCCCGTAAAGCTTGACGATAACCGGCCGGTCGATTTCCGCGCCGGAGCGAAACTGCCGCGGCAGCTTGAGGCCGGCCCGCGAAAGCCACTGCCGTTGCAGCTCGCGGCTGGCCTCCCAATCGAGGACCGCCTTATTCCCGAAGTAAGGAACCGTCATTTTCTTATGCTGCTCGAGCGAAAGATAGGCCACAAAGGATCCGTGCGGTACGATGATCGCTTTGCGACGATCGAGCTCGTCCATCAGCGTCATGAACTCGGAGTAGCGCTCCAGCACGATTACTTCGTCGACGAACGCGAACGAGCGGTAGAGCCGCTCGGTGTCGCGATTCGAGATCGCGAGCGTTCTGAAGCCTTCATCGTGGGCGCCTTTGAGAATTTGCAGGGCCGAATGGGAGCCCAAGGTCGCGATGGTATACGGCCGGTTCATATGCGCGCTTTTAAACTACTCGCTCGCACGTGGAATGTCCCGTTTGAGCGTGCCACGCATTAATAAACGGCTCGTTCGATGGCCGGATTGCACAAGAGGCGTTCGGCTGCGGCAGCGAGCGACTCGCGATCGAGGGTTGCTTCGTTGGGGCCGAAGAGGCGCCAGGCAGTAGCTGCCGGCCTTCGTCCTTCTCCAGAGCTTGTGGAAGGGTCAGGAAGACGAGCTTCGAGCGGCTCGATCCAAACTTCACCGGAGCGCGGAACCGCTTCGTCGAGCAGGGTCACACGATGTTTGTTCGGATTGAAGATCGTTTCGTCGGCCTTGACGCGCTCGATTAGCGCGCTCCCCTGATCCTCGAAGAACCAAATCTCGCTGCGCTCGACTCGTTCCACGGCGATGCCGAGCCTGCGCAGCGCGACGGCTGCCGTAAAGGCGGTGTTGTCGGGAATCTTGAGGCCGATCGCGACACCAGTCATGACGCAAGCGCCTGGACGAAGCTGCGAAAGAGGGCCGAACCGCCGGACGTTGCGAGCACGTCGTCGCCTTCGCGGCGGTCGAGGTGGTTGAAGTTCCAGGCGTCACGCTCGGGATGCGGCATGATTGCTAGCACGTTACCTTCGCGATTCACCAAACCCGCGCAACCGAGCGCCGACCCGTTGGGGACCGCGGCTTGATCCACCGCGCCGGTTGAATGCGCGTAGATAAAAGCGAGATGGCCGCCCGCTACGATTTCACGCAAATGCTCCGGCGCGGCAGCGAGGCGTCCCTCGGCATGCGCGGCCCAAGCCGGCACGATCGCATCCTCCGGCAACGCCGCCGTAATCGCGCAACGCGCGGGCTCGATTGCGAGCTTCAGGTAGACGTGGCGACAGACAAAGTGCGGCGCCGGCGCGTTGCGAGTAAAAGCGGCAGTCGGCCGGCGGATCGAGCCCGTCCCCGGCACGAGACCCGCTTCGAGCAGAATCTGCGCACCGTTGCAGATGCCGAAAACGAGTTTTCCATTCCCGGCCGCTTCAATGACGGTATCCATCATGCGGTCGTGGGCGGCAATTGCCCCGGCGCGAATGCGGTCTTCATAGGCAAAGCCGCCGGAGAGCACGTAGGCGTCGTACTGCGCGAGGCTGTCCGCCTGCGACCAATGGACGAGCTCCGCGTTGCCGCCGCAGTCGCGCAACAACCGCAGCGTTTCGTCTTCGGAGTTCGTTCCGGGAAAGACCGGAACCGCAATTCTGGCGCTCATGGATAGAGCTGCGCTAACGGCTGCGACCAGGTCTCGTACAACCGCTCGACATCGAAGCGCGTGCCGTTGACGACCAGTTCGGGCGCATCGATCGTCGTGCCGATTTGGAGCGTTCCGGTTACGTCCATTCCACTATCGCCGGCGACTTCACAGACGAATCCACCGGTTTCGCAGAGCGGGTTGCCAAAGTCGATCTCGGCCCCAACCTTGCGCCCCGCTAGCAAAGCATCGAAGGCCAGGCGCGCAACCGCGGTTAACATTCCGCCATCGGCGACAACCCGGCACGAGCGCATAACTCCGCGCGCAATTGCATCTCTGACAATGGCAAGCGCGGCGCGTTCGGCATCGTATTCGATGTGCGGAAGCGCTCCCTTGATGCCGAGCAACTCCGCCAGAACCGACCCGCCCCCAACGAGCTCCCGGTTTCCGACCCACAGCAGCGTCGAGCCGGCCGCTTTAAAACCCGGGGTGATGACCTTCGCGATATCGTCGATCGATCCGATGCAGGCCACGATTGCCGAAGGCGGTATCGCTCGGCCGGTTGCCACTTCGTTGTAGAGGCTGACGTTTCCGGAGACGAACGGCAGATCGAGCTCCGTTGCAGCACGTGCCAATGCCTCGGTTGCCGCGACGAACTCGCCGTACTGCTCTGCTTTGCGGGGATTGCCGAAGTTGAGGCAATCGGTCAGCCCGATCGGATGCGCGCCTACGGCCACGACGCGCCGCATCGCTTCGAGCACGGCCTGCTCGGCAGCAAACGCGGGGTCGATGCGCCCGTATCGCGGATTGCCCGCAACGGCGAGCGCTACCCCGAGGCGCGAACCCGGGACCGGTGCCAACACGCCGGCGTCGGCCGCGCCGCGCGGCAGAACGGTACGGCCTCGAACGACGGAATCGTAACGCCGATAGAGCGGCTCGCGCGAGCAGACATCGCGGTGCGCCAGCACGCGCGGGAAGATTCCCTCGATGTCCACGGCCGGAAGCTCCTGCGGGGATGCGCCGTGATAGATCTTCTCCGTATACGGCAGCTCGTCGTTGATCGTTCCGGTGAGAAACTCGCTCTCGACGTCCATCACGACGCGCTCGCGATATTTTAGAACGTAACGCCGCTCCGCGGTCACCTCGCCGATGACGGCGGCGCCGGCGTTGTACGCCACCTCGGGCAGACCGAACTCTTCATTATATATACGCAGCAGCTCCGGGACGAAATCCGGCGGCGCCGCCCACATCATCCGTTCCTGCGTCTCGCCGACGGCGATGACTTCGGGCGGCATACCCTCGACCCCAACGTTGACTCTGCTCAGTTCGATCTGCGCGCCGTAGCCGCCATGTGCCGTCATCTCCGCCGAACATCCCACGATTCCGCCCGCGCCGAGATCTTTAAAAGCAGCCGCGATCCCGCGCTCGCGCAAGAGCGCAAAGACGCGGTAGCTGGCGCGCATCAAGACGTTTTTGAAGAACGGATCGGGGACTTGCACGGCGCCTTTGTTGAGCTCGGCGTCACGCGCATCCAACGTTAGCGACGAGAACGACGCTCCGCCAAATCCGCTCGGGTCCGTCGCCTTTCCGACGAGCACGATCTGCCAGCC
>PKWF01000048.1 GCA_003133185.1 Vulcanimicrobiota bacterium | reverse complement strand
CATGGAATACATGGACGACGGTTCCCTTGACGACGCGCTGCAGAAGGAAGCCTTTCTTCCGCTACGCGAGGCGGTTCATCGCTTTTCCGCCGCCTGTTTCGCGGCCGCGCATGCCCACGGCAAAGGATACATCCATCGCGACATCAAGCCGGCGAACATCCTCGTTTCGGACGCGCGGACGAAGCTCTCGGACTTCGGACTGTGCGTCCCGGGGGCGGTAGGCGGCGCAAGCGGAGCCGGCACGCTGGTGTACGCCGCACCCGAAGTGGCGGACGGAAACCCCACAACCGTCGCGACCGACATCTACTCGCTTGGCGTTTCGCTCCACGAACTGATCAACGGGTCGTCCTACGTGGAGTGGATCGGCGACGAGGACGAGCTGGCCGAACGCATTTCGCGCGGCCGCTTCCCCGCCCGCGACGAGTTCCAACCGTTCGTGCACGACAAGCTCAAGCGCGTGCTCCGTAAAGCGATGCACGTGGACGCATCCAAGCGCTACGCCGACGTCGACGAACTGCGCCACGCCCTGGAGGCCGTGCCCATCAAATGCAACTGGACTCTGCAATCGGTCGGAAACGAAGAGCGCTGGACAGGGTTGGCGGACGGACCCAAGCCCGGAAGTCCGGGAGGCATCTTCCAAGTCACGGTGCGCAGAAAGAGTCGGGAATTCGAACTACGCAAATGCAAGTCGGTCCCCGGCGATATGCGAAGGGTCAACGCCGATTGCGGCACGTTCGCCTCCCTCACCGCACTCGGCGCGCATCAGAGAGCCGTGATGGCCCGCGTCACCGAGACGGGCAAGTAGGTCGCCGATTCGGCTATTTGACTGATTGGCCGATCGCGTGTACGCTTGTCCGCGAACATGAGCAGTTCGGATAGTCTCGGCGACCGGATTCGAGAAGCCCGTACCGCCAAGAAGCTGACCCTGCGGAAATTCGCCGGTCTGCTCGACAAGAGCCCTTCATACGTTAGCGACATCGAGAACGATCGCCGCATCCCTAGCGAATCGGTCCTGCGCGAAGCGTGCGACATCGTATCGCTCGACTTCGATCAGATGATGGGCCTCGCCGGCCGTTTCGGCGGCGGTACGGAACGCCGGCTTCGCAAGACCCCGTCGCTCGGAACGCTGCTCCGCAAGCTGGCCGACCTTCCGCCCGACGAGATGGAGGCCGTGATCGGAAGCACCCTCCAACGGCTCGAAAAGGCCCCCCGACCCCGTACGAAGCGCTAGAAACCGCTCCGCCAACCCCCGGTGTTGACAATGTACGCGGACATGCGTACACTTGGAGCCGGAGGCGAATTTCATGATGATGTATCTGGTTCGGGTCGAACTGCACGGGGCCAACCGTGACGACTACGAGGCTCTTCACGAAGCGATGAGCCGCAGGGGGTTCCAGCGGACGATAAGGTCCGGATCGGGCACCGACTACGCGCTGCCCACCGCCGAATATGTCGTCGCGACTCCGCAATCCGGCGACGAAGTCAGATCCGTCGCGGATGTCGCTGCATCCCAAACCGGCAAAAAACGCGCAGTCCTCGTCGTGCGTTACGACCAGTCCTGGTGGACGGGTCTTGCCTACGCGAGTTGACAGGAGAAATCACATGAAGGTCGAGCACTTGCTCTACGCCGCAGCCGGCCTAATCAGTATGGTGCTGCTCGTGGAGCGATTCTACGAACACCCCACGTTTGGGCGTGGGATGCAAGCACTCTTCGCCGTCATCAGATTCGGCGAGGCGTTCTAAAGCGTACTGCACAATCGAAGGAGATTCAGTCTTGAGCAAGAGCGCAAAGCCGCACGGGCATACCAGTAAACAGGTCGATCACATCGCCGCCAAGCTGATGCACAGTCCGAAGCCGGACGTGCGTCAGGTTGCCGCGGCGGCGCTATCGGATACCCGCACCTCGCCCCGCGCGCATAAGCCGATCGCGCACACGAGCAGCGACGTGGCCTCCGTTGCGGCATCTCTGATGCACACCGGCAACAAGCAAGAGCGTGTCGTGGCGGCTTCGGTATTGGCCGACCATAAGACGAACGGCAGCAAGAAGTAGGGCTCCGGCGAATCGCGGGAGAGCAACGCTCGGAGAAAGAACCGGGCGTCGATGCCGTACGAACCGCTCGATTTCTTCAACGCAGGATTCGCAGCGTTCGTCGAACGCGAGACGGAGCACATTCTGAGCGGCGTGGCCGAACGCAATCTCTGCGCGCGGCTGATGCACCATCTGGAATCTGTCAAACAGCGATTCGGGTTCGGTCGGTACGACCTCGATCCGGACTACAACCGCATGAACGGCCAGGACGTGAAGTACATGCTCGGCGAGGACGACGGCCGCATCCGCATAGAGTGCGACCTCGTAGTCCACCGGCGAGCGGAGGCCGACAACCTCATCGCGCTGGAGATGAAGAAGTCGCGCGCGCCCAAGGCCGACAAGGACGACGACCGCACCAGACTTCGGATTCTCACGCTGCCGCGCGATCGGGCGCGAGAGGCGGTGTTTCCCGCGCAGGGGGAAGGGCGGCTGCCGTTCGTGAGCGGCTACGCGCTGGGATTGTTCCTTGTGCTCAACGCGGACTACCGGCTCTTCCGGATCGAGGAGTACCGCGGAGGGCGGCCAGTCGGCGGGGTCCGAACCGTGCGATTCTAACGTCTCCGAACAGGCGTTCGCATCGTCTGTTCGAAGAGATTCTTTCCTTATTAGTGGGAGGCCGTCATGGCTCAACTAACCGTCGTCGGAGGCACTTCGAAGCCGCCGTTCACCGTGAACTCGCGGGGCATCGCGAAGTTCAAGCTGGCGACCCGCGTCGGGGCCCGGGCCATCGTGGCGGACTACGCCTTTCCCGACGAGAGCAAGCCGAAAACCATCACGCCGTGGCCGGCCAAGCAGCTTGTCCTCGAATACTACCGAGGCCGCCGGCTCGAAGACACCCTCGCCGAGGCGATCCTTTCCGCGTCGGACGTGCCGCCGAACGAATCCCGGAGCGACCGCTCGAAGCGCACGGCGCTGCTACGGGCCGCCAAGCACTTGAAGACCTTCGGTCCGACGCTCGCCTTCGACGACGTGAGACCGCGGCAGCTCCGGACCGTCATCTCCCGCGTCCCCGTCAAGGTCTCGCTCGACTTCCTAGCGTCTCTGAAGACGAGAAGCTCCACTCTGCGGCTCGGAATCGCCTTCAACGTCGCCACGGAGGTTTCGACCAACGCGGACAAGCTCAAGGTCTACGGTCAGGTCGAGTCCGAGATCGCGTTGCGCGCTCTACGGGAAGCCTACTCCGACATCGACGCGGTGTGGTACATCGACCTCCTGACGGAGACGGTCGTGGTGAAGAAGAGCAAGCCCAACGCGGCCCTTTGGCGGGAAATCGAGACCGTCTGCGACGACATGCTGCTGGTGTATCGCGACCTGATGTTGCGTCGGGCGAGGGGCAGGGAACAGGCCAACTGATCCGTCGGAACCTGCTGCGGAAAGGCGGTAGTATATTACGTAATGCCTATCGCGACCGTACGAGCACCCTCGTCGCGCGCATCGCGTACGCGCGTTCGCGACGGATGGAAGCGCGAAAGAACCGCCCTCGGTTATTCGACAGTACTTGTTTTCAACTCGGGCACTGACACGCAGAATCGGGGGAGTTGACACCAGAGACGATTGCCAGTTTCCGAGAAATCCGTAATGCACTGATCCCGCAGAGATTTTCGAAATACGCGACCCGGATTTACCTGCGCACTGGGATGGCGACACTCTCTTGTTTTCTGCTGGGTTCGGGGGCGCCGGAGCGTTTCTATATCGTTAGAACGGCGAGGGTGTTTCTTTTACTGNNGCAAGGACCGGCTTCCGGTCCTATATGTTACCCTTGGGGCTAGCCCACTCTGACTCATTCCGGTCCAGCCTTCGTGGCATCAGCGAGAACGGTCGGTGGGTTCAGGGCGTCGTGCGACTCGCTTCTCGCGGTCGTATGTCCCTAACGCGGTGGCGCATTGACTCGTAAGTCGTATGATTCTGTCCCAATATAGGAGCGTCGGCGCACCGTCATCTAGCTGGAAAGGGAGGATACATGCGGGTCGTCGCAGGCGTCGATTGCCACAAGAAGACGCATTCTATCGTTTTTGTCGACGCCGTCGGAACGGTGCTGTCCAAACTCACGATTCCCGCGAGCGAGCAAGGCTATGCCCAAGCTATCGAGCATGCGAATCGATTTGATGAGGTGGAATGGGGGCTGGAGGGAACCGGGCTGTATGGCTATGGCTTTGCCAACGCGCTGCTCAAAGCCGGTGTCGTCGTCTACGAGGTTCCCGGTGCGTTTACGAAGCGGCATCGAAGACACGCTAGCCGTCTGGGGAAGTCCGACGTTCTGGACGCTCAAGCGATCGCGGAGGCGGTCTTACGTGAGTCTGGGCGCTTAGCGAAATACGAGCAATTCGATGAGCAAGAAGCGGTGCGATTACTCTACGATCGCCGTGATCGCCTTGTCCGGCAACGCTCGGAGGCGATTAACCGAGCCCGTGCGATCGCAATCCGTTTAGCGTTAGGTCAGCTGCCGATCCGGCTTAATTCAGATGTGGCTGCGGCGCGTATTCTATCGCGCGTAAAGGCTTTGCGTGGCAGTAGCTACACGGTGGATGCTCTTGTTGACGATATCGAAGAAGCGCTGAGCGACGTACAGCGCCTCAATCAGACCATCAAGAGGCTCGAGCGTGGACTCCGCCCTTTCGTCGCCCGGCTCGTTCCTGAGCTTTGCGATATTCGTGGCGTGTCGACGATTGTTGCAGCGGGGCTCGTTGGTCACTCGGGAAATCTCATGACGTGCCGAAGTGCGGCGGCCTTCGCCATGCGGGCAGGCGCCGCTCCGGTTCCGTGCTCAAGCGGTCGGCACTTCGATACCGTCCGATTGAACCTCGGTGGCAATCGCCAATTGAACCGCGCGTTACATGTCGTCGCGCTGACACAGATTCGAACAGCCGGCCATGTTGGACGAAATTATTATGAGCGTAAGCGTGGCGAGGGAAAAACGCATCGCGGAGCGATTCGAGCGCTCAAACGTCAACTGGCCACGGTGATGTTCTTGCGGTTGCGGATGGCGCGACAGCGTCTTGAGCAGCCGGCTTGAGAGCCGCGTAGACGTGGTCGCGAGAGCACTGTAGGCCTCTCTCCGCCCAGGGACGATTGCTGTTGAGACTGGATCCTCGCTGCGATCACGTCGGAAGGCAAGGGCCGCTCCGAGCCTGCACTGCGCTCCGGTTCTCACTCGGCTTCGCCGCCCCTTGCCTTCCGCCGCGCTCGCAGCGTTTACGGACCCATCAACAGCAACCGCNNCCGCCCCTGGGCGGAGAGAGGGTTCGAAAATGCTTTACACGATCTGCGATGACCACACGAAGTTCTGCCGCACGGCCATGAAGGCCAGCAACGGTATCTGGAATCCTGTCACCAAAGCATGGATGTTCAACGATGCTGCAGACCACGCGAATGCGCTCTGCGATCTTTACCATACGACGCGGCCCAGCGCTGCTCAGATCGAGGCATTGACGGCGATGGCGGTTGATGGCACTGGAAGTCAAGCTTGGGACTGGGATCCGGCCGTCGTCGAACGGGACTTCGCTTCGATCTCACGGGATGAGGCATCGCGTCTGCTGAGCGCAGGTTACGCTGTGCGTCGTCTGCTCGGAACCCATCCGCTCGAAGATATCCCCGTTGCCGTGTCGTCGGACGTCTTCGACACTTCG
>PKWF01000137.1:5473-5699 GCA_003133185.1 Vulcanimicrobiota bacterium | reverse complement strand
TGACGAGGACGACGCGATGGCCTTCCTCACGCAGCGCACGACACGCCTGCACGCCTGCATAATCGAACTCAGCAGCCTGGCCGATAACGATCGGCCCCGACCCGATGACCATGACATTCCGGCGCGACATGCTCGGGCCGTTGTTTTATCGGAATAGCCTGTGAGTCCCTCTCGAAGGACGTTAGGGCTGAAGCCGCGTCATCTCCCAGTCGTTTCCGCTGCGTTT
>PKWF01000137.1:0-5460 GCA_003133185.1 Vulcanimicrobiota bacterium | reverse complement strand
CCGCCCCAGGAGTGCGGCCGCGGAACGGCTTCACCCTCGAAACGTTGCTCGAAGTGCGCGAAGCGCTCTTCAAGCACGGCATGAGATTCGATCGGCGCGCTCTGTTCGGAGGCCCACGCCGCCAACTGATGCCCGCGCGGCCGCGCATCGAAGTATTCGTCGGAGTCGCTCTCCGAAAGCATCGAGACCGCGCCCTCGATCCGCACTTGGCGCTCCAGCCACGGCCAATAGAACAGCGCCGCGGCGAACGGATTCTCGGCAAGTTCGCGGCCCTTGCGGCTCTCGTAGGACGTAAAGAAGCGCAGCCCGCGGCTGTCGAGGCCGCGCAATAACACCATGCGTGCCGAGGGACGATCGTTCGCGCCGGCGGTCGCCAGGCACATCGCAATCGCCTCGATGCGGTTTGCACCGCCCGCCTCCTCGATCCACTCCGTCAGCCGTGCAATCGGACTGTCGCTCACGGGTACCGCCCCAACCCCAAACCGGCCAGAAACGCGCACACCATTCCCAAGGCGCCCGCGACCGCGAACTGCAGCGATGCATCGATGCCTTTGCGTTGAAGCGACGTCGTTCGGCCGAGAGTGGAGAGCGCGTCGCGCAACTCGGTCGCATTCTCGACTCGCGCGTAGGCGCCGCCGCTGGCCTGCGCGTAACCGCGCAACGCGTCCTCGTCGATCGTGGCCTCTTCGTTTGTTCCCGGAATCAGGCCGCCGTTCTGGGTGCCGATGCCGACGGTGTAAACCGGGATGTGCTGGATACCTAGCTTTTGCGCAACTTCCATCGGGTCGCTCCCGCTATTGTTGACGCCGTCGGTAATGAGAACGATGGCGCGATGGCCGCTGCGAGGCAGCATTCGCGCGGCGAGCGCGAGTGCATCGCCAATTGCAGTGGCACCGTTAGGCGGCGGAATTTCATCGAGCCCCGAGAGAATGGCTTGATGATCTGCGCTTAGCGGCACGACGACTCCCGCCGCACCGGCGAACGAAATGATTCCAATCTTCGTACCCGACGGGCTCTCGCCAATAAAGGCCCGCGCCGCGGCTTTTGAGGCTTCCGCGCGCGTCGGAAAAACGTCGGTCGCGGCCATGGATCCAGATGTGTCGATGCAGATGAAGACGCTGCCGTCGTGGGCCGGAAGCATCAGCTGTAGGTGCGGACCGCCTACGCCGAGGACCAAGGCTGCGAAGGCAACGAGCCAAAGCATCTGCAACGCACGTGGGATCCAGGTTCTCGGCTTCGCCGCGTCTGTGAAGAACGCGATGTTTGAATAGGCCAGGTCTTGCGTCGTGGCGCGCCGCTGCAGCATCCCATAAAGGACCGCAAAAACGATGAGGACGACGACCCCGAGCCCGAGGCGCAGCGGATGGTCGATCGTCACGACCGCAATCCAAAGGCCGCCGCCAANNTCTCGTGCGCGAACGGCCGCGTGATATGCCGCCCGCTCGCGCGCCCCGATGTAGCCTCGCGCCACTCCACCTTCGGCTCCGCGCAAGCGGACGATGCCGGCCAGAGGAAGCTGCTCGTACCACGGGTCGCGCGCGATCAACGCGGTGCAGTCGAACCGCGCGCCGAGCCCGGCCAGCTCGCGATCCAAGGCCGCGTCGAGATCGTACCAATCCGAGATTGCCAGGAGCGCCGTTCCTCGCGGCAGCGCGGCGTAGGCCGTACGCATAGTTCGCGTCAAATCGAACTCACCGCCATCATCGCGCAGCGCAACCGCACGCCGCGACCCTCGCTGCAGCGCGGCCGGCGTAATCGAGCCGCCGCCAACTCGAATGCAGCGATCCTCCGCGGTCGCGGCGCCGAACCACTCGGCCAGCGCCTCGCGTGCCGCCGCCAGCAACGGCCGTTTTCGGCCGACTTGCATCGACGGCGAGGCGTCGAGGATCGCTGCCAACGTCAGCGTCACATCTTCGAGCACGACGCGCGTCTGAAGCTCGCCCGAGCGGGCGGTCGAGGCCCAATCGATCCNNGATCGTCGGCGATCCGGCCCCGAAATGACGCGGCCGCCGCCGCGCTCGTAACAGCGCGTCGCGAATCGTGATCACGGCGCAGGAATCGCGGCGATCATCGCGTCGATGACGACGTCGGCGCTCACGTTTTCCGTCGCGAGCCGGTAGTTGAATCCGATGCGGTGGCGCAACGCCGGTGCGGCGACCGCCCGTACATCATCCGGCAGAGCAAAATCCCGCCCATCCAGGAGCGCTCGGCCGCGCGCCAAGAAAGCCAGTGCCAGGGTCGCACGAGGGCTCGCACCGTAGTCGATCAGCTCCGCTGCCTTCAGCGAAGCGCTCCCGGCGGATTTCACGGCGACGTTTTGCGCGGCACGAGTGATCGCGACCAGGTCCACGATATATCGCTTGAGCTTTTCGTCCACGTGCACCGCATGAGCTGCGGCGCGCCAGGCGCGAACGTCATCGAGCGTCGCTACGCAGCGGACCGGCTGGGTATCGGCCATCGCGAAACGGTCGAGAATCTGCAACTCTTCGTCGCGCGTCGGATAGCCGACGCTGATCTTCATTAGGAAGCGATCCATCTGCGCGATCGGCAACGCGTAGGTGCCCTCAGAGTCGAGCGGATTCATCGTCGCCATGACCACGAACGGATCCGGAAGCACGTGCGATTCTGGCCCAATGGTTACTTGGCGCTCCTGCATCGCTTCGAGCAATGCAGACTGCACCTTCGCGGGGGCACGATTGATCTCGTCGGCGAGCACCACGTTGGCGAAAATCGGGCCGAGCACCGTGGCAAAGCTGCTTTCGCGTTGATCGAAAATGCGCGTTCCCACGATGTCGCTCGGCAAGAGATCCGGCGTAAACTGTATTCGCTTGAAATCGCCTTCCAGTGCGGCGGCCAACGAGCGGCAAGCCAGCGTTTTTGCCAAGCCGGGCGGCCCTTCGAGCAGCACGTGTCCATTGGAGAGCAACGCCAGCAGCAACGCCTCGATCACGCCCTCTTGCCCGACGATGGTCTTCGCGAGCGCCGCGCGCAGATCGCTGGGTTGCCGCTCGACCGTCACGTCAGCGACTCCGCATAGCGTTCGAGCGCGGCGCAGGCGTCCTCAACGGCGGCGGCCAGATCTTCATCGTAGGTGAACGCGCTCCGCTCGAGCGCGACGAGCAAGTCGCGCAACGGACCTTCACTGCAGCCAGGCCGACGCAGCACGTCGCCCAAAGTTTCGCCTTCGGGCGCACCGATAACGCGCCACACCGCGGCGCGAACGCGAACCGCAGCCGATCTGGTACGCTCGGCGCGAAGCACGAGGAGCGCATCCTCTATTATATGCCGGCGCCGCTGCGCATCGCTGAGTACCCGCTGGTACGATACGGGCTCCGCCACCGGTGCGGGAACCGGCGCGACGGGCGCGCGACGGCGGAGGAGGAATATCGCAAGGAGCGCGGCTCCCACTAACAACGCGAGCCAGATCAGCGCCGCAAGGATCCTGGCGATCTGAGAGAACAGCCCGGCGGCCACACCGGAGGCAATGCGCGTCGGCGACGAGCGAACCGAGAGCGGCAGGTCGTTGGTAAACCACTGCTTCGGTTTGCCGTCTCGCGCGTCAATCGCTTGAAGCGTTGCGGGCGCAATCGTGAAGCGCCCGGCGGCATGGACAACGACGGTGACGACCTCCCGGTATTGCGTTCCGCGAGGGTCGGTGACCGTCTGGCGTTCGTCGCCCAGCAGTTCGAGCTGCGCGAGCATCGGAAGCTGGAGGTTGTTAATCGCGCTGACGCGTTCGCGAACGTGCAGCGTGACGACCACATGAAAGGGTTCGTCGACCTGCGGCTGCATCGTGTCCGCCGATAGCACGAAGGCTTCAACGGTCAAGCGCTGCAGCATCTGCCCCCGGCCGGCTCCCGCGGAAGCGAGGAACGCGACGACGACGAGGATTAGCGGCGCGGTAAGTTTTCGAGCCATTGCGCGAAGAGATGACGTGCGTCGAAGGGTCCGGGAGAGGCCTCCGGATGGAACTGTACGGCCTCAATAGGCAACGTGCGATGCGCGAACCCCTCGTTCGTGCCGTCGTTGAGATTCGTCATCGTCGCCTCCAGTTCGTCCGGCAGCGAGCGCGCGTCCACTGCATAGCCATGATTGTGCGCGGTTACGATCACGGTGCCGGCACGTAGCTGCATCACCGGTTGATTCCCTCCCCGGTGCCCGTAAGGCAATTTATACGTTCGAGCGCCGCACGCGATGGCGAGGAGCTGGTGGCCGAGGCAAACGCCGAAGAGCGGTTTGCGTCCGACNNCCGGGTGAGATCACGACGGCATCGGGATCGTACGCCAATACATCTTCGGCGGTTACGTCGTAAGGAACGACCGTAACGTGCGCGCCGAGCGCCTGCAGCTGCTGCAGAATAGCGCGCTTGACGCCGCAGTCGATGAGCACGATACGAATGCCATTTTCCGTTCCCTCCGAGAAAACTTCTTGCGTCGCCACACTTGGGACGAGCAACTTGGTGTTCGCGGTCCGGACGAAGTCGGTCAGCTTGCGTTCGGCCTCATCGAGCGCAGCTTCGCCGGCCGCAAGTGCGGCCCAAATGGTTCCGTGCTCGCGGAGCGCAATCGTGATCGCGCGAGTATCCGCACCGATCAATGCCGGCACGCCGTACTCGTCGAGCCACGACGGAAGGCTTTGCTTTGAGAGATAGTGCGACGGATGGTACGCGATCTGCTTGATCACCGTCCCCGCGGCACACGGCCGGCGAAACTGCGCAGCGCTGCCGGAAATCCCGTAGTTTCCGATCATCGGGTAGGTAAACGTCAGGATTTGCCCCGCGTATGAAGGGTCGGTCAAGGCTTCTTCGTAGCCGGTCATGCCGGTATAGAAAACTGCTTCCCCGAGCGCGATGCCCGCCACGCCGAGTGCGCGACCGTCAAAGCGACTGCCGTCGGCAAGGAACAACGCTGCCGGAGTCTGCGAAGCCATCACCCGGCCAGCTCCGGCACGCGATAGCGCAGGTTTCCGCCGACGATGGTCGCGAGCACTTTGCGGGGCAGGCGGCGTCCGGCAAACGGCGTCGACTTCCCCTTTGACGCAAACTTTGATGGATCGACGACCCATGGGCGCTGGGCAAAAATCGTCACGTCGGCCGGCGATCCCGGGCGCAGCGTTCCGCCGTCGATGCCGAGAATTCGCGCCGGATTCGTCGATAGCAGCTCGACGAAACGCATCATGGGTAAATCCGGCAGCGCGCCGGCATAGGCGCCGACGGCGATCTCCAAGCCGGTAAACCCCGGAGCCGGGTTGGCGGCATCCATTTTCTCCGCCTCGGTATGCGGCGCGTGGTCGCTCGCCAGCGCATCGAGGGTTCCGTCACGTACACCTTGGCGCAGCGCCGCGACGTCCGCCTGCGAACGCAACGGCGGATTCACGCGTGCGGAGGGACCGATCTCGCGAGCATCGGCAGCCGTGAAAGTAAGATGGTGAGGCGTCGCCTCGCACGTAACGCGTGTGCCG
>PKWF01000143.1 GCA_003133185.1 Vulcanimicrobiota bacterium | reverse complement strand
GGGTTTGCGGGATTGGCGAACTGGTCGAGCTGCACCGCACCGGGAATTTCGGCGGCGATTGCGATTGCGCGGGCGACCGCGTCGTTCATCAAAATGCCTGGTGTCAACACGACCTCGGCGCCAAGGAAACGCAGCAGCGCGACGCGCTCGGTCGACATGGTTTCCGGCATCGTTAAGACGAGCCGATAGCCGCGCGTGGCGGAAACAAAGGCGAGGCCGATGCCGGTGTTTCCTCCGGTCGCTTCGACGATCGTCGCGCCGCGTTGTAAGCGGCCATTGCGCTCGGCATCGTCGATCAACGCGAGTCCCAGGCGGTCCTTCACGCTGCCGCATGGATTGCGCATCTCGAGTTTGGCCACAATGCGCCCGGGCAGACCGCGCGAGATGCGCGCCAGTTCCACCATCGGCGTCTTGCCGACGGTTGCCGTTACGTCGGAGAAGAGCATGGCATCGTTTTTAAAGCGCCCTACCGAGCGGTCTAAGCGCTTATAGCGCGAGGGTCAAAGACGCCGACGAGACTGAGGTCATGGTCGAGCGCAAAGCGCGTTGCAATCGCAATCGTCTCGTCGTCGGGGGCAACAATCTCGATTCCGACGACCTCGCCCGAGCCGTCGAAGTCAACAGCGACCTCTTTCGTTCTCATCGAGGGTCTGCGTCCGAGCTACAGGGTCACGTGAGTAGTAAAGGTAGATTGAATGCGGCGCCTGGTCGTCGCGCGTTATCTCTAATAACGGCTTCATCGTAATCGTATCTCTGCTACGGTGACCACAAGCGGACCTGCAGGGGTCTCTGCTGGACTGATTTGCCTTGTCCTCATCCGCTTTTGAGCGTGCCACGTATTGAGCATCGCGCACTCTGGCAGTGCCCACGATGATCACGAAGTGCGTCAGGGGGCTAGCGGCTCAGAACGAGGGTGCTGCGACTTCCTTTGGATTCGGGCCGTAGTTGTTATCGCCGGGTTGGCTATCTTGGCAGAAGAGCACCAGCAGCACGAGGCCCCCCAGCGGTACCAAGTTGAGCAACACCCACCAGCCGTTCATTCCGATGTCGTGGAGGCGGCGGACGCTC
This sequence comes from Vulcanimicrobiota bacterium, assembly GCA_003133185.1. Taxonomy (GTDB): domain Bacteria; phylum Vulcanimicrobiota; class Vulcanimicrobiia; order Vulcanimicrobiales; family Vulcanimicrobiaceae; genus Cybelea; species Cybelea tyrphae. The sequence continues at coordinate 4,502 of PKWF01000143.1, read as the reverse complement.
ACCGCTAAGCTCGGAAGAAAGATAAGCAACGAGAAGAAATCGAGCAGATACTCGGCGAGTGTGGGCGGACCACCGGTTGTCTTGGCGACGTACATGCCGGCGGCGAATAGTGCAACGCCGATCAGGCAAACGAAGAGCATGAAAAACCAGTACTCGCTGCGCCGCGATCGCCCGGTGAAGACTGCGTACTTTCCGAGGGCATCGATAAAATAGCTCATTGGTATGGGGCCTCAGGCNNAAAACAATGATTTGCCGCGCCTGGCTCATGCGATGGAGTAAGTCCATGATTGCTGCAGTGCGAACCGAATCGCAATGGGCGGTTATATCGTCACAGAGAAGGGGGCAACTCTCTGAGGAGGCCGCGGTTAAATGGTCGACCATCGCGATTCGAAGCAGCAGGTAGACCTGCTCGGCCGTTCCGTGCGAGAGATGCACGGCGTCACGCCAGTCGCCGGCATCGCTTCTTACGCGAACATTCAAGGTTTCAGGATCGACTGCCCCTCTTGTGTAGAGGCCGTTCGTAACAATGGGGAGCCATTTTTCCAGGCTTGCAACCAAGACCGGCGCGATGCTTCGATGGACCGCCTCTTGTGCGTGTTCGAGAAACTCGCGTGCGGTGTCGAGCGTGCTGCCGAGCCGCTCGATCCGCTCCAGCTCGGTAGCCGCTTGAGATGCGGCTTCCCTGGCCTCGGCAACGCTTGGCAACGTTCGGACCATCGCGTCAACATCGCCGGCTTCCTTATCGGCCGCGCTTCTTGCTGTTTTTACGTGGTCCCGCAGTGCTCGCAGATCCTGTGCGTTTGGCGCACCCTTCGCTCTTTTGAGCGTCTCTCGCTCCTCGACCGGCAGAGCCGAACGCAGCGCGTCAAGTTCCCCGGCTTTTGCGAGCGTTTCGCTCTCGAGAGCCTCGAGCGTATCGCCCTGCAGAAGGTTTCGCAGCTCTTCCCAGCCGACGATTGCGGTTTGCAGCCCCTTTAGCCGCTGCGCGCGACGTCGCTGCCAATCGCGCAAGCCGCTCAGTAGCGCTCCGCCCTTGGCTTCAACACCACAGCGGCGTGCGAGCTCTTCGAGACGCGCGTTAAGCTCAGCGCGCCGGCTGCTGTAGTCGCGGCGCTGCGTGTCTGAAGTTTTGGCGGCCTCCAGACGCCGTAGTAGATCCGGTTTGCGTGAGAGCGCAGCAGCGTTCTTGTCGCGCTCGGCGCAGTCGTCCGTGTATTGCCGGCACACCGTTGCGAGATCGCCCGTCGCCGTATATCCCCGCGACGAGAGGGCCTCCGCCAGCGACGCGCGCAAGCGCCAGATCTGATCCTCGTGATGTTTGGCGCGGGAACTCCACTCAAGCATCTCCGAGCGGTCGGGGGCATCCGGCGCCGCCTCGCGCGGACTGGAGCGGCCCCGAATTGCGACCCAGACGGCAAAGATAAGGAGGAGCATCGCCGCCACGGCGGCAGCAACCGGTTGATGCGCGAGGAAGAACGCGATGCCGATAACGATCGCTAGGCCCAGCGCAGCAAAGGCTTCAACCGGGATGGGCGCGGTGGCCGGCATCGGCAAAGCGCCATCCGACGCGCCCGAAGGCTTGTGGAGCGCATGTTCGGCGGCGGCTGCCTCGACCTCGGCAAGATTTGTATTCGTAGCGAGAATCAGCGGATTAGGCGTGGTGTCGCCATCCGTTTCGACGGGCAGCACGGCGAGCTCGGCTTTTATCGCCGCGGGATCTTCACCAAACGATGGCGGTTGAAGCTCTTCAGAAGCGCTCAACGCCGCGGCTACGTCCGTTGCTAGTTCTTGGTCCTCATCAAGCGTGGCAGGTGGCTCGGGCCCCAGGTCGGCGGAAAGGCGCTTCGCACGCGCAAACCTAGCATCGAGCTCCTCCGCAACGGCCTGCGTGTGAAGGGCATCGGCCAGCGCGTATTCTCGTTCCAGCTTGCGCGCGTCGTTCTCGAGCCGGTCGCGGTCGTTGAGGCGGGCGAGGTAATGCGTATGGGCTTCCTGTGCGACCACAAGCTGGGCGCTGCACCGCTCGAATGTCTCTCTTGCAGCGCGTAAGGGCTTGGTACTGTTCTTGCGATCGAGGCCGATATTTTCGCTTGTGTAGTTGCCGATCGCGCTAATTGCCGCAGATGCCGTGGCGTCGCGACCCGTGCTGGCGGCTGCGCGCTGCAGATAGTTCTGGAGGTCGTCTGCCGCCCTCACGATATCCAGAATTTCTGTCTGGCCGATGCAGGCCGTCCTCGCAAATGCTCGCCGGTCGAGTCCTACGAACCTCGAGCCGTCGGGCGTGCCTTCGGACATGATGTCGCTCGAAAGATCTAGCCCAAGATCGACGTCGGTTGCGGAACAGTTGACGCGACCATCGAGATCGTATCGCAGCTCGACCCATTGCCCGTTGTCGAGCTCAATCTCAGTCTGCAGCTCCCATTTCTCCTGATCCCACGGCTGGTGGCGCTCCTTGAAAACGCCATCTTCCGAACGCGCGCCCATGCCCCGGCGCATACCGCAGAGGCCGGCATAGAGCGCCGCGTGCCATGAAGACTTGCCCGCGCCATTTGGGCCGGCGATGATCGTCATTCCCGGCGCTAGCTGGAGCGTGCGGTCCTTGAAAGGTCCAAAGGCGATTGCAGTTAGGGATTTGAAGCGCACGTCAGACGGGCTCCAGGTCGGTCCGGCCGTCGAGCGCCCTCAGCCCGACGACGAGCACGCGCTGCGTTTCGTCATCGCCCAGATCGCTGTTTCGTACGTCCCGCACAAACTGACCACGCACCGTTTGCTCCTCCGCGAGCGCGCCGAAATCGTAATCGGCGATCAAGTCTTTCGTGCGAACGACCAGACCATCGAGCTGCGCGGGAATCGCCCGGATATCGTCGAGCCTGAGGTCGACCGCGGTGGCGAGGCGCCCCGATACGGTTACGCGCGCGACGCCCCGGTGCTGCGCGATGGCGTCGCGCGCCCGTTGAAGGATTTCGCTCATCGACGCGGCGCCCGAAACGTCTACGCGGATGTCGTGGAAGGCGACCGAAGACACGTCGACTCTCTTGCGATGTATTTCTCCGTCGGTTAGCTCAACGATTACCGCGCTGCCGGAGCTCTTGCCGAAGGCGAGCGGTTGCGGGCTGCCGGCGTATGTCAGCCATTGGCTATCTCTTGGCTGGTGGTAGTGACCCACGAATGCGTGACGGAGACCCGCCGCGCGAATCTCGTCCGCGCGAAAAGGCGCGTGCGGTACCTTGCCTTCTTCTTGCTCGGTGAGAAAGCCGTACTCCGAACCGTGAAACAGCGCAAGATTCAACGCTGGGCCATCGACGTGAAAGCCCTGTAAGAAGCCGTTAGTATTTACGGGGCCGCGGTGGGCCGCGCCCCACAGCGTCACCTGCCCGTCGAGCGCCGCGGCTGTAAAGCGAGCTTCATCGAAGACGCNNCTTTTCGAAGGAGCTTCGCAGATACTCGGCCGTGTCGGGCGTGAAGCTCTCCTGCTCGTAGAGATCGCCGGCGCACAGCAAGGCATCCGCGCCCTCGTCCACGGCCAAGCGGCAGATACGGTCGAGCGTCTCGCGTAGCCCTAGGCGCAGCTTGCGCCCAAGCGACGGCCCCGCCCATTGAAAGGGCGAGTCGAGATGCAAGTCTGAAAAGAGGACGAACTTCATCCAGTACTCCCGAGGGCACCCTTTCTTGGCCGCCCCGAAAGCCCTGCAGGCGAGCCCTAGGTCCTCGAGCTCAGGGCCTTTTTACAGGGCCGGCCTAGCCGCGGGGGCGTCGCCTACTGGCCGCCCCCGTAGGGAGCTTAGTACTCCTCAAGCGCTTTTACGATGGGGTCCAGTTCGGCCGCGAGCTGCCGAACGCGCGGATCGCCCGAATCGGCATAGAGTTTGAGGAGCGTTTCGTAGTTCCAAAGAGTGCCCTCGCGGCCGCCCGTGAAGCGATCCCAAACGCCCGGTCCAACGCGCTGAAGATCGGCGAGCGTCGCCCGCGCGTTGTGAAGCTTGTCGGCGGCGCTCACCAAGAGCACCGATAAATCGGCCGTTTGCCGAGCGTGCTCGTGATAGCGCTGTTTGCGAGCGCGCCACTCCTCTTTCGCCCAAGGCTCGACTTCCAAGGAGTCGGAACAGCCCTCGACGATCGCGGCAACGCGGTCTCCAAAGCGGGCACGAATCAACTCGAGCTGAGGATGGCCGCCCTGATCTTCCGGAGCGTCGTGCAAGAGCGCCGCGATCGCCTCATCTTCGTCTCCTCCAGCCGCGAGCACGATGCTTGCCACCGCAAGCAGGTGGCTCACATAGGGGATCTCCGTTCGCTTTCGCCGCTGATTACGGTGAACGGCGTTTGCGTACGTGAAGGCGTCAGCAAATCGATCGGAGAGGACGACCATCAAGACTTCCTTCTTATCAAGACGCTCACGGTATTCGTCGCGCGAGGGCTCGCAGTTCTTCAAGGATGAGAGCTTGCGTCGCTTGCAGCGCCGCTATCGCGTCACCGTTGTGTTGCGAGAGCGTATCGAGCGCCGT
>PKWF01000192.1:1328-2849 GCA_003133185.1 Vulcanimicrobiota bacterium | reverse complement strand
CGTCGACTATAAAGGTCGCAACCCTGAAGGTCGGTTGGTCAGCCCCGAGCCACCGTCACGCGAAGAAACGTCGCCGCAATCGTTGTGACGTTTCTATCCGCACTCGTGTTTTCGTGCTCGAACAGCGCCACGAGCTCGTTGCGGAGCTCGGGGGAACGGCCCGTCTTCTCCGCAGCTTCGAAAGCGTTCATCGTTGGGCCGTAGTAGCGCTCGAACTCCTCGACATATGCCGCGGGCGCGCCTTGGTAAACGAACCTGAACGTATCCCGGTCGCACAATACGTTTTCGGCCGGAACGCCGGCGCCGGCGAACCGCTCGATGACGTCCCGCTCAACGCCCCACTTCATCGGGCTGATGAAGCCTTCGGGCGGCGGCGGAGTATATGCTGAACTGATCTTGAGAAGCTGCGCGACCATCGTGGGATCGTTCGGAATCCAGTTACCCATCACGATGCGGCCGCCGCGCCGAGCAACGCGAACCATCTCTTTAGCAACTTCAAATGGCCTGGGGGCAAACATTGCACCGAAGATGCTGACTACGAGATCGAACGACTCGTCGTCTAAATCGCGCAGATCGGTGGCGTCGCCTTCCTGAAAGCGGATGTTCGCAAGTCCTTCGGCCTTTGCGCGCCGATTGCCGGCGGAAACGAGATTGCTCGAGATGTCCACGCCAAGGACCTCGGCACCGCGCCTTGCTTCGGGCAACGCGGTGGTTCCGTCACCGCATCCGAGGTCAAGAACCTTCAGTCCGCGAGCGATACTGAGGCGCTCGACCAGTGCGTCGCCGCTCTCGCGCATGCTCGCGGCGATGCGAGTAAAATCACCCTTCTCCCATAGGGCCTTATTGGGATTCATCAGGGATCCCCCATTTGGCGCTATGGCGATCTTACCTTTCTTCATATTGCATCCTTACTTTCTAAGCACTCTCCCGACGCCGCGCATGATGACGCGGTTACGAACGCATGGGTTAGCGCGCAAGCCAAGAGGCGGAGCCCCGAAAAGCGGGCTCCGCCCCCGCGTTCAAAGCATTCGTGTTGACGAATGCTTCTGGTTATGGCTTGGCGAGCAGCGAACCCGTCGGCTCACCAGCATCGGTGAAGGTTGCGAACGGTGTGTACTCGTTCGGTTTGAAGGCGTACACGTCGTCGTTCCCCTCGTCGCCGTGGACCGCTTCGCCTACCGGCTTTGCCCTTATTCTCGACCCTCACCGAATAGGGGAAGCCTTGGCCCGCGATGGTCTCGACGGGAGTGGTCGATCCGAGCTGGTAGACTTGGACCCGGTCGCCTCCGTGTCTATGGTTTCGTTTATGTTGAGAGCTATCCATGGGGAATAATCCCCGAAGTGCGAGCGATTCCTGTTCGAATCAACGCCTCATAGATTCTTCATACTTTCTTGTTAGTGCTGGACTACGGTGTCGCAACAGAAATGATCCGAGCTGGCTTGCTGAAGATGGAACGGTAGGCGCCCCCCGAAATAACCTGCGATTCGTGTCTACTCGCAAAGGAGCAACGTAATGAATAC
>PKWF01000192.1:0-1315 GCA_003133185.1 Vulcanimicrobiota bacterium | reverse complement strand
ACGTAGGTAGGACGCTGTTCGTTAACGGGAGGCCGGTAACGGCAGCCCGCCTAAGCCCGCTGCCCACTTACGCCACCATTTTTCCTGACCGGCACGCGAAGTCGAAGACTTTTGAGTACATTATCAACTACTACGGTACCTACGCCAGCATTTTCGACTATCCGAAGAGCGATCAGGAGATCGGTTCGATCGCTGGCGATGGTGGCCAAGGGTGCACGAACGTCCTCTACGGCTATGGGAAGAAGATCTTCTGGAACGTCGGGGGCTCTGACCAGATCACGGAGTACAAGGTCCCGAAGACGCCAATCAAGACGCTGTCTGTCGCCTACTCTTTTCCATCCAGCTGCGCCATGGATGCCAGCGGCGATCTCGNNGTCGTCATCTTCAAGAACGCGAGCGGCTCGGGCACCGCTTACACCACGCCGTTGGACGAAGAGTTCTTCGATGGCTACGACAATCAGGGTAATCTCTTCGCCGACGGCTTTACTGGCGACCGCTCGGGCTTCGCGCTCGTCGAGCTTCCGAAGGGTAGTAGCAAATTCGTTACGATCACAACGAGCAACTCTCCGGAGTTTCCTGGCTCGGTNNCGACGTTGGAGAACACCGTACATTTCACCGGGGCTAGCGACTGCGCGCAGACCTGGATCGTTAAAGGCCTTCTCTATTGCGGAGATGCGGGAAGCTACGACGCCGAGGTTTTCAAGTACCCGGCCGGTGGTTCGCCTATTGCGGTTTTTTCGGGTAACTTCGATCTACCGCTCGGCGCGGTGGCAGCAGAGAAATAATCTGCGTTCTTTGTCTGGCGCGTAGAGCCACGAGGGACAGCACGGGGTTATTCAAGTCGATTCGATTATGCAAAAGGCACCGGAACGGATGCTTTGAAAAGGGGGCGATGCATGATTAGTAGGTAATCCGCTGCCGGTTTCGATCGCATTTCCGTATGCAACGGCAGCCCCTATCCCGCTTGACTTTCTCCCGCCCTCGTTAGGCTCTCCACCGCATAGAAGAAACCGCACTACGAGCGTTCCCTCAAACCGTGAGGAGTTAGACGGGTAGCGTCGGTCTAAGGGCGCTGCTAGTAAGGCTGCGCGGGCTTCTGAGGCCATCAAGCTGTTTCTGGAGCCCCTACGCGCGCGAGGGCGCCAAGGCTCGAGTTTCATTCGCCCAGCTTGACGCAACAAGTACAAGAAATGCCACGGCGCCGCAGCGTTGAGGGATAGGGGTTGAGGCCCTCCAAAACGCCGCCCCCCTCGGCCGCCTGGCTCTAAGCGTCCAAGCCGCCGCGATCCAAGCTGCAACGCGTTAAGCGCCGCGA
>PKWF01000009.1 GCA_003133185.1 Vulcanimicrobiota bacterium | reverse complement strand
AAAAGGAATAATAACAATGGCCTATGTCGGTATTGTTTTTCGTTGGTACGAGTTTTTGTTCTTTGAGAGCGACTGATCTAACGACGTACTTTGTTCCCTCAAGAACCTTTTCCTTACCTTTCTTTACGCACGCAGTACCCTTGAAACAGTCGAAGAGATTATCGAAACTCCGGTTCTCCTGAATGATGATTATGACGTGTTGAATTGGTGAGCTGCCCGATATAGACTGCGGTAAGACCGTAGGGGATTGCAATGGCGAGTTGGGGCTGCTGCAGCCGGTGATGAATACCCCGCTGGCGGCTAGTGCGCCAGTCAGCGCGTAAGCGGCTCGTCTTCCAGCAACAAAATCTGCGATCCTCATTTTATGCTCCATGCTCTGGCCAAAGAAGTAACCGACTGATGCGTCGTTCTTCCAAGGCTTCTGAATCCCATCGCAAACACCAAGTTAAACGGCGAAAAAGCGACTAGGGTCCACGGCTTCGCTGGCACGTCACCGATCCGGCAGGCTTCTCGCCGCTGTACAGCTTGCTTTGGTCGAAGCCGCAGGCATGCAGCATGCCATGGCGAGGTCGCGCGCCCGAAAGTGAGACGCACCAGGCCTTGGTCCGTGCGGTTATAATAGGTTTGACCGTAAAGGGGAAGACGAGAGGGTGCCGAGCCGGCCCCGGAGACAAGCGTAAATGCACGATTTTGATGGTGCCTGTAAGCAGTTTCGAGAGGCATTTCTAGATTCTATCGACTTCATTACGCAATCGGGAACGCCGCGGTGGTGGAGCGCGGCACAACTGATTGCCGCTGCCGTCGATGCGCTTGGCGGAGCGCACCTTCCACCGAATGGCGAGACAAGCGGGGCAACGTTTCAAGCCTTTGTTAAGAAGCGCTTCCCTCCCGACTACAAGCCGTACGCTGCGCATTTATACAAGATTCTTCGCTGTGGCCTGCTTCACGCCTGCAATACCGTGCCGAGATCATTGTATCCCGCGCAATCGGTCATCTCGATTTCAAGTCAGCTCAGGGCAGCAGCGGAGGAGAGCACGCCGTCCCAAACGGGTCCAGGAGGCCTTTGCTGATTTGACGGTCTGACGGTGTGATCGAACCCGGCGCGAATTCGACGACTTCAGAGTTTCCAAGATTGACAACATAAAGCCGACCCTGCTTGTTGACCGTCACCCCTTCGGGAAAATCAATACCATCCGTGATCGTTTGATATGGTTGATTCTGGCCCGAGCGATACTCCTCGACGTTGTTTGAGAAGGCGTTTGCTACGTAGAGAGTGCCCTTTGCATCGACGGTAATGTCTGCCGTACTTGTCACGCCGTCGGTGATCGTCCTCGATGGCAACTTGCTGCCAGGCGCATAGACTACGACGCTGTACGGCCCTTGACCATAGGAACCGTCGTTCCCGACGTACATATTTCCAGAATGGTCGATGGCGATGCCGCCCGGATACGTTAACCCTTTCGTTATCACCGTGCGTGGCTTCGTAGAGCCTTTTAAGTACTCGGTAACGTTGGGGCCACCAATGTTCGTCACCCAAAGGTTTCCCTTGCTGTCGATGGCGCAGAACGCCGGGGTATCGATCCCCTTGGTTATTATCTTGGACGGCTTCGTCTTACCAGCCGGGTATTCGGCGACCCAACCGTCGAAGTCGAGGACGTAGAGCGTCCCTTGGGCGTCCACGCACATGCCGGCTGGTTGTTCGAGGTCGTCAGAAATGGTTTCTATCGGGCTGGGCTCTTTAGCGCCAGCCGGGTATACCGTCACGTCATGGGCTTCTCCGTCATTGCTGACATAGAGTAGCGAACCCGAATGCGTACCTTGGGCCGACTCCGTTACGCTTTGCGGCACCGCGCCCGGCGCGCCGATCGGCGGCTGCGATCCGCCGCACCCTGCGAGTATTGCTAGGGCTACGCAGCTGAGCGCGCAGCGGCTAAAATCCAAGCTCTTCATCTGCCTTGCTCCTCGCTCCGTGAACGCCACGCAGCCTAGCAACGTTTCGGCGTGGCGGTGCTTAGCCCCGCGTAACGGCGCGCGGCGAGCCAAGCTGCCTCAGCCTTCCATGCCTTGCAAAGCTACACGGCCCGCTTTTGCGAACGTCGTGTAGAGGGGCAGAGCGTGCGGGGGCTACTCTCTGGAGCGCGGGTTATAAGCGGCTCCGACGATGCCGGAGTTTACCGATATGCCATTGTTAAAGCTGTACCGATAAGTAATGGCCGTTGGGCTGTACCGGTAAACATCAACTTGACCATACTGGTAGTCAGCCGCTGCGAAGCTCGTAGAATCTTCGTTGAGATGGCCGTACACGGCGGTTCCCTTCAATGGAAACGGGCCGCCAATCGCCTTACAAGCCGGTTTGCAGCCTGAATAAACGTACACCGCTGGCGTTGAATAACTGATCGAAACGATGTTCCCGCTCTTGTCAATGTCGAGGCCGCCTGTATCTGGATTTTTATAGTGGGTTGCCGTCTGACCTGATCCCGAGCAGCCCGCGAAGTATGTTAGGAAGGCTTTATAGCCCCTGGTTTTGCCCTGTTTCGAGGCCGCCCAACAGTCGCCATTCTTAGAGACCGCGACACCAGAGACGAAGTCCATGTCGGGATTTCCAAGATTGGTTGAGCAACCTCCCTTGATCCTACAAACCTCGATGCTGCCAGCGCCGCTTCCGTCCTGTATCGCGGCGACGGCAATCGTCCCATCAGCGGCGTCGGCGCTTGCTACGTCAACTGCATCGCCACCCCACCCCAACCCAAATGATCCGAGCTTCGGTCCGCACATGCCCGGGCCTTTGAAGACTGTTACTTCGTCGAAGCCCTCAGGAACGATGAGGTTGCCTTTCGTATCGACGGCGATGCTGCGCGCGTATGGCGTACTCTCGCTGCAAGTTGGTGGGTCGTTCCTTCGGTCGTTCGTTGGGTAGCCCAACACAACCGCGTCTGACCGGCTGTTGTACTCGCTGATATACAGACCACTCTTTGCCGAATCGGGGGCCGGAACGCCAAAAACAGGACGTTGAGCGCCGCGCGCTCCGATCGGCGGCTGCGATCCGCCGCATCCTGCGAGCATCGCCGCGGCTACGCAACTGCTGAGTGCATAACGGCTAAAGCCGGAAATCCTCATCGGATGGGGCAGAGGCGCGGTGATGGGGAACCCTCCTTTCGGGGTAGTTGTAGTAATTTACATTACCATAGGGTTGAGTAGAGTCGACAATGGTTATGCATGGCCACGATCGAAGCCACAGGCAGTCGCTCCGGTCACTCAGGGCGGATAAGCTCTTCGACCATCCTTTGGTAGTCGTTCAGGAAGCGGCGCGTGATTGCGTAATGTTCGGTTTCCTCGTAGCGCACTTCGCGTATTCCATCAGCGTCAAGTAGCACAATCTTGCTGCGGGGATAAGCCAGCAAAATTGGTGAATGCGTGGCGATGATGAATTGCGAACCGTCCTCAACCAAGCTGTGAATCGACGCGAGCGCGGTCATCTGGCGGCTGGGTGATAACGCAGCTTCCGGCTCGTCAAAGAGATATAATCCCTGGCCGCGCAGTTTATGGTTAAGTATGGCTAGGAACGCTTCGCCGTGAGAACGGTTATGCAGCGATTTATCTTCGTAGCCTCCTAAATAGCCGACTTCGTCAGCGTAGGTCGCAACATTGTAAAAGCTCTCCGCACGCAAGAAAAAGTAGTCGCGGGGCTTTCTGAGGCTTTGCCGGATACGTAGCCGATCATGTAAAGTAGAGACCGTATCGGCGGTCTTGAACTGCATATTTCGCGTCCCGCCTTCGGGCCCGAATCCCATCGCGAGCGCGATCGCTTCTAACAGAGTGGACTTTCCACTGCCGTTTTCACCGACAAGAAACGTTACGTCGGGATGAAAGACCAACACATCGAGCGCGTGTGCAGCGGGAATGCTAAATGGATAAGCATCAGGCTCAGCGATCTGCTCGCGATCCAAGCGCAGGTCGCGCAGATAGGGCTTGGCTTGTGGTTGCTCCATTCTGGTGTTCTCAGGACCTTCGGCCAAGGGGCGATTCCCTTCTTCTCATCAAGTCCGCGAGATGTTCGAGAGCGCCGTCCAATGCCGCCTGTGCGGCACGAGCAGCCCGTTGCCCGCCCATGCCGCTCCTGGTCAGTCGGAGTATCTGGGGGACCTTGAACTCCTCGGTGAAACCGCGACCGCGGTTACACCAAACGACATACCCAACTGCGTCCGAAGTCGTGCAGCGTCGACCAGCTCTTGACGCGAGGCGCCCGCATTGGAAGCCAAACCGCCGTTCGTCGCGCCCTT
>PKWF01000169.1 GCA_003133185.1 Vulcanimicrobiota bacterium | reverse complement strand
GCCGCGTCGACCGCCGCAATACGCAGCGAAACCTGGGCTCCCGGAACCGCCCGCACGACAGTTGGTCGAGCGACTAAACGCACTGCGGGTCCAACCGGCGCGGTGCTGTAGACGAAGAGGCCGTCGCCGACGGGACGCTCGATGCCGTCTGACGGCGAGTTCGTCACGACGGCTTCGCTCTCGCCTACGCGCCTGATCGCGATCGTCGACGAGCCGCCGCCGTCGAACGCGAGCCCCTCGGTTGCCCCAAACGAGCGCATCAACGCGGCGAACTCGGGGCGTTTCAAACCGACGCTGAACTCGGGCTGGCGTCCGTCCACCTCGATTAGAAAGAGCCGGCCGTCCGGCGCGATTGCTGCCCCCGAGCACGGGATGCGTTTGGAGAACTCCCTTCCGTTCGGTCCGTCACCATCGTCGTACCAGTCGCCGTCGTGCAAGATCAGCGGGCCGCCGCCGATTGCCGTTGCGATCGAGCCGAGGTCGATCGGCTCGAGGGTTCCACCGGCTTCGACGACGGTACCGACGTCAAAGCTGTCCACGGCACTGTACTCGCTCGGTCCGATCGCGACGTAATAGCCGGGCGGCTGCGTCGTGAGATTATCGGCCATCCCCGTCACGCGATAGCGCGCAAGCGGCGGGGTTCCGGAGAGCGGCTCGAGGTTCACGAGCGTTAGGTTCTCCTGCGGACGAACGTGGCCGTATTCCGGCGTCAGCAGCGAGACGCCGCCGTTAGGCGGCGGGAGCTCGTCGATGCCGTTGAGCGACAGGGTGCGCTCGTTGGCTAGGAGCTCTCCGGAAAACGAGAACTCGGCGATGTGTGCGGACCCGTCGCGGTCGATTGCGAGCGCATACCGCTTATATGGAATCTGCAAAAGCGCACCGTTTCGAACGACGATGTTCTCCGGCCGATTCGTATTACCGATATCGAAGTAATCGCCATTGATTCCGGCGACTGCTCTCGTTCGTTTCGCCATCGAGCCGACCGTCTCGCCCCGCGATTCGAGCGCGTCTCCGGCGAGCACGTTTTCGACGCGCACGTCGCCGCGATGCGGCTCGACGGCGACGACGTGAATCGAGAGAAGGCCGATGGACGTCAAGAGCTGGTAATCGCCGTATTCGACGCCCGGCGCAACGCTTTCAATTGTCGGAGCTTGCTCGAAGATGTGAGGAAAGGGCGACTGCGGCTCGATATGCGCCGGCAAAAGTGCAACGGCCACGAGGAGGGCCAGAATCATGGTCGCCATACTGCGATGGCGAGGGGATAGGCGCCTGTCGCAAACGGCGCATGCGCGATCCGCCGCAGCGAGCGCGTATCGAAGACGTCGATCTCGTTGTCGCCCGCACAAGGAACGTAGAGCCGCTCGCTCACCGAATCCAGCGTTAGCTTCCACGGGATGGCGCACGTCGCGAGCGCGGCGCGTTTTGGACGCAGGGTTCGAGCGTCGAGCACATTGATGGTACCGCGGTCCTCGTCGCCGACGAAGAGCGTATTCGTGCGGTCGTCAAGCGCGACCCCAAGCGGGAACGAAAGCTTGGCGCTACGGGCGACTATGCGCGGAAAGGGACCGCCCAGCAAGATCTCCATCGCTTCCCCAGCCTTTCCAAACGGTGAGTCCATGGCCTCGTTCGAGATCGCATAGAGTCGCGTGCCGTCGGGAGAGAGCGCGAGCGAGAAGACGCGAGCCACCGCTGGATAGCGCCGGATGACGCGCATCGAACGCGCATCTACGAAGGCGATCGTTCCGTCGTTGGTGTTGGCAACGTAGATAATCTGGCGACGCTCGTCCACCGCCAGGCCCTCCGCCGTTTCGCCCGTGCTGACGCGCGTGACGCTCGAATCGAGGCCGACTCGCGTCAGCGCGCCGGTACCGTTCCAATCGCGGTCGGTGACAAAGACGGCGTGCGTCGTCTCGTCCATGGCCACCTCATCGCCCGTAACGACGCCGGCGGCTTGCGTTACGGTCCAGGGAGAGAGGCTCGCGAGCGTCAAGTCCGTGCCTTGCGTATCGGTAACGGCGATTCGGCCGCGACGGTCGATCGCGACGTCGCTCGGAACTCCCCCGGTGGCGAGCACTCCGACGACCGAAAAGCTTCCTTCGTCGTGAAGGACGAGTCCGTCGTCGTACGACGCCACGAGGAGCAGCGGACGGTTGGAGGCTGGCGGCGCCGCGATGCGCAGATGCGTCGCGCCGAGTCCGCCCTCGCTTCCGACGGCCAGCAACGCCGTTCCGCCGCGGCTTGCAATCGGAACTTCGTACGTATTGCCGTTGAGCAATCGCCCCGGCCCCAGAATTGATACCGAATACGGCGGCGTGATTCCCTGGACTTGGAGCGGGAGACGGCTGCCGGGCAAATACGGCCAGCGTGATAGGACGATCGTCGCCGTGGCGAGATGCAGTCGCTGGGTCTTCGCGGCCGCTCCGGCGAGCGTCAACGCCCCCAGCGCGAGCACGGCGATCGAGCGCAGCGACGGGCCGGTTCGCAGCGTAATCAAACGTCTGCGACGATGGCTTCGATGCGATCGAGGCCTTCAGCTACGTCGGTGCCGGGCGCCACGATCGTTTCAGCGGTCTTTCGCGGGTCGAACGTAAAGCTGGCCAACCGGTACTCATCGAACGTGCCGGCAACGATGGTCCCGTCGGGATCGACTGCGAACGCGCGCTGCGCCGAGCGGTCGAAGACGACGAGATACACGCGCAGCTCGACCGCCCGCGCTCGCGCGATCCGTTCCAGCCACGGCGGCCGGACGACGGTGGTCCAACAGAACAAAATGCAACCGGCGCGACGGTAGGGCACGAGTCCTCCCGGATCGAGAACGGTTTCGTCGACCACGGAAGCCAGCGGAATCGTCTGGTCAAGCAGCTCACGGCGCGCGAGATCGGCACTCGAAAGCGCAAAAGCGTCGTCGAGAAGATCTAGCCGCTCGTCGATGTCATTCGGAAGCGATTCGTATGCAATCGCGAGCCGAAGTGGAGCGTCCGCGCGGTTTTGGCGAACGGGCAGACGTACCTGCGCGACCCTGGGGGGCCGCCCGCCGGCCAACGTTATCGCGGCGTGCAGCGTTTCGGGCGCGCGCTCGCTCGCAAGCGCGACGATCTCACCGCCGCTGTCGACGATCTGACTCTTACCGCAGTACGCGACCATGGCGAGCTCGCTGCCGCACTTGTTGGCCGCGATGAACGGCACGCGGTTTTCGTAGGCGCGGACGCGCGCCAACAGATCCGCTTGCACGTTCTCCAGAGCCTCGGGGTTGCGGCCGCTCGTTACCCAGGCCGTCGGCATAACAAGCGCCTCCGCGCCGCGGTCCACTAACGCGCGAGAAATCGTCGGAAGCCGGCCATCGGCGCAAATCAGCACGCCGAGTACGCCGATCTTGGTCTGGACGGGTGCCAATCGTTGGCCGCTTTCGAACCATTGCCGATCGAAGTGCCAGAGAAAAAGCTTGTCGGCGTGGCCGGCAAGCGAGCCATCTGCATCGATCACGAGGGCGGCATTATGCGCGCGTCCATCGCGCAAGACGGCGGCGCCCGCGACGATCACCGTGCCAGTCTCACGGGCGATAACGCGTAACCCTTCGATGGCAGCTTGCGTTTCGTGCGCACCGAGCGGCGCCTTGCCGAGCACGTAGGCCGGGAACGTCGCTTCCGGGAGGACGATCAAGTCGGCTTTGCGCGACGC
>PKWF01000197.1:3596-3732 GCA_003133185.1 Vulcanimicrobiota bacterium | reverse complement strand
CGCAGTCCGTTCATCGTTATTCTAAACGACAACGAGATGTCGATTGCGCCGAACGTTGGATCGATCGCCGCCTATCTTTCGGTTCTACGCACTAAGCCGTTTGCAAACTTTGTTCGGCGAACCGGGAAGGAAATGC
>PKWF01000197.1:3361-3542 GCA_003133185.1 Vulcanimicrobiota bacterium | reverse complement strand
TCGACGGTCACAACTACGACGTGCTCGTCGATGCGCTCCAAACCGCAAAGGATTTCGACCGTCCCGTCCTGCTGCACGTTCGCACTGTCAAGGGCAAAGGATACGAACCGGCCGAGCGCGATTCGCGGACGTTTCACGGCATCGGCGCAAACGCGTTCGAGCCGAACAATGGCGAAAAGAA
>PKWF01000197.1:0-3261 GCA_003133185.1 Vulcanimicrobiota bacterium | reverse complement strand
AGCGGATTGCGGCCGGTGTGCGCGATCTATTCGACCTTCTTGCAGCGCGCGTACGATCAAATCGTCCACGACGTCGTCGTGCAAAACCTTCCAGTCGTCTTCTGCATGGATCGTGCCGGCTTTGTCGGCGATGACGGTCCGACGCACATGGGACTCTACGACATCGCGTACCTTCGCACGCTGCCGAACATGACGCTCATGGCGCCTCGCAACGAGGCGGAGCTGCAGCCGATGCTCGAGCACGCCCTCTCTCTCAACGCGCCGGCCGGGATCCGGTATCCGCGTGGTTCGACCAGCGGTAAGCACGACGAACCCCTCGCCCCGCTCGTGCACGGCAAAGCCGAGGTGCTGCGCTGGGGCCGCGATGTAGCGATCCTCGCATACGGCACGTCGGTCGACATTGCGCTCGATGCCTACGTCGACGGCATTACGGTCGTCAACGCGCGATTTGCCAAGCCATTGGACGAAGCGCTGTTACTGGAGCTCGAACGCGATCACACCTACGTGATTACGCTCGAGGAGCACTCGCTGGCGGGCGGCTTTGGTTCGGCGGTCGCGGAGTTCGTCTCCGATCGCGGTCTCAATCTTCGCGTCGAGCGGATGGGTGTGCCGAGCGTGTTGGTTCACCACGACTCGCAAGACAAGCAGCGGGCGCTCTTCGGCCTGACCGGCGAGGCACTCGCTGCCCGCGTCCGCCAAATCTGCGCTCGCGATAACGCCCCGGCGCCCGTAGCACGCTAGAGAGGGAACCGCGCGAACCGAGCGAAGGCTTTGCACTTCTCGTTGCTCGTCATCTTGGAGGTTTGCGTGTCGCGTTTCTACTTTAAATCGGGACTCGTTGCATTTGCTGCTGCGGTCGCCATCGGTCTGGCCGGATGTTCCGCCGGCAGGTCGACGCTCCCCGGAATCGCCCCTCAAACGCTCGACACGTGGCGCACGAGTCACCCTGGTCAGGTCACGCGGCTCAGCAGCCAACCTCCAACGGGCATGCAAATGGCGTGGTTGCTCACCGATGGTTCGATTCTGACGCAAAGCAACTCGAACTGGAATAGCTTCTATCGCTACGTTCCGGATGCCCAAGGCGACTATTCGGATGGCACCTGGAGTGCGCCCATTTCGCTTCAGAGCGGTTATGGCCCCGATGCTGCCGCTTCCGACTTGCTCGCTAACGGCGAGTTCGTCATTATTGGCGGCGAGTACAACACGCCATCGAACGGATACCAATTGCAGCTCACCAACTTGGGCGCCGTTTACAATCCCCTGACCAATAAATTTACTCCGCTCGGTCATCCGAAAGGCTGGAACTACATCGGGGATTCACCCTCGAGCGTGTTGCCGAACGGGAAGCTGCTTCTCGGGCAGAAGCTCACCGAGTTCGACGCGGCGTTGAATCCGAAGTCGCTCAAATGGAAAACGGTCAAGCATAAGGGCAAATCCGACTTCAACTCCGAGGAGGGCTGGACGTTGCTCGCCGACGGCACCATCTTGACGGCAGATGTGAAGAACGCGCCAAACTCGGAGATCTACACCCCGAAAACTGGTACCTGGAAGACTGCGGGCTCTACGATCGTCGATCTGCACTCGCCATCGCCGTATGGGTGCCTGCTGTACGGACCGAGCCTGTGCTACTATCCGCCGGGAGAGATCGGGCCGTCCATTCTCCGTCCGGACGGGACCGTTTTCTACACTGGATCGTATTCGGCCGGATACGGACCGGGACATACCGCGATATATAACACCACGACGGGCACCTGGACGGCAGGCCCCAATTTCCCCAACAACGACAACGCCGGGGATAGTTTTGCGGTCCTCGAGCCGAGCGGCAACGTCTTGGTTTTCGGCGACAGCGGCACCGCCTACGAGTGGAACGGTTCGACTTTCACCGAGCTCAACGGCGTAACCGAACAGGGGCCGCCGTTGCTGCTCCCGACGGGTCAGATCATATTAATGGGCTACTCGGTCGTCCTTTACACGCCGACCGGATCGCCGAAAGCGAGCTGGGCGCCCACGATTAAGACCTATCCGTCGAGCATCACCGCGGGCCAAACCTACAAGATCTCGGGCACGCAGTTCAATGGGCTATCGCAGGCGATGGCGTTTGGCGATGAGTACCAAAACCCCACGAACTATCCGTTAGTGCGCGTCACCATGAGCTCGAGTGGAAACGTCTACTACTTGCGCACGCATGACCACAGCACGATGGGCGTGGCCACGGGCAAGGCGACCGTTTCTACGAACTTCGACGTTCCAAGCGGTATCGCGTCGGGCTCCGGTCAGCTCGTTGTGGTCGCGAACGGAATAGCCTCAAAGGCGGTTACGGTCAGCGTTTCCGGAAGCAAGGGGCGGCGCCGCTGAGCGGGCGCCTCCCTCCTTTGCGCCTGGCGCTTCATCCGTGACCTGGCCGACGGAAACGATTCGCACCTCGGTTTGGGGCGTACCGGACCCGCTCTATATAACGAGCGCGCACGTTAAGCGGAACAACCTCACGATGCGGATGCATATGCGGCGCTTTACGAGGCTGACCAACGCCTTCTCCAAGAAGGCTCAAAACCACCAGCGTGCATTGGCGCTCCATTTCATGTATTATAACTTTGTGAAGCGCCGTTCTGCCGTGAAGACGACGCCTGCGATCGCCGCAGGGGTTACCGATCGCGAATGGACTCTGCGCGACCTGGCAAACCTGCCTGACGTTCTACGGGATAGCGAAGCCGCCTAAATGAAGCGCCGGACGGCCAGGCTAATGATTCCGATCCTGGGAATTGCCGCGGTTTTATGGGTCGCGGAACGCTATGTAGCCTGTAGCAATATACCGACCTCTTATTGCGAGGATAGGGTTACCCACGGCCTGATTGGCGTCCTGATCGTGCTGGCATTGGCTGGTGCCGCCTGGGTTTACACTCTCCAGCTCACCGACTAATTTTGAGCGCTTAAGCACTAGGGGCAAGTTGTATCTAGCTAGCGTCAAATGCCTCCTGTATGCTTCGGCACAATGACAGGCGTTATTGGTGTTTTCGCTTTAGATTACCAGGAGGCAAAGCAGCAACGCGCAGAGCTTCTAATCGCTCTTGCAGACGAGCTTTTGTCTTTGCAATCGTGATCTCTCGACGCTTCAATCTCAAGGAGAAGCTCAACGGATTTCATCGCAGCTTCAGCCTTCTCTTTAGTCCACGTAAAAACGGGATTATTGTCCAGTGCTTTCATGTCCTGAACGATTGAAACGCGACGATTTAGCACCCACCGGGCTCGGCCGCCTTAACCGCG
>PKWF01000212.1 GCA_003133185.1 Vulcanimicrobiota bacterium | reverse complement strand
ACGTCGACGCGCCCGGCACCGGCTTTAGCCGCCTGCTGCCCTCAGGAAAGCCCACCGACGCCTACGGCGTCGACGCCGACGCAGCCGCCTTCGCACAGTTTATTCGTTTGTATTGCTCGCAATACGGCCGCTGGGACGCACCGAAGTACCTCTTCGGCGAAAGCTACGGCACGATTCGCTCGGCCGCCGTCGCGCGGCTGATGGAGAACGGCTTCGGTCAAGCGATCGATCTCAACGGTGTCGTGCTGATGTCGTCGGCGCTCAACGTCGACCTGCTTTGGGACGACGCGATGGTCGGCGGTAACGACTGGCCGTTCGTGCTCTTTTTGCCNNGAGGGCGACGCGCTGCCGCCCGACCGGCGCGAGGCGATCGTCGCGCAGCTCAGCGCCTACACCGGCTTGTCGCCCGCGACGATCCGCGCCGCGAACCTGCGCATCGCGCCGGGGCGATTCCGAAGCGACCTGCTCCGCGACCAAGGCAAGATGGTCGGCTACATGGACGCGCGGTACTCCGGTTACGACCCGGTCGGCAACCGGGAAGAGCCGGGATGGGACACTTCCGATCTCGCCACCACGCCGCAAGTGCAGGCGGTCTTCAACGACTACATTCGCGAGCAGCTCGACTATAAAACAGATCTCGAGTACCTCACACTGATCGACGTGCTGAGCGAGTGGAGCTGGAAGCACCAAACAGATCTCGGCGGCAGCGCCGCACTACTGCGGCCTCCAAACACGATCGTCGACCTCTCCGAGGCGATGGCGGAGAATCCGAGCATGCGCGTCTTCGCCGCGATGGGCTACTACGATTTCTCCACGCCCTACTTTCAGCAGCAGTACGACTTCGCGCACCTGCATCTG
The DNA here is from genome assembly GCA_003133185.1 of Vulcanimicrobiota bacterium. GTDB lineage: Bacteria > Vulcanimicrobiota > Vulcanimicrobiia > Vulcanimicrobiales > Vulcanimicrobiaceae > Cybelea > Cybelea tyrphae. The sequence goes on along the minus strand of PKWF01000212.1, from coordinate 1,933 downwards.
CCGGCGGACCTGCGGCGCAACCTCAGCATCGAGCGCTACGAAGCCGGCCATATGCCGTACATCGATAACGCGGCGTTGGCCAGGCTCAAGAACGACCTGACGCGCTGGTACCTCGAACGCTAGTGTAGTTTTTATACAAATGGAGTGAAATATGAATCGCTTTGCTTTAGCAATATTGACACTGGCAATCGCGTTGGGCGGCCCAGCTTCGGCGCAGACGTTTTACCGCGTTGCGCCCGACTTCCAGAATCCGCACGTTGTTGGCGGTGAAGTTAGCGCCGATGGCAAGATTATTCTTGGAACCGGTTTTACAGCCCGCCGAATCGCGGCCGGCGAATATAGAGTCGTCTTCAGTAATGGGCTTTTTCCGGATGGTTGCCCGGTCATGACCGTCACCGACGCTAGCGACACGGAAAGCCCCGCGACACCCGAAGTCTACCATCAGTACTCAGCTTGCAGCCTGGTGTTTTACGTTATCTTTTTCATTCCAGGAAGCTATGGCGCCTTCGACCAGTCGTTCCAGTTCGTAGCTGTCGGGACTTCCCGATGATGCTCTCGACGCATAATTTACCGCGGTCATCGAGAATAACGCCCTCGCCTTACTGGCGCTGACCAAAAGTTGCCTGTTGGTAGGGTCGTGTCCGCAATGGAAGGAGGGTGGTATTCTTCGCCTGAGCCGGTCGCAAAAGATTAAACCTTGCGTTAGCCGTTACGCTTGGACTCTACACATCATGACGCTCCGTTTGCGTAACTCGTCGCGAAGAGACAAGAAAGACGATTAACAGGGAGCATCATCCAAGCGCCGGTTCACCATCATGCGGCCTCCCTATTTAAAATGCGTTCGGCAGCGCGAACTGCATCACTTGCGGTTCGTTTCTTACTCGCAGCGCCACGAGGAGCGCCGGCATACTATCAATATACTGGCGCTCCTCATTAGTGAGTCCCCTACGTAGACGAGAAACGACGATTATTTCTTTGCTGCCGTCACGCCGAGCGGCTCGGGCAAACCGCTCCCTAGCACCGCAATCGCTGAACCGCCGGCCGGGTACTTGAAAACCTCACCGTCTCCGTTACCCGCATCCCCGCAATAGAGAAGGCCTTTAACGAGCCAGGTCTGCGCGCAGTCGCCGGCACCCGAATACGATACAGTGCCCTTCAACGTCGCCGTCGTTCCACTGACCGTGTACTGATATGTCTCACTCGTCTCCTGATCGAACACGGTGAGGTACGTGCCATCCCACTGCACGGAGCCAGGGAACTGCACTGAATTGCTTGTTGAGATCGTTTTGAACGTACTGCTGCCCTTCGGGAGCTCAACGAGCGCGAAGTAACCGCTGGTGGTCAAGCCATCGGCGAAGAGATTCCCCTGGTTGTCGTAGCCGTCGAAGTACTCTGCGTCCAGCGGCGTGGTGTAAACGGTGCCCGAGCCGCTTGCGTTTTTGAAGATCACGACGTCGCCGCTGCCCGCGCCCGACTCGAAAAAGATGCCGACTGCAAGATCGCCGCTGGTATTCATGGCGCAGCTGGTAGGAAAAGAGTAAGGGGCAGACAGCGTCTTGATCGGCGTCTGGGGAACCTTGTACTCCGTAATCTGGGTCTGGCCCCCGACGTTCCAGAAGATCTTCTTCCCATAGCCGTAGAGGACGTTCGTGCAGCCTTGCCCCCCGTCGCCGGCGATCTCACCGATCTGCTTGGTGCTCTTCGGATAGTCGAAAATGGCGGCGTAGCTGCCGTAGTCGTCGAAGACGTATTCAAAGTCCTTCGACTTCGAATGCTTGTCAGGCATAATCTGTGTGTAACGCGGCGTCGCGCTCAGGCGCGCCGCCGTCACCGGCCTTCCGTTCACGAAGAGCATCCTACCGACGTATGTGCCATTGAGCGCAGTGCTTGACGGCGCGACAGCCGGGCCCCCGCCGCACGCCGAGCATATCGC
>PKWF01000097.1 GCA_003133185.1 Vulcanimicrobiota bacterium | reverse complement strand
CTGAGCGACCGCGTCCAGCAGCGGCCGCGATTCGGAGAGCACGGCCAAACGCGTAACATCGGGACGCTCGGCCGCGGAGAGCAGCTCGCCGACGACGTACTCGCTGTTGGCGCCCTCATCGGCCACCACCAGGACCTCGGGAGGGCCGGCTAGAGCATCCACCCCGCATCGCCCGAAGACCTGCCGCTTTGCTTCGGTGGTCCACCGCCCGCCGCGCCCCACGATCTTATCGACGGACGGAAGCGAGCGCGTTCCCACCGCCGCGGCAGCAATCGCCGTCGGGCCGCCGATGGCGTACAACTCGTCGACGCCGCAAAGCGCGCATGCGAAGAGCACCGCACCCGGGAACCCCGTCGGGCCCGGCGGCGAGAGGACCACTATTCGCGATACCCCGGCAACCTTCGCGGGTACCGCGCCCATCAAAACCGAGGTCGGTGCTCCCGAGCGCGACGCGTACACCGCGACCGAACGCAATGGTCTGCGTACGAGCGCGTAACGCGTTCCGTCCTCTTCCACGTATTCGATATCGGGTTGCCGTTGGCGCTGATGAAAACGCAACAAGCGCTCCTTTTCCAGCTCCAGCGCGACGGCGATTTCGGGAGGGACCAGCAAACGGGCGCTTTCGAGCATTGGAATCGGTACCCGCAGGTCGGATAGTTCGAAAGCGTCGCCGTCGAATCGGCGCGCATGCTCGAGCAGCGCATCGTCACCGCGCGCATCGACGTCCCCGATGATGGCGGCAACTTCATCGACTACCGCCGCAGGCATGCTCCATCCGACATCGAGAACGCCCGCAAGCGCGGCTTGGTCGCAAGCCGGAATGACCTTCATCCGTAGGCGTCCAAGCTGCCTTCGCGCACTCCGTTGGGAGCGAAGATCCGCTCGAGCTCGCCTCGAACCCGCGCGTCGCCGGCGATGGCTCGCGCAACCCGTTGAGAACGTCCTTGCACGTGCATGACGACGGGCACCTCACCCGGCCATTCGTCAATCAAACGGGCAAGCCGATCGATCTGATCGCGATGCGTTACGTCCACGTGCCAGCCGCTGGTACCGGCGACGACCGCGAGAGCCGGCGGTGGCACGAAGTTTGAAACCTCGTTCGCCGCAACGGAAAGCTCCACGTTGGGTTCGTCTCCGGGAGCTGCGCCGGGACGTTCGCGCAACCGTAGACGCCCTTTGACAATCAGTATTGCGTCGGGTTCAAAGAGGTTCGCGAACTGGGCATATGCCTTCGAAAAAAGCACGACGTCGGAGAAGCCCGTCGTATCCGCGAGCTGCGCGATCAAGATTTGCTGATTCGATTTCGTGAGACTGCGCCGCACCGCCGTTACCGTACCGGCAATCGTGACCGCGGCATCCTCCTGTAGTTTCGCCAAGTCTTTGAGCGGGAGCGCTCCGGTCCGCCGCAAAGCCGGTTCGTGCTCGGCCAGTGGATGGCCCGAAACGAAGATGCCGAGCGTCTCGCGCTCCCACGCCAGCATCTCGCGCGTCGTCGGCGCCGCTACATTGGGAAGCTTCGGCACGAGCGTCGGCGACGCGGTGTCGGCGCCGCCGAACAGCGAAACCTGGCCCAACTCGGCGTCGCGCGTCGTTCGGGCTGCCAATTCGAGCGCCGTATCCAGGGCGGCGAGCTTTTGCGAGCGGTTTCCGGTGAGGCCGTCGAGCGCTCCGCATTTAATCAGCGCCTCGAGCACCCTCCGGTTGACGTGTCTGGCATCGACGCGTGACGCCAGGTCGAAGATATCGCTGAAGCGCCCGCCGGCATCCCGAGCCTGGATGATCGCTCGAACGGCGCCCTCGCCGACGCCCTTAATCGCCGCCAAGCCGAAGCGAATCGCCTCCCCGACCACCGCAAAGTCGACGAGCGATTCGTTGACGTCCGGGGGCAGCACGTCGATCCGCAGCTTCTTGGCTTCGTCGATATACTCGACCAGCTTGTCGGTCTTGTCTTTCACCGACGTCATCAAGGCCGCCAAATACTGAAGCGGATGGTTGGCCTTCAAAAATGCGGTCTGAAACGCGATCCAACCATACGCTGCCGAGTGTGCCTTGTTGAACGCGTACCCGGCGAACGGCTCGACGAAATGAAATATCCGCTCGGCCAGCGCTCGATCGATCCCCGAGGTCGCGATCGCGCCGGAGACAAACTTCTCCTGATAGACCGGGATCTTCTCCTTCTGTTTCTTTCCGATCACCTTACGGAGCTCGTCGACTTCGCTCAGCGTAAAGCCCGCGATCTCTCGCGCCATCTGCATTACTTGCTCTTGGTACACGGCGGTCCCATACGTTTCCGCCAAAATCGGTTCGAGTTTCGGATGAAGGTACTGCGGTTTCGAACGACCGTGCTTGTTGGCGATGTATTGTGGAATCCAGTCCATCGGACCGGGACGATAGAGCGCGACNNAAGACGCCCATCGTCTCACCACGACTCAGCATCTCGAACGTTTTATGGTCGTCGATCGGAATCTTGGAGAGATCGAATCCCTCGTCGACCGTGCGCCGTATCTCCCGCACGGCATTTTCCATCACCGTCAGATTTCGAAGCCCGAGGAAATCCATCTTGAGTAGACCGATCCGCTCGATCCAATCCATGTCGTACTGGGTGTTGATGCCTCCGTCCCCAAAGCGGACGAGCGGCGTGTACTCAATCAATGGTCCCGCAGAAATGACTACTCCCGCCGCGTGCGTCCCTGCATTGCGTGCCAGTCCCTCGATCTCTCTTGCCGTATCCAAGAGCTTGCGGATCTCCGGGCGGGTGGCATAAATCGAGTTGAGTTCGGGAATCTGCTCGATCGCGCGCGAGATGCTCAAACCTCCCGGACCCGACGGGACGAGCTTCGCGATCCGGTCGACGTCGGGTAGCGGCACTCCTAGCGCCCGGCCGGTATCCCGGATCGCCGCCCGAGCTGCCATCGTACCGAACGTTACGATTTGAGCGACGCGATCTTTCCCGTATTTTTCGGTCACGTACGCGATCACTTCATCCCGCCGCTCGACGCAGAAATCGGTGTCGATGTCCGGCATCGAGATGCGCTCGGGATTCAAAAAGCGTTCGAAGAGGAGGTTGAAGCGGAGGGGATCCAGATCCGTGATTTTCAGGCAGTACGCGACCAGCGAGCCTACGGCCGACCCGCGACCGGGTCCCACCGGAATACCCCGATCTCGCGCGTACTTGATAAAGTCCCACACGATCAAGAAATACGACGAGAATCCCATCTTGATGATGACCCCGAGCTCGTACCCCAGGCGCTCGCGCAGCGACGGGTCCGCCGCTATGCGCTCGTCATCGTAGCGTTGGAGCAAACCCTCTTCGCAGAGCTCGCGCAAGTATTCCGCATCGCTCTTTTCGGGTTCACCGGGATCCTGCGAAACGGGAAACTGCGGCAGATGGAAGATCTTCTCGGGGATGCGTATATCCACTCGCTCTGCGATCTCGACCGTGTTATCGCAGGCCTCGGGAAGATCGCTCCAGAGCTCGCGCATCTCGTCGGGCGACTTCAAATAGAACTGATCGGAGTAGAACTTCATTCGGTTGGTATCGGAGACTGTCTTTCCAGTTCCGATGCAGAGCAAGACGTCGTGCGCCGCCGCGTCCTTTTGCTCGAGGTAATGCGAATCGTTGGTTGCGACGAACGGCACGCCCAGCTCGCGCGCAATCCGAACGAGACCGCCGTTGATCGTATCCTGCTCCGGCATCCCGTGACGCATCACTTCGATGTAAAAACGGTCGCCGAAGATCTCTCGATAGGTCTTGGCGTTCTGCAGCGCGGCCGCTTCGTCTCCGCGCAACAGCGGTGCGGCGACCAATCCGGACATGCAGCCCGAGAGCACGATCAGACCGTTGTTATGCTTTTCGAGAAGCTCGAGATCGATGCGGGGCTTGTAATAATAGCCTTCCAGGAAGCCTTTAGATACCAAGGCGACGAGATTTCGGTAGCCGATTAGATCGGCCGCCAGGAGCGTTACGTGAGCCTCTTCCCTGGCGCTGCGATCCAGACGGCCGCGCGGCGCCAAATAGGCCTCGCAACCGAGAATCGGGGTCAGACCGAACTCCCGCGCGGCGTAGTAGAACTCCATCGCCCCGTACATCACGCCGTGGTCGGTCAGGGCGACCGCCGTTGCCCCTTCCTCGGCGGCTCGACGGCAAAGACGATCGATCCGGCACGCCCCGTCCAGGAGCGAGTACTCGGAGTGGACGTGTAAATGGACGAACCGGCTCACGCGCACGTCCCCGAAGAAGCCACCCTAATGGTTACCGTAAGCGACGCGAACGAACCTGCGAAACCTCGCGACGCGTGACGGAGCTCCACGTTGCTGCGGCGAAGCTGCGCGACCGGAAGGAGCGGAGAACGAATGCAACTGGAACCATATCTTTTCTTTCACGGCCGCTGCGAAGAAGCGTTGAACTTTTATAAGGATTGTCTGCGCGGCGAAATTGTCGGCATCAATCGCTTCGCGGGCTCGCCGATGGAATCCCAAGTGGATCCAAGCTTCAAAGATAAAGTTATGCACGCTAACTTCGTCGCGGGCGACGTGAAGTTTATGGCATCCGACGGACAACCCGGGGCGAGAGCGGGCGGCCAGGACGATATTGCGCTCTCCCTCGCGACGAATGATGCCGGGGAAGGTGAACGCGTCTTTGCGGCGTTGGCCGAGGGCGGAAAGGTCAGCATGCCTTTGGAGGAAGCCTTCTGGGGCGGTAAGTTCGGATCGCTTACCGACCGGTTCGGCGTACAGTGGATGGTGAGCGTTCATCCTTAACTGAAGCGATCGTACCCGGCTCTTCTAGGGAATGGCACGCGCCGCTCGGAGCATCTCCAGGACGGCAGGTGCTTGCAGTGCGTAGACGGTCGCGCCATTGCGTCCCGTCATGGTCGTTGCTTCGAAGAGCGCGTCGTAAATCGACGCTTCCGTTGCCTCGGCAGTCGCCGTATAGAGCGCATCCAGCGCGTCGTCATCTTCGAGAATCGGCTCCTTCGGGGGCGCGACGGTGAAGTCTGCAATCCGTGGAAAGACCTGCGTCGTCGAAAATGCGAGGATGAGATCGCCGCTGCCGAGCGACGACGTGAGCCCCGTGCGGGCCATTCCCATCGCGGCGCGCAGCGCAAGGGCACGCAGTTGACGGCTATCGAGCGGTGCGTCCGTAGCAACGACGATCACGATGCTTCCTTCGGCGAGGCGCCCGCGTAGCGCGGTCCTCTTGGGAACGACGGGTTTATCCTCGTAGAGGAGACGCTCTCCCACGGGAACGCCCAAAATGCGCAGTTGCCTTCGGCTGCTGCCGGTATTGTCGTTGACGAGTACGCCGACGCGATATCCTCCGAGGTCCGTAGGTAGTACCCGCGAGGCCGAACCGATACCGCCGCGAAAACCAAATGCATTCATTCCGGTGCCTGCGCCAACGCTTCCGCGAGCGAACTCTCCGGGCGCCGCGGAATCGAGAAGCCGTACGACGTCGGCGGCGCTGACCGCGCGAGCCTGGATATCGTTGAGGAAGCCGTCGTCGCACTCTGCCACGACGGGAAGTGGAACGTCGTCGCCCCTCCCGACGGCAGGATGATGCTCGATCACCCAACTGACGACGCCGTCAACCGCGCGTCCGACGTCGAGCGTATCCGTCAACACGACCGGTTCTTCAAGGTAGCCCGACTCGTCGATCCAATGCGTCCCCGTCATTTCGCCGTTACCATTGAACGCAAAGAACGCGGCCGAGACCTTGCGATCCCAAGGGTCGTCATTGGGTAGAACCGCAGTCGCGCCAGTGCGTATATCGTCACCTGCGATTTTTGTCAGATGCGCAACCCGTACGCCGCCGACGTCGGTGATGGCGTCCAGCGGGCCGGATGCAAAGAATCCGAAATGAAAGGGTAAAACAGCAAGGGCCGGGACCAAGAGCATCCATCGCATGCTGCCTGCATTGGACTCCGTCGAACGGCGGCCTGCAGGCTCGCCTGCGCGGCGCGGGAAAGCAATATGGGAAGCCCGGCAACGGCAGGGAAAG
>PKWF01000188.1 GCA_003133185.1 Vulcanimicrobiota bacterium | reverse complement strand
CACGACGAGCGTAGCCTGGATGGCGGAGCGAGGAGGCAGGCAGCAGGAGCGCATCCAGGATGGCGGAGCGACGAGCGGCTCCGAGGCGTCACGCACATACGTTGGGATTAATCAGAGATTCCCTAGATGTGCTCCGTCGCCCAGCAAAAATCGCCGTTCCGGTCGGCCAGGATACGATCGAGCAATCCGCGCGCTTCGGGACGCAGGGGCGCCATCATTAGGATCGAGCGTTTTCGTTTGCGCGTCGTACCCTTGGGCAACAGGTCGCGGGTGCGGGCCGGCGGCAGCCAGCCTTCGATGCGCCGCAGGTCGCCCGCGGCGGCCCGCAACAGCGCCGGGGTCAGCGCGGCTGAATCGTCGTCGGCGTAGCCGTACTCGTCCACGGCGTAGGTATCGCGCTCCGGCACTCGCGCGCCTAAGACGTAGGCCCGGACGCCGCGGCCGCGGCGGACGACCAGGTTGAACTGGTGACCGGCGGCGTGCTCGGAGCCGTGCTTGATCCGCATCGCAATCCACCCCCACACCGATTGCGTCCGCACGAAGCCGGCCGAGCGCTCCGGTTCGCACGACTCGAAGCAGCGCCGGACGCCGTTCCAATCCCCCGGTGCAAGCTGTGCCGGCCGCACCCGCTGCGCCGGCAAAGCATCGGCACGCAGCGTCAGACTCCTCGATGGCAACTCGACAAACCCAAACGTCGCGTAGAACTGCGGGCGAATATCGGAGAAGAGGTAGGCCAGTTCGTATCCGGCACCTCGCGCGCGGTCGAGCTCCGCCGCGAGCATCACGCTGGCGTAGCCGCGCCCGCGATACTCCGCCGGTGTAAAAACGGCGCCGAAGCCGATTGCGCGGAGTCGCCGTTCTCCGTCGTGGACCGAACGTTCGTAGCGCTTGAATGACGCGAGAAGCGTCGAGCCGTCGTAGAGTCCGAGCGTTCGATAGTGGCGTCGCCCGTAAGCGCTGCGCGCGGTTTCCAGCGTCTGCGCGACGTAGATCTCGAAACTGCGCCGCCCGGCCCAAAGGGGAGCCGTTAGCGGCAGAACGTCGCGCGCGTAAACCTCCGGTGCGATCTCTCGCAGGCGCACGGCTCGCGTCAGCGCAGCTCTTCGAGCAGCTCGGGCGCGGTTATTCCGCGCGTCGGTGCCCCCCAAGCCGTGACCAGCACGCTCCGGTTCGCTCGCCCTAGCGCGTAGTGCAGTGCGCGGCGCTCTCGCTCGTTATATCGCCGCGCGGCTTTCGTTCGAAACATATAGTAGCTGAACTTTGCCGTTCGGGCTGCGCGTGCGTCGCCCGCATTTTCCTTTGGAATCATGCCGAGTTTTGGGCTAAAGAGAAACGCGTCTGGTGCGTACCAGAGCGGAAAGGAGCCGGGGCGAACGTTCGCGACGATCGCGTGCTCGAACTCGCGTCCGAGCGCGGCCTCGACGCTCGTCATCTGCACGAAACCGTCCGCCGTCACGGGTGGCTCGCACGTTTCCAAATCGCTCTCCATGCGCTGCTGCGCGTACTCGAGAACTTCGGTCGTCGTCGCATCCGGTTTCTCGCGTAGAAAACCGCGTAAGCGATCGAGCAGCCGTTCCAGCACCGCCTGCTGCGCGAGGGCGTGCGCCGAATCCAGCTCGCCTTCGCGTGCCAGAGCATCGCGCCAAACGCGGCGCGCGAAATCCTCGAAGGGTTGCGTTTGCATGACGTCGAGCCACTCCAAGCGCAACCGGCGAAATCGTTTGACCCGCGCCGCCGCATCCGCACCCAGCGCATCATCTTGCTCGCCGCGAAGCACGTTCCAGCCTAGGCGCAGATCCCGTTTTGGATTCCAGCGGCTCGCGCGTGTTGTGGGCGCCGGTTCGTCGTCGAAAGCAAACAGCGGCCGCTGAGGGTCCGGTGGTTCGCCGCAGAGCATCGCCAGCGAGGCGTCGGAGAGGCCGACGGCCGGTCCGCTCAGCGTGCGCAAGAGCCACTCGTGCCGAAATGGATCGTAGGCGTTCCACAGCAGCGCCAGCGCATCCAAGGCGCGGCGATCCGCGAAGATATTGACGTCGCCGGAGACCACGACGGGGATGTCTGCGTCGAGCAGTGCGGTTTCATAGAGTTCGACGTTGCGAGCGGAACGGAAGATCACGGCAATCCGTTGCGCGCTCACGCCTTGCGCGATCCACTCTCCGACGCGTTGGGCGACGAACGCCGCTTCGTCGAGTGCCGTCGGTGGACGGTACACGTCAATGCGGGGCGAGCGGTGTCGTACGCGCAGCTCGATGCGCGAGTCGGAGTGCGCGAAGGTCGTCTCGGGTTGGGTTCTGCGCACCATTGAAATGGCCGAGGCGGGATCTCCGCAGAGCGTAACGCCTCCCAAGGCTTCTCCGAAGATCGCGCTCAGCAGCTGGACTTCGGCATCGGTCAGTTCCTGCGCGTCGTCGACGAAGACGAACTGGTGCCGCTCGCGCAGTTGTGCTGCAAGCTCGCGGTCTTCACGCAGCGCGTGCGTCGCGGCGAGGATCGCGTCGCGTCCGGTCATGCGTCCCGTCGCGCCTACGAGCTGCACGTATGCTTCGTACAGTTTGGCGATAATCTTGGCGAGGTCCACCTCCCGGCGATACTGCCGGGCCAGCTCCTGCGCCGAGACGTCGAGCGAGTCGTGAAACGTGTTCTTGGTGGCGATCAACAACGACGGGTCGGTAAAGTTCGGGGGATTGGCATAGAACTCGGTCGCCCCGGTGAGCGCGAGCGAGAGAAAGAGCGCCGGATCCACGTTCGCATCGCCGAGCCGCCGGATCAAGCGAAATGCCGATTGGAGAAAACGCTGCGGCGAGCGCAATCCGGGGACCTCCGGATCGAGTTGCTCCTCCGCGAACTCCGCCCATCGCAGCTCGAAGAGCGGCGTGCAGGCGCGCGAGAAGAGCAACTCCGCCTCAACGTCGTCAATGAGGGTGATCTCTCGCCCTTTTGCACGCAGCAGCGCGACGGCATACTCATCGAGGCGGCGGTGCGCGCGCAGGTACAGCGGCTCGGCGTGCGGATAGAGCGCGCGGGCGCGGTTCGCCCGCTCGGCCAGCGCAGTGCTCTTGCCCGTGCCCGCAGCGCCGAGAATCGCAAGGCAGCCGTCAAACGGCGCCTCGATGGCGGCACGCTGCTCGTCCGTTAGCTCGAGTGCGATCAACTTCCGAAACGCTGGGCTTCCGCCGGGGGTTTATTGGCACAGGCCGTCTGGTACGCGCAATACGTGCAGGCTGCAGCGTTTTTGGTGGGTTCGAAACGGCGAATCTCGCCCGACGCCAACAGCGTGCTCAGTTCGATCATTTTCTCGCGCGATCGCTCCAGATCGTCGAGCTTGATCGTTTTGCCTACCTCCAACACGACCGGGCGTACGTCGAGCAGCGCATCCTTAAGCGGAATGAGCACGAGCTTGCTCACCCGGTCGCCCGCGGCCGTGCGCGCCCAGTAATAGAATGGAAGCTGGAAATCGCGAAAGCGGCGCACTTTCTCACAGTACTCCGCCGCACTCGTTGCGATGCTTCCCGTCTTATAGTCGACGACCCCCACGTTGCCGGTTCGTTCGTCCCGGTCGAGGCGATCGATGAAACCTACGAAAGCTCGTCCATCCAGATCGAGTTCGGCGGAAACTTCGCGGCCGAGCACCTCGAACGGCGCCTCTAACTCTTGGGCCAAGAGCCAGTCGACGTACCGCTGCGCGGTGCGTTGCGCGCGCCGAACCTGCAGCTCGAACTCCACCCGCGTCTCGAAGCCGTCGCGATTACGTTCGAAAGCCCAAGTGACGCACTCCCGCATGCGATTGCGCATCGCCAAACGATCGACGCCGCGCGGCCGGGGAAAGTCACCGTGGAAATCCTCGAGCGCGAGATGAAAGGCGGTGCCGTACGCGGAGGCCGACGATCCGGGGTCTTCAACCGCCGCGCAGGCGTACCGGTAGAACCATTTGCGCGCGCATTCGGTATAGGCGTTGAGCGCCGAGGCGCTGAAATGTTTCTGCCAACGCGGCACGCCGCTGGCTTCCTCGGGTTCGACCGGCTCCGCCAGCTCGATTTCGACCGCCGTTTTTTGTGGCTGCGACGGACGCTCTGGTTCCTTCGCGGTTAATTCAAACGCTTCGGCGACGACGGAGCGAAAGCCATCGCCTTCCGAGCTGGATTCGCGAACGAGGCGCGCACGCCGGACAAAGAGCAGCACGCCGTCGCGCTCCGGCGGCGGCAGCGCGAGGCGGCCGCGGTCGATCGCGTCGAGCAGGTCGCCCGTGCGCCCTGCAAGGGTGGCGTACGCGGCGCCGACGTCGTGCGGAACGCCGGAGCAACTCGAACGAATCAGCCGAAGCAGGAGCGCTTCGTCTCCGGTTTTGCGCCAGCGGACGGCATCGTCGATGAAGGAACGGACTTGCGCGGCTTCCGGCACGACGGTGTGGAGTTACAGTTTCTACCAGGCGCCCCTGCAGCCAACGTATAACGGCTCCCCGATGCGGCGCATCATCATCGGCATCAGCGGGGCAAGCGGCAGTCTTTATGGCTACATGGTATTGCAAGCGCTGCGCGCCATCGGCGGCGTCGAAACGCATCTCGTTCTCACGACGGCCGCTCGCCGCACGATCGAGCTTGAAACCGAGATGACTGCCGAGGATTTCGAAAGCCTGGCCGACGTCGCCCACCGCGACGACGATCTCGCTGCCGCCGTCTCGAGCGGTTCGTTCATGACCGAAGGCATGCTGGTCATTCCGTGTTCGATGAAAAGCGCGAGCGCGATCGCCTACTCGTTCAACTCGAATCTGCTCGTTCGAGCAGCGGACGTCTGCTTAAAGGAAAAGCGTCGGCTCGTACTGGTGATTCGCGAGACGCCACTGCATCTCGGTCATCTTCGTACGCTCGTCCGGCTCGCCGAAATCGGTGCCGTTATTCTACCCCCGATCCCGGCCATGTACGCAAACCCGCAGAGCGTGGATGAGATCATCGCACACACCGTCGGGAAGGCACTCGATCAGTTCGGAATTGCCAACGAGCTTTTCAAGCGATGGCGTTCCCCGAGCTGACGAGCCGGCGCGCGAGCGCGACGTCGCTCACGCGATCCACGTTGACCGCCGTTTCGGGATAGGGCGAAATCAGCGCGCGTACCGGTGCGCCGAGAATTTTCGTGGCGCGCGCCTCGGCCTGTGCGATCGATAGCCGGCCGAATGCGAAGCGGGCCAGCATATCCCAGCCAAAGAGCGATGCCAGTTTGAGCGGATCCTTGCGCGCGGCGCCCAAGCGCTCGATGAAGCGTTCCAGGCGCCGGAGCGAGCGCGGCTTGATCGCCACCATGCCGCCCCCGCAAAACGTACCGTCGCGCATGCGGGCCCAAGTATGCGGCACGTCGGGAAAGGCGCGCACGTGCTCGCCTTTCTCGACACATCCATAGATCACGTCGGCCCCAAGCCGACGTACGCCGGCGATGAAATCCTCGACGGCTGCGGCCGCGAGCACCGGGAGATCCGACGCGACCACTAAGACGTCGTCGTCTGGTTCGAATCCCTTCAGGCCGTTCTCTAAGCTCTCGGTAATGCGAACGCCGTCAGGGCGAAAATCGTCGGCGGCGCGAAGATCGTCGTGTCCCCACGCGTTGGGCGGGGCCACCACCACGATGCGTCCGACCGACGGCGAACCACGGAGAGCAATCAGCACGCGACCCGCGAGCGTTCTCCCACCGATGTCGACGAAGGCTTTGTTCGGTGCGCCCGGCTGCAAGCGCGCAACATCGTCCAGCGGGCCGCCCGCAAGAAGAACGGCGTTCATCTCCACTCCGGCGTGGTCGCAAAGCGCGTCACGAAACGCTCGTACTTCGGCGGCAACGTCAAGCGTCGTGCAAGCGCCTCGATGTGCGCCTTTTCCGGTGAGAGCGCAAAGACGCACGAACCCGAGCCCGCTAAGAGCGCGTTGGTTGCGCCGGCAGCGCGCAGCGCGTCGAGTGCGGCCATAACCTCGGGAGTGGACGTCGCAATAACGTCGTGAAAATCGTTTTGCAGGAGGGCTTGCACGCGTGGGAACTCCGCGCGCTGCAGCGCCTCGAGCATTGCGATCGAGACGCAGCCGCTGCGGGGCCGTTGCGGACGTTTNNGGGATCGCTCCGGCCGGCGTCACGCGCTCGCCCGTTCCTTCGACCAGCGCGGCCGTTCCCGCGAGAAAGAAGGGAACGTCCGATCCGAGGCTTCGCGCGATCTGCATCCACTCCCGGCGCGGCGCCGGTCCGAATGCGCCGGCCATTGCCGCGCGTAAGACTGCAGCGGCGTCGCTTGAACCGCCGCCCAGCCCAGCCTGTACGGGAATGCGCTTAAGCAATCGCATTCGCACCGCCGGGAGCTCCTCGCCCAGCGCATGCAACGCCACGACCGCGAGATTGCGCTCCCCCGCGAGCTCGTCGCGGTCACACTCAAAGCTGAAGCGGGTACTCGGTTCGATCGTTAGTTCGTCCGCCAGGTCGATCGGCACCATCACGCTGCGCACGCCGTGATATCCGTCGCTGCGCAGGGCGAGCACCTCGAGCGTCAGGTTGATTTTTGCGGGTGCTCGCACCCTTTTCCGTTAGCCGCCGCGCGAGAAGGCGCCTTCGCGCCCCGCGCCGCAGTACGGAGTGTGGGCTTGAGTTACGACGCGCAGCGCAATGAGTTTTGCGCCTACGTCCTCAACGAATCCGAGACCCCCTACGGGCTCTTACTCGGGAACTTCAAAGCCTTCGCGCAATCGACCGCAAAAGGCGGCGTGCGAGGGCTTTGGGATGCCGACACCGACCAGATCATCTTCGGAACGCACCACATCGCCTATCGTCTCCTCGACCGCACGTTCTTCCCGCATCAAATCGAGCACGATCTCACCTTCCTTCCCTACGCGCAGATCTCCGAGTTCACTCTCGACCACCGCGTGCACGTGACCGAGGCCTTCTACGTGCCGCACGGGCCGGAGTTCGACCGTGCGGTCGCATTCGTGGTGGACGTGACGCTCTTCAATCCGGGCACCGAAGCGCTTGACGTTTCGCTCTTCCCGTGGGCGATGCTGGTCGGCCAGCGCTTCTACGGCGAGCCCGAACACGAGGTCCGCGCTTGGAACGACGGACGTTTCATCTGCTCGAAAAATCTCGAGACCGGGGGCGAGCGCTGGTGGGGCGGATCGCGGCGTCCCGTCGCCGTCCAGCTCTCGCTGCGCGAGCAGGTTTTGCTCGAAGCCATGCGCCGCGCAACGTTTTCGGAAGCCGATTCGAAACCGACGATGGGCGACGTCACGCCGCAGCAGGCAGAACTCGTGAGCCGGCGCATCTTCGGCGCCTTCGAATACCGGATTACGGTGGCGGCCGGGGCACGTGAATCGCTGCGACTAGCCGTCGTCTACGANNACGCCCTCCCCAGAGATCAGCCGCGGCGTGGTTTGGGCGAAGGCCAACATGCTGCGCATCGTCAAGGAGTATCCGCACGGCTGGGGTGCGACCAACTCGCCGCCCTCCGACATCCTCGTCTCACGCGACACGTCCTGGTTCGTTCACGGCTTCGATTACTTTTGGCCGGAGTTCAGTCGCAATGCGCTCGAAGTCTTTAACGAGGCCGTCCAGGAGAGCGGGCTAATGGTCGAATACGTGCGCGGCGTCACCGGTTATAAAACCGATTACGATCTGAACATCAACGACGATACGCCGCTGCATCTCATCGCGATGCTCCACCACTACAACGCGACGCTCGACGACGAGTGGGTTCGGGAACACATTGCGCTCGTGATTCGCCTTACCGACTACCTGCTTTCGCAGCGCGATTCTCACGGCTTGGTCTATTGCCAAGCCAAAGGCGTAGACATGCACGGCATTTCCTCCTGGCGCAACATCATTCCGTATTACACGCTCGATGGCGCCGTCACGGAGATCAATGCGGAGGCCGTCTACGCGCTCGAGGCGGCGGCAATGCTCTGCGCGGTCGTCGGCGATAACGACCATTGGGAAAAGTACGGCGCGCAGGCAAAGAGCATGCGTACCGCCATGATGGATTATCTGTACAACGACGACACCGGCGCCTTCGTCCTCAACTACGATCAGGACGGAAACTACCAAGACAACTTTACGGCCGACGAGATTTTCCCGGTGCTCTTCGGCGTTGCCGACCAGGCGCAGCGGCAGGCGATTCTCACGCGCTTGAAGGAAGCGGATTTTGTGACGCCGGTCGGACTTCGCACGATTTCGACCGCCGACGCTTGGTATTTTCCGTCGTACGGCTTTGGTCTTCTCGGCGGTATTTGGCCCGACCTCACGCTGTGGTTTGCGGTCGCACTCGCCCGCAACGGGATGACCGACGATGCCGTGCACTTCCTCACGCTGACCTATGCCGCGATGGAAGCCGGAAGCCCACGCAATACGGTCCCCGGCGAGTTTGCCGAATGGTTCGACGGCGGCTCGTTGAGCAACCGCGGAATGTATCTCTCCCCGTGGACCAGCGCGAAGTTTTTGTGGGCGGTCGCCGAAACCGTCGGCGGTTTGGACGGCTATCGCACCAGCGGACGGCCCCACTTGGCGCCCCTGCGTCCGGCGGATTGGAAATGGGTCGCTGCCGCTCGGGTGCACTGGGGCGGCCGGCGCTGCACGTACGTCGTCGATTTGCTCAACGATACGATCTACGCGAACATGCCCGAGCTTTCGGCGGAAGAACCGTTTGCGTGCATCTATGCCGGCCGCGACGTGAGCGACGAAGTAACCATATCGCCCGTGGAAGTCGGTGCGATCGCATTCGAAGACGATGCAGGCGCCGTGCGCATCTTCGTCGGTAACCTGCTCGACCGCGCGCGCGACGTGCTGCTCGAGTTTCGCGGGCATACGGCTCGCGTGAACATGGTCGCCGGCGAGCTGCGCGAGGTGCACCTGATCGGCAAGCCGAGCGACCGGCGCGCGCGCGCCGCAAAACTCGACCTCGTTCGCCCGCTGGCGCGCGCATGAGATTTCCGACGGTGATCCTCGCGGTGGGCGCCGCCGTTCTCTTGATTGCCGTCGCCGTCGGGCAGCACATGGGCGACCGTGTCATGCAACAGGCGACCCAGCAGCAGTTGCAGTCGGTGATGCCCACGCCGCTGCCCTCCGGTGCCGACGCTTCGCCGCAGCCCTACGGCCCCGACTGGAAGCGCTCGCAGTCGCTTTCGGCCGCCGCCGACCCTCGTTTTCCGGATCCTCGCGTGCCGCCGAAACCGTTGCCCACCTTGCCGCCCGCGCCGAAGGCCTCGCCGTCACCCGCGCCGCCGGCAACTCCGACGCCGAATCCGAATATCCCGATCTGGCGCCAGAAGCCGTTTCCGACCTTCGCGCCGTCGCCCGAGTCTAGCGGTCCCCCGGCCACGCCCGGGGTCGGGATGCCGCCTGCGGCGACGCCGACCCCTCCGTGACCACTACGTCGCGGCGTTCTCTGGGGAACGCCTGTTAGAATAGAGGCATGGAAACTGGAACCATAACGGTCAAGCGCGGTCTCGCGCAGATGCTCAAGGGCGGCGTCATTATGGACGTCGTGACGCCCGAACACGCGGCGATCGCGCAAGAGGCCGGAGCCGTTGCCGTGATGGCGCTCGAACGCATCCCGGCAGACATCCGAGCGACCGGCGGCGTTGCTCGGATGAGCGGGATCGAACTGATTCGCGGCATCATGGACGCCGTCACGATTCCGGTGATGGCCAAATGCCGTATCGGGCACTTTGCGGAGGCGCAAGTGTTGCAGCAGCTCGGCGTCGATTACATCGACGAATCGGAAGTGCTGACGCCGGCCGACGACAACTACCACGTCGACAAACGGGCTTTTAAGACTCCGTTCGTCTGCGGAGCGCGCGACCTCGGCGAAGCGCTTCGGCGAATTGCCGAAGGCGCGGCNNATGATTCGCAGCAAGGGCGAAGCGGGTAGCGGCAACATCGTCGAGGCGGTTCGTCACATGCGCGCCATCGGCGATGCGATTCGCGAGCTGCACGTCGCTCCAAAGGAGGAACTCGTCGCGCGAGCCCGCGATCTTGGGGCCCCCGTCGAACTCGTCACGGAGATTGCGCGCGACGGCAAGTTGCCCGTGGTGCTCTTCTGCGCCGGCGGCGTCGCAACGCCCGCGGACGCCGCATTGATGATGCAGCTCGGTGCGGAGGGCATCTTCGTCGGAAGCGGCATCTTCAAATCGAAGGATCCCAAACGTTTCGCCCGTGCCATCGTGGACGCGACGACGCACTTCAGCGAACCTGCGATCGTTTTGGAGGCTTGCCGGTCGCTCGGCGCATCCGAGGCGATGCCCGGCCTCGACGTCCGCCAGCTTACGGAAGCGCAACTGATGGCCCCCCGCGGTGTCTAGCGTTGGTGTGCTCGCTCTCCAGGGAGATGTAATCGAGCATCTTGCGGCACTCGAGCATTGCGGCGCCTCCGCAATCCCGGTCAAGACCCCCGCGGACCTCGCGCGCGTAGATGCGCTGATCGTGCCCGGGGGTGAATCCACGACGGTCATGAAGCTGCTCGAGCGCTCTGGTCTCGGGAGGCCGATCGTGGAACGCACGCGCGCCGGAATGCCGCTCTGGGGAACGTGCATGGGAATGATCGTTGCCGCGCACGATGTCGTCGGGCTGCACCAACCGACGCTCGATCTCATCGACATCAGCGTGCGCCGTAACGCGTTCGGACGGCAGAACGANNGCGCCGTGGATCGAACGACATGGGCCGAACGTTGCGGTGCTTGCAGAGCGAGAGGGGCGTGGCGTGATGGCGCGTGAGGGAAACGTGCTCGCGACCTCGTTCCACCCCGAGCTCGGCACCGACGCTCGCGTCCATCAGTACTTCCTCCAGATGCTTAAGCAGCAAGGGAAGGCTTCCACCGCGGCGTAATTTCGACTCGAGATGTCTAGTGGGGCCACCGCTCCCGAGTGGGAAAGCGGCGGATTTCAAGGGCAGATCCCGCCCGTCGAGCCTTTGCTGCGCGAGGTTATCGCGACGCTTGCCCTGGCCGCTCACGCGTATTTGACCGAGCAGGAGGGTCGCGCGCCCGATCATGCGTCGGCCGAAGTCGCGATCGACGTGGCGACGGCGGCGTTCGAACGGGTCAAAGAAAGGTTGCGACCGCAAGAGCGGTTAGCAATAACGCAGATGCTAACCGAAACGCGCATGGCGTTCGTTCGGAAGCGAGGCACCTGAGATGCCTCGCTTTCATAGCGTGAAGGTAACGTCCACATGAGCGAAGTGCTCGTCCTGAACTTCACTTACGAAGCGCTCAACGTCACCAGCTTTCAGCGCGCGGTTAAACTGATTTTTTCCGGCAAGGCGGAGATGTTGCACGGGCGCGAGCGTATTCTGGCTTCGCCGACGTTCGAAATGCGCATGCCTTCGATCATTCGCATGCTCTACTACATCCGCCGTCCGATGCAGCGGGTCGCGTTAACGAAGAAGAACGTCCTGATCCGCGACGAACACGCCTGCCAATACTGCGGTACGCGCGGCGAACGGTTGATGACGGTGGATCACATCGTCCCCAAGAGCCGCGGCGGCGATTCGACTTGGGAGAATTTGGTCTGCGCCTGCATGCGCTGCAACAACCGCAAAAACAACCGGACTCCCCACGAAGCCAACATGTCGCTGC
>PKWF01000285.1:7783-14225 GCA_003133185.1 Vulcanimicrobiota bacterium | reverse complement strand
GTTGCGGAATAGTCGCGGTCGACATGATCGATTCAATGGATGGTGTCGAAACGTTCACGCTCTCGGGGGTTCCGAGAAGGGAATCTGTGGCTTCAGCAAACCCGGTACGACGTTTGCCGTGGCGTTCGACGGTAGCGGCAGTATCTACGCTTCTGCCGATAGCGGCGGCGTCGAGAGGGTCGACGTTTTCCCGTCTGGACAAAACAACTGCAAGAAGCCGCAGCGCACCATCTCCGACGGGGGAGAACGCCGGGCTCAAACCCCTGGCTGAACGGAGGGGGCGCACTCGTAGTCAGCAAGGCGATCGGTGAGATATTCGTCCTCACGTCGGACTCGGGCACGGGCAAAATCCTTGGCTTTGCAGCGTCTGCAAGCGGCAACCTGACACCAATCCAAATGATCGCGGGCAGTGCTACGCAGTTCTCCACTCCAGTGGGCCTTGCGGTAACGGAGTAATGCTCAAAGCATTTATACTTTCTCGTCAGCACCCGTATGCTAACAAAATCAAAACACTCACCGCTCGTGCCGCCTTGATAGGTCGTGCCGTAGAGCGTGCCGTTCACGCTGATCAGCCCGGCATACGGACGCCTCGATGGTCGTGCTACCGTCCGGGCTCTATGGTGCGGACGACGGCGGCAACATCTGTGCTTTTTCCTTGCCGTCGTCGCTCCGACGACGTTAGGTCGGGAGCGGCGTCGGCGCGGTCGAGTGTAGACGTTCGCATCGGGCCGTAGCGCGATCCGGTTGTAGCGCCATGAACGCGAAGATGATCATGGTTTTCGCGGCCAACACAACGACAGGTTTGTGCCCCGACGAGCGTGAAAACGCCCTCTTCTGCCGCCAACGGCGCGGAGTGGCGCGCCGCTAGGTCGGAATCCGGCCGCCACAGCACTACGCTGTTTCCGCTTAAATGGGGTTTGTATGCACGATCAAAAGAGCGACCAACAGAGTTACTGGGACAATAAGATCCTCGAATGGGAAGGGACAATGTACGCTGGGAACGCCCGCGTGTCGCTCCTCGAGCGTCTGGCCGTGCCCTTTAGAACCCAGTTAAAGAAGCGCCTCCTTGTAGCCGAAGAGCTCGTAAAGAACCACGTAGCAGACAGGAGCCTGTGCGACCTTGGCTGCGGTTCCGGTGTATTTATCATTAGATTGTTGAAGTACAATCCAAGGAACCTCGTCGGCGTCGATATCGCACCCTCGGGCATCGAGGCGGCAAAACGGCATGCCAGCGATCTTGGCATTACGGAAAGCCGGGTTTCATTTCTGTGCGAGGACGCGCGCGTTGATAGCAGCTTCCTGCAAGAAGTTGATATCGTAACCGGGATCGGGCTATTGGACTACTTCCAGAAGCACGAGATCGCATCGCTATTTCGCGCCGTCAAAGGAAAAATGTTCCTATTTTCCTTGCCCACGGAAGGGAAACTCGGGGCGCGTGAGATCCTTCGAGGGATATATCTAAAGATCGCATCCTGTCCGGGATCGTACAGTTGCTCCAGGGGTGAGGTTGACGGGATGTTGACGGAGGCGGGGATAGATAACTACTGGTATTACGATCGCGAAAGGATTCGCTTTGTTACAAACCTGCCGAAGGTATAAAGTGGCTCACCGATGAGCAAAGCCGCACGTCCGACCGCAGCGAAAGGGAAGCTGGTCCTGACGATTGACGTCGAGTGGTTTTACAACGGGGACGCAAGTGGCAGCCTGTCAGGGTTCTCCAATATGCCGCTCGAAGAGCGATTTCGCTACGACGGCGGTCAGATAAGAACGTCGGTTGGCCGGATCCTAGATATTTTAGATCGCACGCAGCAGCACATCACCTTTTTCACTGTCGCCGAGCTCGATGCGGTGTATCCCGAGGTGCTGCAAGACATCTACGATCGCGGGCACGAAATCGGTTTGCACTCGTTTCGCCACGAAGATCTGAGCGAGATCGAGGATTTTGATGCCGAACTTCTGCGCTGCTACCCCTTCAGAGTTAAGTACGATGTCGTGAGCTTTCGGGCCCCGTCCATCAGGACCGAGGCGCGATACTACTCAGCTCTAAAGCGGCATGGATATCGGTTCGATTCATCCGTTTACGGTACCAAACCTTTCGAGCACTCTGGCATCGGTATCTACCCCGTCTCTGTGCTGCCGTGGGCGAGGAAGGAGCTCAACTCAATACCGTGTGCGATGAACGGCGAACTCTTAAAGAAAGGCATCCCGTTTGGATCGGGGCTCTTCGTCGGGGTTTTGCACCCATGCCTTGCGTGGTTCGTGAGTAGGTTCAGCGCCTGCCACCACCACGCGCCTTGCCTCTTCATCCATTCCTGGCAGGTCTGCCAACCGCATTATCCATTCAAGGCAAAAGTGAGGAACCCATGGATGCTCGGGTATTCGATCGAGCTCGGGGACGCGTTTGAATCGCTGTGCGGACGATACCAACTAGTCAGGCTGCGAGACTGCTTCAGCCAGGCCGCGCCGCAGCCTGCGAGCATTGCCGCAACCACGCAGCTGCCGAGCGCGTAGCCCAAAGAACTTAAACTCTTTTCGATGCGGGGACCGTTTTCGGTATCAGCCCATCGGGCGACGAGCACGTGATCTACAGTTTCAAAGGCGGATCGGGCGGTGAATATCCGTTCCGTACGGATTTCACCTGGCTGGGGGAACCGTTTTCAAAGTCAGCAGGACCGGCGAAGAGCACGTGCTCTATAAAGTCAAAGCGAGCAACGACGGAGTTGCTCCCTATGCCGGCCTGACCGACGTTAGACGGCACGCTCTACGGCACGACCTATCAAGGCGGCACGAGCGGCGCCGGGACGGTCTTCAGCCGTGAGTACTTCCGGCACCGAGCACGTGATCTACAGCTTCAAAGGGCGGAAGCGACGGTCAGTGTCAGTTCGCCAGCCTCCTCGACGTCGCCGGCACGCTTTACAGCCACCTACCAAGGCGGTACGAGCGACGCGGGATTCTTACCTTTTGCGCTCTCGCGCTTGCGGGATGCTCGAGGGCCTCCCGGTCCTAGGGACGGTCGGCGACGGCGCCTGCCGGGACGCGCGCAACCGTTGAGGAATAGTCGCGGTCGATATGATCAATTCTATGCAGGACAACGACATCGTCATTCTTGCGGGGGCCCGCACGCCGTTCGGTAATCTCGGCGGGGAACTGGCGAGCCTTACCGCCACCGACCTCGCCGTCGCGGCCGCCGAAGAGGCGATTGGGCGCAGCGGCGTCCGCAAGGAACAGATCGACGAAGTGGTTTTCGGGAACGTCATTCAGAGCAGCGCCGATGCGATCTACCTCGCACGCCACGTCGGACTGCGGACGGGACTCCCGGTAGGCGTGCCCGCGCTCACGGTAAATCGGCTGTGCGGTTCGGGGCTGCAAGCGATTCTGTCGGCAGCGCAGTCCCTGACTCTTGGCAGCGCGAGTTACGCGTTGGCGGGTGGTACGGAAAATATGAGTCAAGCGCCTCACGTAGTGCGCGGCACGCGCCAAGGTTTTCGTCTGGGCCAGAACGTTGCATTTGAAGACTCGCTGTGGACCGCGCTCATCGATTCGTACGGGAATACGCCGATGGCAATCACGGCTGAGAATCTTGCCAAGAAATATGGCGTGTCGCGCGCGGAATGCGATGAGTTCGCGCTCGCGAGCCAGGAACGCGCTCTGGCTGCGCAGAGCAACGGCTACTTCGCGCAGGAGATCGTGGGGGTCGATGCTCCCGGGCCGAAAGGCTCGACCGTACGCGTTGAAAAGGACGAAGGTCCGCGCGCCGGGTTAACGCTGGAAAAACTCGGCAAACTGCCGGCGCGCTTCGTTAAAGACGGCGTCGTGACACCTGGCAATGCGAGCGGCATTACCGATGGTGCGGCGGCGGTGGTCCTCACGACCGTGAAGCGCGCACGCGAAGACG
This sequence comes from Vulcanimicrobiota bacterium, assembly GCA_003133185.1. Classification (GTDB taxonomy): domain Bacteria; phylum Vulcanimicrobiota; class Vulcanimicrobiia; order Vulcanimicrobiales; family Vulcanimicrobiaceae; genus Cybelea; species Cybelea tyrphae. The sequence goes on along the minus strand of PKWF01000285.1, from coordinate 10,330 downwards.
GTCTGCAATGGATGGGGCGCCTGGTCTCGGCGAGCGTTGTCGGCGTCGACCCTTCGATTATGGGGATCGGTCCGGCTTTTGCGATTCCAAAGGCCCTCGAGCGCGGCGGCGTCGGCGCGGACGATCTCGCCGTCGTGGAGATCAACGAGGCCTTTGCGCCGCAGGTCATCGCATGTCTTCGCGAGATGGGTGCTTCGACAGGCTCAGCACAGGCTAAGACGTTGAATCCGAACGGCGGCGCGATTGCGCTCGGCCATCCGCTGGGCGCGTCGGGCGCGCGGCTCGCGATCACGGCACTTCACGAGCTGCGCCGGCGCGGCGGCGGCTACGCCATCGCCTCGGCGTGCATTGGAGGCGGCCAAGGAATCGCAGCTCTTTTCCGCTCGGAGTAGCATCTCGACGCGCAGGCTTCTTACCGGCGGACGATTGTGGGATCTCCTCGCGGCGCTCGTAATCGGCTTTGCCGTCTGGAAGATCTTCATCGCGCCGCGCTCGTTTGAGGCCGCTGGGACGCACCCCGCGCCCGCGGCGATTTACCAGCGGTTGCACGGCGAGGCCTTCCGTGTTGCCGACGGGCGCGGTCGCGTGCTCTTTCTCGACTTTTACGCGAGCTGGTGCGAGCCGTGCAAGCTGGAGCTGCCGCTGGTGGAGGCGTGGTCGCGAGCGCATCCCGACGCTGCGGTCGTGCCGATCGACGTTGGCGAAGGGCGATCGGTTGCCGCTACGTTCGCGCGGCGATATAAACTACAAAACGTCGCGCTCGATCCGAACGGTAGCGCGCGGCCGCTCTTTGCCGTGGAAGGGTTTCCGACCATCGTCGTAATCGACCGCAACGGCTTCATCCGGGCAAAATGGGAAGGTCTCAACCCGGCCATCGCACTCGCGATGGACAACGCCCTGTCGTCCTTCGAACGCTAATGACCCTTCCAGGCCGGCTTGCGCTTTTCCAAGAACGCGCTCGTGCCTTCTTTGATATCCTCGGTATCGACGAGCGTGCCGAACTCTAGTGCCTCCAGTTCCAGCGCATCGTCGATTGAAAGATGAGCGCCGTTGTTGATGACCCGCTTGCAGGCCGCGATGGCTAAGGGAGCTTTGGATGCGACGAGCGTCGCAATCCGTTTCGCCTCGTTCATCAGCTCGCCGCCGGGGACAACGCGAGTCACCAGGCCAATGCGCAACGCTTCCTGCGCATCGATGATTTCGCCCGTTAAACAGAGATGCATCGCCACACCTTTGCCGGCCAGCCGCGTTAAACGTTGCGAACCGCCGTAACCCGGTATCAATCCGAGGTTGACCTCCGGCTGCCCGAACTTCGCGTTCTCGCTCGCGACGCGTATGTCGCCGGCCATGGCAAGCTCGCAGCCGCCGCCGAGCGCGAATCCATTGATGGCCATCACGACCGGTTTACCGAGACGCTCGATCTGACGGGTGATGCCCTGGCCCTTACGGGCCTTCTCGGCTCCCGAGCCGGCCGAAGCCAATGCGTTGAGCTCGGAGATGTCCGCTCCCGCGGCGAAGGCCTTCTCTCCGGCCCCGGTGATGACGACTACGCGGACTTTGTCGTCGCGCTCCATGTCGCGCAACGCCGCTGAGAGCTCGTCCAAGAGCCGCGTACGCAACGCATTGAGAACGCTCGGACGGTTAAGCGTAATAAAGCCAAGCGGCTCTTCGACCGCGACGAGGATGTCTTCAAATGGCATGTTTAACCTTATGATTTGATAAAGGACGCAGGTTCCTTCGTTGGATTGCGCGGAAGTGCCCCCTTGCCATACTTGTGGTCTATTTTCATGGGAGGTGAGGGTGCCAGTGCGCACAGCGTATCATGAGGCATTGGAGGGAACCAGGCTCGACGTCGTTCGTCTTGGCGCGTTGGTAAGCGATGCGATCCGCGTCGCGGTGGACGCGCTCGACCATCGCGATGCCGCGTCGGGGGCGCGAGTCGTCGCCGGAGACGACGCCATCGACGACCTTCGCCGGCGCATCGAGGCGCATTGCATCGAACTTATTTGGAGGCAGCAGCCGGTCGCGGGCGAGCTGCGCGAGATTGCCGCCATGCTGGAGATCGCCACCGACCTCGAGCGCGTCGGCGATTATGCGGTCGACATTTCGAAGAACGCCATCAAACTCTCGGATCAGCCGATGCGACCCCAAAAGGTCGAAATCGATCGCATAGCGAGCGTCGCACACGGGTTGCTGATCGATGCGATGCGCGCCTACACCGAGCGAGATCCCAACCTGGCAAGTATCGTCATCGACCGGGACGACGAGGTGGATAAACTCTACAAGCGCAGTATCAAACTGCTGCAATCGGAGATGCGCGCCGATCCGGAGATCGTACGTCCCGGAACGCGCTATCTCTTCGTCCTCGCTTCGCTCGAGCGCGTGGGCGACCGTGCCGGCAATATCGCGTGGCACACGAAGGACATGATCGGCGCGGAGTGAGCACTCCGCTTCCGCGCAGCGAGTTTGGAGTCACGCAGCAGTACGTCTATTTGAATCACGCCGCCGCCGGCGTGCTGCCTGCCTCCACGGTTGCGGCGATCGAGC
>PKWF01000285.1:0-7711 GCA_003133185.1 Vulcanimicrobiota bacterium | reverse complement strand
ACGAGTTTCCCGCCAACGTGATTCCGTGGCTTGGATTGCGCCGTCGTCGAGTCGACGTGAGATTGATCTGCACGAGAGACGAGCGGTTGACGCCAGAGCGCTTGAGGCGGGAACTCTCGCCGCGAACGCGCGTGGTCGCCGTGTCGTGGGTTTCGTACGCCGATGGCTACCGTCACGACTTAGCCGGTTTGGCGGTGGTGGCGCACGAAGCCGGCGCGCTGCTCTGCGTGGACGCCATCCAAGGGCTAGGCGTTTTTCCGCTCGACGTGCAGGCCCTCGGTGTCGATGCTCTGTACGCGGGCGCGGGAAAGTGGATGCTCGGTTTGCACGGGGCCGCATTTCTGTATGTGAGCCGCAGCCTTGCCGACCGCTTGGAAGTTGCGACGCCGGGTTGGCGGTCGCTCGCCGACATGTGGGACTTTCACAACTACGAGCAGCCTTTCTCGCCGGATGTTCTTCGCTTTGAAAGTGGGACTCCCAACTTGCTGGGGACGCTCTCGCTCGTTTGCGCGATCGAACTCTTCGAACGTAGCGGACAACAGGCCGTCGCGGATCACGTTCTAGCCTTGACCGAGCGGCTTTGTGAAGGACTTGCGGCTCTCGATGCAGAGTTCTCCACGCTGCGTGGACGAATGTGCTCTTCAGGAATCGTTACCTTCAGTATCCCTGGCCTCGACAGCATTGCGCTTGGACGAGCGCTGGAAAGCCAGGGCATCGTGACGACCTATCGGACCGGCGGCATTCGGGTCTCGCCGCATGGATACAATACGGCCGAAGAGATCGACATTATGGTAAACGCGGTCGCGCGTCGAGCGCGCGCGAAGGTATCGGTTTAAACGTTGATAGCCGCATTCGTGCTCGCGGTGGTTGCGGCGACCACCGCGTTTCCGGCAGCGGGTGCGTACAATTATACCGCATCGATGAGCGGAGAGCCGATCGGGCAGTGGAACGTGACCGTCAAGCGGAACGATTCTGCGAGCGAGATCGACGAAAACTCGTGGGCGTCAGTCATGGGGATGACGCTTTCGGCGAAGGCAACGCTCGCGCTGGGTTCGGATCTTTCGCCGACGAGCTACACGGGCAACTATCTCGCGGCGGGTCAGAACGTCGGCGTTGCGGTTGCGCTGACTGCAGCTTCCGCGACGATCACCGGTACGCAGAGCGGCTCCGCCCACACGGTAGCACTCGGGGCGGATACACATCATTTCGTGGTGATCGAACCGGGGTTACTCGCCGGTCTCTTCGTGCTGCCGGCGCAGCTGGCATCGTGGAATGAATCGACGGTGACGTGGCTCTCGCCCGTTACCGGCGCGGCGCAGCCGCTGATGAGAGACTCAGCAGCGCCGCCCGCGCGACCGGCCGGGGTCCCCGCGCAAGACGTCGAGCTTTCACTGACGGGTCAGATTCCGGTCACGATGTGGTACGACCCCGTCACCTTCATACCGGATCGCATCGAGGTACCGTCGCAGCACACGATCCTTACCCGCGTGCGCTAGCTAACGCGTCTCTTTCGACGGTGCGTTCGCGCAAAATCGAGGAAGTCATGACGGCGTCGGTCATGCCGTGGATGAGCTTTTTGTCGGCCGGTGCAATCGTCGCCAAAATTCCTCCGAGCACGACGCTCTCCTCGCCCGTTACGAAGTAGTACGGGCAAAGACGAACGCGGCCGTCGTACTCGCGTATCTCGTCGCGGTCCCGATCGAAGTAGCTCTGTCGAATCAGCTTGCCTTTGTGAAATCGCTGAAGCACGTAGGGCGTCCGGTCGAACGACGTCAACGCCACCTCGATGGCGGAGGCCCACTCCTCTCGGGTAAGATCGTCCCCGATCTTGACGCCGCGCGAGCCCCACGCGAGCTGCGAGAAGCCCGACGGTTTAATCACATACGCGCGTTCGCTCTTTGGAAGGGCGGTTAGCTGCCGAAAATCCGAGACCGGAGCACCGCCGGCCTCCAAGCGTGCGATCACCCCTTCCGGCGGCATCGGGCGCGGATCCATTACCCAGGTTTGCGGAAAAATTTGAAGCAGCCGTTCGAAAACGTCGGCGCCCAGCTCGCTGCGCCACGCCGTTGAGAGTGCGTGGTGGTGCAACAGCGCGAACGCCAGTTTTTCTTCGAGCGACGCTTTGGGCGCGGGCACGATTCTCACGCGATTGTGACGAGCGGCATAGAGCATCAGCTCCTGCTTCGGCACGTTGAACAAATCGAAAAGCTCGAAGTTGCGATAGAGCGCGTCGAGCCGCGCCTCGCGGCCATCATCGTGGCGAATGAAGAGGCCCTCTTCGCTAAAGGTGACCTCTTGCGGAGAGCGTACCCACGCGTCGGCAAAACCTAACCGGCGCAGCGCGTCGGCCAGCCACGACATCTCGTTGCGGTAATCCGCCGATTCCTCGGATACTACGATCGCGACGGTCGGATGCTCGACGCCGGTTACGTGGCGCAACATCGCGGCGAAGCCGGCCGGAATACCGTGGTCGCCGCCGGCACTCTCGAGGCCAAGTTGACAGTACGCTTCCGTCATCGCGCCAAGAAAACCCATTCCGCCGGGGATGCTGTCGAGTTCGGTCGCGGTAAAACCCTCTGCGGTGATGATGAGGTCGGGGCGGATGACGCCCGGAACGTCTTGCTTGAAACGGTTCTGGCGTCCTAACTTGACAATCTGCTCGGGCTTTCCGTGGTCGAGATACTCGGCGATGAAGCTCGGGGACGTTCCGCGNNGACAATGCGAACGGCTCGGGGCTGACGCGCCATGCGATACGTTCGGTTTCGTCTTGAACTCGGAAGAGACCGGGCGGTATCGTCTCGTAAAGGTAGTGCGCTTGCTCGCGAGCCGTGAGGTTCGGAATGGTTGCCGTACAAGGCATAGGGAAGCGAATTCTCCTCTAGCGACAGCCGTCGGGGATCTTTGAGCTATTGTAGGCGATGTAGCGCCGGCGCATACTTTGCTCTAGAGCGGCCGGAGCGTCCCCGCGGTTGCAGTTGGGAGCACCAGGAGCCGATCGGGACTCACTTAATCGTGATCGCTCCTGGCGTGAGCAGTGCCCCTTCCACATGCACCAGACCTTGAACGTAGGCCAGCGTGAGGTGCAGCGTGCCGCTGAGGCCGAGCTTTGAGAGGTCCAGGCTCTCCAAGACGCGAGAGACGCCTTCCCCGGCGAGAAAGTGGAGTTCGTTCGTGACGCGTAGCGAGCGGCCCGGCGCCGAATAGGTGGCGACCATGGGGACGATGATTTCTTGAGTGCCCGTGGAGTGCGGCGCCGCCGTAATGCAGTAGGAGACCGTCAAAGGCGTCCCTTGCACCGTGAGTACCTCGACGGTGCACTGTGCAGCATTAGCCCAGACGGCGCTCGCAGCCGCCAAGGCGATCGAGAGCGCCAACGCCCCGGTCAAGGTAGAGGTTCTCATCAATCTAAATTCCGGTACGGGTCGAACGTATTCCCGTCGAAGAGATAACGTATGCAAATTCGGTTGCTTGCCTTCGCAAGCCTGCGCGAGATCCTTCAGACGCCCGAGCGGAGTCTCAGGCTGCCTGAGGGCGCCCGCGTCAGTGATGCTCAAAGACTCTTGGAACAGCAATTCCCTGCGCTTGTCCCGCATCGTTCCTCTATGCGAATCGCCCGTAACGGCCGGCTCGTCGATTCCGATGGCACGCTGACCGATGGCGACGAGATCGCCCTGTTTCCACCGGTGGGCGGTGGATAGCGAGCGCTTCAGCATCGTGCGGGGAGCCATCGATCCGCGCCGCTTTGCAAACCTCGCGAGGGCGAACGAGGGTGCGCTCGTGACGTTTTTAGGTATCGTGCGCAACGCCGCGCCAGACGGTCGCGCGGTCGTCGGCCTCTCGTACGAAGCCTACGAGTCGATGGCGTGCAACGAGTTTGAGGCGATCGACGCCCAAGCGCGCGAGCGCTTCGGTGACGTGCGGCTTTGGATCGCTCATGCGGTTGGCGATCTCACCGTCGGAGAGGTCGCGGTGGCTGTCGCGGCTGCGGCCCAGCATCGCGCCGCGGCATTCGACGCGTGCCGCTTTGCGATCGATCAGCTAAAAGCCCGCGCGCCGATTTGGAAAAAAGAACGGTATGCCGACGGCGAGGCGCAATGGCGAGCGAACGAAACGCGTGGCTAAGGTCGAGCTCTTACGCATTGAGGCACAACGCAATCCCCTTGCGGTCCTAAGGTACGAACCCCGCCGCCCGCGCCGCGTCTGCGTGGTGGCGGGTCATGGGTATTCTTCGAGCAAGCAGAACCTCGATTTTCTCTGCTCGTTTCTCGCAAGCCACGGCTTGGGCGTCTACAGCTTCGATTTTCCCGGACATAAACTCGGCGCGAGCGGTGGGGATCTGCGCGGCGTCGACGATTGCATCGAAGCGATGTTCCGCGTCGTCGCGTTTGTCCGCGAACGCTCCGACGACGTAATCTACACGCTGGGACATAGCATGGGAGGAATGACGGCGATCTTCACCGCGGCGCTCGATCCGAACATCCGGGGCGCGGTCGCGATCGCTACCGGCTATGGGCGGCCCACATCGTTGGAGGCGTTGCGTAAGGTGGGCGTTACGGACTTTCGCTCGTCATACGTGGTCGGGGTTACGTTGCCCGAACTGGTGGCGGGTGTGGAGGCCAGGTACGACGAGCTTTTACCGCGCCTTGCCGGCAGGCCGGTGCTCTATATCGCGGCGAGTCGCGATGCGATGGTGAGCCCGCGAAGCGTGCGCGAGCTCTACGGCCGCGCGCCGGAGCCAAAGACGCTGGCAACGATCGAGAGCGATCATACTTACGCGGCGGAGCACGCACGCGCGACGGTCTTGGAATGGTTTGACGAGCGGCATCCCGCGCTCCAGCGCTCCGAGGCGCGTTCGGAGTGAACGGCACGCAGCGGCGACGCTACAGCCGCCATCTGCTGATTCCCGAAGTCGGATTACGCGGTCAAGAACGACTCACCGCGGCGCGCGTGCTCGTTGTGGGCGCCGGAGGGTTGGGCTCACCGGCGTTACAGTATTTGGCCGCCGCCGGCGTTGGATGTATCGGCGTCGTCGACGACGACGCCGTTGACGATACGAACCTGCAGCGGCAGACCATTTTTACCACGGCCGACGTCGGCTGCAACAAGGCCGTCGCGGCGGCAGCGCGGTTGCACGCGCTCAATCCCTACGTATGCGTCGACGTGCTCCCGTTTCGGCTCGACGCGGAGAACGCTCGGGATCTCGTGCGCGCGTATGACGTCGTGCTCGATTGCACGGATCGCTTCCCAACGCGCTATTTGATCAACGATGCGTGCTACTTGGAGAAAAAGATCGACGTCTACGCCTCGATCTTTCGATTCGATGGACAGCTCAGCGTGCTCTGCGCGCCCGACGGTCCGTGCTATCGGTGTCTCTACCCTCAAGCGCCGCCGGCGGAGCTGACGCCGACTTGTGCCGACGGTGGCGTCCTCGGTGCGCTCGCCGGACTGGTCGGCGCCTGGCAAGCGGGGGAGGCGCTCAAGGTCGTTCTCGGGATCGGAGAGCCGCTGGTCGGGCGGCTGCTGCTCGTCGACAGCCTGCAAGCGCGCGTTCGCGAGCTGCGCTTCGATCGCGATCGGGACTGCGAGCTCTGCGGCACGCGCCCGGCGATCGCCGGCATCGAAAAGCGTGCCTACGAAACGGAGACGATCGAAAGCGGCGTGGCCGAGATCGAGGCGGATCGGCTCGACGAGGCGCTGCGCGATGCAACGCTGCTCGACGTTCGCGAACCGCACGAAGCGGTGCTCGGCTCGATCGCAGGCGCCCTGCAAATTCCCGCATCGCAACTCGACGAGCGGATGTTCGAACTCGATAGTTCCGTCCGGTACGTCGTCGCCTGCCGCGTCGGCGTAAAGTCGCTCTGGGCCGTACGCCGTTTACGGGAAGCGGGATTCGAGCGTCTGCTGCATTTGCGCGGAGGCTTGCTGGCGTACGCGGCACGCCAAGCCGACTTCGAGTTTTTTTAGGCGAGGTTCCCTAGTATATTGATGAAGCATAAACCTTTTGGAACGACCGGGGTGGATCTTCCGGCGATCGGTCAGGGCACGTGGAATATGCCGGAGAGCGGCTCCGCGCGCAGAGAAGCGCGACGCGCGATCGAGCGTGGGATCGAGTTGGGAATGACCCACCTCGATACGGCGGAGATGTATGGTGCCGGCGCCGTTGAAGAGTTTCTTGGAGAAGCTATTCGGGGCATTCCGCGCCAGAAGCTCTTTATCGCCACGAAGGTACTGCCCAGTAATGCGAGTTACCAGGGAACGTTGGACGCAGGGCAGCGCAGCCTGGAGCGTCTTCGCTGCGATTACTTGGACCTTTACTTGCTCCACTGGCCCGGTTCGTATCCTCTCGAAGAGACGATGCAAGCTCTTGAAGCCTTAGTGGAACGGGGAACGACACGCTTCATCGGCGTCAGCAACTTCGAGACCGATTCGATGCTCGAGGCGGCATCGCACCTGCGGGCCGTTCCGCTGGCCTGCAATCAGGTGCTCTATCATCTGGGCGAACGCGGCATCGAGCACGAGCTGATTCCGGCTGCGCGTCAACGCGGAATCGCGATCGTGGCTTACACTCCCTTTGGCCGCGGAGGCTTCTTGCGTGCGGCGAAGGGGAGCGGCGTGCTCGAAAGCGTCGCGCGCAAGCACGGCGCGACGTCCCGGCAGGTCGCGCTTGCATTTCTCACCCGGGAGCAGAACGTCTTTGCAATCCCAAAAGCCGCGCAGGTGGCCCACGTCGAAGAGAATGCCGCAGCGGGATCGCTCACACTCGACGCGGGCGACGTCGTTGCGATCGACGAAGCGTTCCCGCGAGGAAGAGCGGGGCCGCTGGCGACGCTGTGAGTGAATCGATAAAGCAACTGGCAGTCCGCACGGCGCTCGCACTGGGTGCCGGCGCGGTTCGCGTTACGAGTGCGCGCGCGGACGCAGAATCGCGGCGCCGAATGCAAGCGGCTTTCGCGCGCCGGGACTTTCTTTGTTGGAGCTATGACGACGAGTACGCCCGGCGCGCGAGCGATCCCGGCGAGCTGTGCGCGGGCGCGCGCAGCGTTCTCTGCATCGCGCTTCCGTATGCTACTCCTGCCCCGCCTGCCGGAAAGCTGCACGGCCGCGTNNCGGTTGCGTGCGACACGCGACCGTTGGCCGAACGGGCGCTGGCGGCGCGCGCCGGCCTGGGATGGGTCGGCAAACACACCAACCTGATTACACCCGGATTGGGCTCGTTCGTCTTTCTCGGCGAAGTCGTCACGACGCTGGAACTGCCGCCCGACGAATCCATTGCCAAGACTTGCGGCAGTTGCGTGCGCTGCGTCGAGGCCTGCCCGACAGGTGCGTTGCGCGGCGATTACACGATCGACGCGAACCGCTGCATCTCGGATCTAACCCAGCGCACCGACACGATTCCGTCAGCGATGCGGCCGCTGATTGGCGACTGGGTCTGGGGCTGCGATATCTGCCAGCTCGTCTGCCCCCCGACGCGCGACGCCGGCGCCCGCGGCGGCGCCCGCTGGGCGCCGGCCAATCCGGAAGCCGGCCGCCCGGGGCTGGTCGATTTGCTGCGGCTGCGCAGTGGGGCGTTCAAGGATCGCTTCCGGCTCACGGCAATGGGCTGGCGGGGTGCCGCAGTGCTGCGGCGCAACGCCGCGGTCGCGCTTGGGAACGCCCTGGACCGGTCGACGGTCGGGCCCTTGGCCGAGAGCTTGTGCCGCGACCCGCACCC
>PKWF01000275.1 GCA_003133185.1 Vulcanimicrobiota bacterium | reverse complement strand
AACGCGCGTAGGACCTCCGCGCCGGAGCGGATCGAGATCTCGCGTTCCGCGCTGCCGCCGCCCATCACCACGGCAACCCTCGCCCTGGACCCACCGTTACGTTGCATCGATAAAGACTCCAACTAGATGCACTTCCAANNTGCAGCTCGACGCCGCAGCGATCGAGAACCGCACTTCGGATTCGTGCGAGCAGCGTGGCGACGTCGCGTGCCGTCGCTCCGCCAACGTTGTTAATAAAGTTTGCGTGCAGCGACGAGACTTCCGCGCCGCCCTCCCGCCATCCCTTAGCGCCGACGGATTCGATGAGCTGCGCGGCCTTTCCACCGTCGGGGTTGCGAAAGCACGATCCGGCGTTGGGAAGCGCAATGGGTTGAGTCGCTTTACGCCGCACGAGCCGCGTCTGCATCTCGCCGCGCACCTCGCGCGAGTCCGCACGAGCAAATGCGAGCGTCACTCGCGAGACGACGACGTCGCGCTCCAACGTCGAATGGCGATACAAATAGCGTACGCCCACCGAGTAGGGCTCCGGACGGCTCGGCGACTGAACCCAAACCTGACGGACGAAATCGCCGATTTCACGATCGGTGCCGGCGTTCATCCGCAACGAGCCGCCGATCGTTCCGGGGATGCCCGCCAGCGAGCCGATGCCGGCGGCGCCGGCCGAGGCCGCCTTCGCGGTGACCAGCGCCATGCCGGCCGATCCGCCCGCTTCGACGATGACGTTGACGCCTTCGAGGTGCACCTCGACCGCGGCGAAGTCACCGGCCAACCGGATGACGATGCCGCGCATTCCACCGTCGCCGACGAGCACGTTGCTTCCCCCGCCAACGATCCACCACGGCAGCCTGCGGCGCAAGCAGAGGCGCATCAGGTCCGCGAGTTCCGCTTGCGTCGCGGCAGTTACGAAGGCGTCGGCCGGTCCGCCGATCTTCCACGACGTATAGGCCGCGAGCGGCTCGTCGAATCGCACTGCGTCGCCGAAGGTCGCACGCAACGCCTCTCGATCCGCTTCACCGAGAAGGCTGCGCAACGCTTGTTGCGTCGTGAGGCTCATCCGCGCGNNGCTGCCGCGAGACGTCCTGCGACGTCGGTGATGTTTCCGGCTCCGAGCATCAAGACCATGGTGCCGGCTGGGACCTCCGCCAAAATGCGGGTCTCGAGTTCGTCGACGCACGTCACGTAGCTGACGCGCGTACCGTTGGTCGCGAGCGAATCGCCGATGGAGCGTTCGCTCACGCCGGGAATCGCCGGTTCCGACGCGGCGTAGATAGGCGTTAGATAGACGCAATCGGCGCCGCGCAGGGAGTCGGCAAACTCGGCTGCCAGAAACGCCGTTCGCGTGTAGCGATGCGGTTGAAAGGCCACGACCAGCGTACCGCGATGGTAGTGACGCGCGGCGGCGATCGTGGCGCGCACGGCGGTAGGGTGATGCGCGTAGTCGTCAACGATCGTCACTCGCTGGTTGGAAAGCAAGATGTCGAACCGGCGGCGTACGCCCCGGAAAGCTTTCAGCGACGCAGCGATCGAGGCGAAAGGCAGGTCGAACGCGCGCCCCACCGCCAGCGCGGCAAGGGCGTTCTCGACGTTCATCGCTCCGGGCACGCGCATCTCGACGGTGCCGAGCATCGCCTCGCCGTCGAGGACGTCGAACGTCGAGCCGAAATCCTCAAAGCACACGTTGGCGGCCCGAATGCGCGCCGCCGAGACGAAGCCGCAGGTTACAACCCGCGCGCGAAACTCGTGACAGGTAAGTGAAGCCGCGAGCGCGTTGTCGATGCCGACGATCGCGAGGCCCTCGTCGGGCAACTTCGCAAGAAACTCGCCGAAGGCTCGCACCAGACCGGGAAGCTCGTCGTCGCTGGTCAGGTGATCGTTTTCGATGTTGGTAACGATCGCGATATTGGGTTCCAGCAGGGCAAAAGAGCCATCCGATTCGTCCGCCTCCATCACGAACCAGGGCGACGTTCCATCGTAGGCGTTCGTCGCCAGCGCGACGTCGATGCCGCCCAGGGCCAAACCCGCATCGATCCCACCCCCGCGCAGGACGGCATGCGTCATCGCCGTCGTCGTGGTCTTTCCGTGCGTTCCGCAGACCGCGATGCCGCGCCGCCCGGAGAGCAGACGCGCGAGCATCTCGCCGCGATGTAACACCGGTGTTCCGGCGCGCACGGCGGCAAGGTACTCCGGATTGCCCCGGTCGATCGCCGAGCTGACGACGACGACGTCGGCGCCGCGAACGTTGCGTGCTTCATGACCGATCGTAACGCGCACGCCTTCGCCGCGCAGTTGTTCGATCAACGGCGTCACGGCAACGTCCGAACCGGAAACGTCCACGTTGCGCGCTCGCAAGATCCGAGCAATCGCACTCATGCCGATGCCGCCGACGCCGACGAAATGATACGTCACCCGACGCCTCTTCCGCAAACCAGTGAATCGATCCGCGCAAGAATCTGCGCCAGCGGATCGGTTTGACCGAGCTGACGAGCGTTGGCCGAAAGTAAAGCCAAGCGCTGCGGGGCCGTCGCCTCGGCAAGCACGGCGGGCAAGGCGCCGGATGCAAGCTGCTGATCGGTCATCACGAGTGCGGCGCCGGCAGCTTCAAAGCGCGCCGCGTTGGCTCGCTGATGCGCCTCCGTTGCGAATGGATAGGGCACCAAAACCGCCGGCTTACCGAGTGCCGCCAGCTCCCCGAGCGTTGACGCTCCGGCCCGCGCTAAAACCAGATCTGCGACGGCATACGCGTCACCCATCTCGTCGAGATAGGGCCGCGCTACGAACGGCGCGGCGGCGCCGCCTTCGGTCGTCTGCACCGCGGTGAAAACCTTTGCGTACTCCGCCACACCCGTGAGCGCAAGCACCTGCCAATTACGTGGAAGCGCGTGGCTTTGCAACGCCGCAAGCAGCGCGTCGTTGATCGCGCGCGCGCCCTGGCTGCCGCCGATCGCCAAAAGCACGGGCTTGGCCGGGTCGAGCCCCAAGCGCGAGGCGGCCTCTGCGCGCGACGGCAAGCTTCGTAAGGAAGAGCGAATGGGAACGCCCGTCGGCCGGCATTTAGCCCGAGATCGCCGCGCAAAACCGCCGCACTCCCCCCAAATCTCGTCGACGATGGGCGCCAGCAACCGGGTGGTTACGCCGGGCGCGAGATTGGGTTCGAGTAAGACGATCGGGGCGCGCGAGAGCCCAACGAGTCTTCGGATGCGTGCCGCAAGCGCGACCGGAAAGCAGACGTAGCCGCCAGTTGCGACGACGAGATTGGGGCGCGCCGCCGCTAAGAGCGTAAGGCTTTGGAGCGTTCCCTTGACGTTACGCGCGACGGCGCGAAGAAGATCGAACGAAAGGCGTCGCGGCAACGCGTGAGCGGAGACCGTGTGCAGCGGATAACCTGCCTTCGGCACGATGGTCGTTTCGAGCCGGTCGGCGCTCCCGATGAAGGCGATCGTCGCACGCGGCTGCAGCGCATCGGCAATGGCGATCGCCGGATAGAGATGACCTCCGGTACCGCCGCCGGCAAAAACGACGGTCACAGGGCTGCGTGAACTCTGCGATGGCGACCCACATTGGCAATCAGTGCAATGGCAAGAAGATTGACGACCAGGGAGCTTCCCCCGAACGAAATAAACGGTAATGGAACGCCGGTCACCGGCCACGATGACGAAACGACGCCGATGTTCACGAAGGCCTGAATCGTGATCATCGCGCCGCATCCGATCGCGAGAAAGAACCCGAACCGGTCGGGCGCCGCCAACGCGATCTTGATGGTGCGGTACGCCAGCGTCACGAAGAGCGCCACCACGACGAGCGTACCGATTAGACCGAGCTCTTCGCCGAGCACCGAGAAGATGAAATCGGTGTACTGTTCGGGCAGATAGAAAAACTTCGCGCGCGAGGCGCCCAACCCAACGCCGAAGATTCCTCCGCTCCCCAGCGCCAGGAGCGACTGGACGATGTGGAAGCCGGTGTTGAGCGGATCCTTCCAAGGATCGACGAAGGCAAAGACGCGCGCTCGCCGGTAGGGGCTGGCCAGCACCGTCAAGACTGCGAACGGAACCGTCGTTAGCGCGATTGCAGCCAGATGGATCACGCGCGCGCCGGCGGCAAACAGCAGCGCGAACGCCGTAAAGAAGAGCAGGCTCGCGGTGCCCATATCCGGCTCTTTGAGCACCAGCACCCCCATGATTGCGACCGGAACGAAAAGCGGAAAAAGCCCGCGCCCAAGCGAGGTGATCCGTTCGCCCCGCGACGACAAGACCGCCGACAGGTAGATGACCAGAGCCAGTTTAGAGAACTCCGACGGTTCGAGACTCAAGCCCGCGGTCCCGATCCATCGGCGGCCGCCGTTCACCCCCAGCCCGATGTGCGGAACGAAGACCAGCGTCAGCGCGACCATCGCGGCGACCAAGAGATAGGGTGCCGCGCGGCGCAGGCGCTGATAATCGATTCGGTAGCAAAGATACGCACCGCCCAGCGCCACCACGAGCCATATCAGTTGCCGTTTGAGGTAGTAGGCGACGTCGCCATGCTCGGCATACGCCGTGGCACTCGACGCCGAGAAAACCATAACGAGGCCAATGGCGACCAGCGCGGCGACCGAAGTGAAGAGCCACACGTCCAGCGGCGCCGCAACATACGAACGCAGGCCGGTTTTGCGCCCCGTGCCTCGATTGGCTCGAAGCGCCGCCGTATTATGCACCCGCCGGCTCCCTTTGCGATGCGACCGCCGCGCTAAACTGTTCGCCGCGATCCTCGGCTGAAGCGAACATGTCGAACGACGCGCAGCCGGGCGAGAGCAAAACGACGTCGCCCGGCGCGGCCAGTTCGCGTGCGCGCTGCACGGCCTCTTCCATGGAGAACGCTTCGACGACGGGGACGTCGCCGGAGGCTTTCCGAATTTCGGCCGCCGATTCGCCGATTGCGACCAGCGCCTTGACGCGTTGCGCGATTGCCGACCCGAGCGCGTCGAATCCGATGCCTTTCGAGCGGCCGCCCGCAATGAGAACGATCGGCCGGTCGTAGCTGCGCAGTGCCGCGACCACCGAGGTCGGGACCGTAGATTTCGAATCGTCAACGTAGAGCACGCCGTCGATTTCGGCGACCCTCTCGAGACGGTGCGGCATCGGTGCGAACGACCGTATCGCGGCTCGCAACGAAGCGGGGGGGCAGCCCACGGCCAGCGCCGCGAGCAGCGCCGCCATGGCATTCTCTACGTTATGCTCGCCCTGCAATGGAATCTCGCTGCACGGTAAGAGCGGGATCGGGCGCGGATCGCCGGTGACCGGCGCGTAGGTCACGACGCCGTCGCGCAGGTACATCGTGGCTCGTTCGCTCCCGTTGCGCGTGAACCACAACTGGCGCGCTTGGACGCGAGCGTTGCCGTGGCGCCACGCAAGGGCTTCGATCCGCGGATCGTCCAGATTGCCTACAAACCAATCGCTCATGGACTGATTGGCGCAGATGCGATACTTCGCTTCGGCGTACTCGTCCATCGAGGGATAGCGGTCGAGATGATCCGGCGCGATGTTCAGCAGAACGGCAACGCGAGGTTTGAACGCGCGAATCGTCTCGAGCTGAAATGACGAGACTTCGGCTACGATCCATTCTTTGGACGTCGCTCCCTCGATCTCTTTGATGAGGGGATTGCCGATGTTGCCGCCGACTCTGGCCGTCAGACCGCAACCGCGGAGCAAATGCCCGATCATCGCCGTCGTGGTCGACTTGCCTTTGGTTCCGGTGACCGCAACGATCGGCGCCTTGCAAAGACGATAAGCGAGCTCGATTTCTCCCATAACCGGAACGTTTGCCCGATGGACGGCGCGGACGACCGGGGATATCGGTGGAACGCCTGGCGAGAGCACCGCCCAGGAGGTCGTTGGAAGAATGGCATCGAGCGCGGCGGGCTCCACGAAGCGCGCGCCAAAGGATTCCGCGGCCGCGATCGCTTCGCTTAACTCTTCGGGAGGCTTTTCGTCCGTCGCGTAGAGCCGGACGTTGTGGTGAGCGAGAATTTCCAAGCTCGCTAATCCGCTGCGGCCCAAGCCTATGACGAGTATCGCGTCACCGGCACGAAGTTCAAGCGTATCGGTCATCGAACGATGGTCCATCCTAGCAGCGAACAGATCAGCGATGCAAGCCAGAAGCGCGCTGTGACTTTGGTTTCGAGCCATCCGGCCAACTCGAAATGATGGTGAAGCGGGCTCATGCGCAGGATACGTTTGCCTCGAGTCGCTTTGAAATAGGAGACTTGAAGGATCACCGAAAGCGCTTCCGCGACGAAGACCCCGCCCACGACGAGGAGCAGCAGCATCTCACCGCTGAGAATCGCCACGCCGCCGAGGAGTGCACCCAGCGCTAGAGAGCCCGTATCGCCCATGAAGAGCTTCGCCGGGTGCCGATTGAAGATCAAAAAGCCCGCGCAGGCGCCGGCGCCGGCCGAGGCGGCGATTGCCGCCGCAGGCACGCTGGACTGCGCGGACACGAGCCCGAAAACGATTAGCGGAGGAATCATCGTACCCGTGGCCAGGCCATCGAGACCGTCGGTCAGGTTAACGGCGTGAATCGTGCCCGTAATGGCGAGAGTTCCCAGCAGCAACCATAGCCAATGCGGCGCGGTCAGCCACAACGTTCCGGCATGAAAGAGTGTATCCCGAGGGAATAGGGCGGATCCGCCGTCGATCGCGCGCAGGAAGATCACCGCCATCAGAGCGGTTGCCAGCAGCTTCGTGCGCGCCTGCAAGCCGCGCTTGGCGCCGCCGCGCACGGTGATAATGTCGTCGATGGCGCCGATTACGGCGCAGCTCACGACCAGAACTAGCAGCTCCGGTAATAGCGCGACGCGGCCGGCCACCAGCGTGGCAAGAAGCGCGACGACAAAAACGAGACCACCCATCGTTGGCGTCCCCGTCTTGACCCGATGCGTTTGCGGCGCATCTTCGTACGCGTGCTGCCGAACGCCCAGGCGAGCGGCAAGCAATAGTAATGCCAGACCCGTCGGAATCGCGACCACAAAGCCGACGAGCATCCAGATCAAGAGCGCCGAGGCGTTCACGAGGCCCCGTCGCGGAGTAGCGGATTGCTGCCGGAGCCGCGCCATTTGAGCACCACGACCGGAGTCTGTTCGTCGCTGTTGCCGTGCGGATTGTCGAGCAGCGCGCGCTCGACGCTGGCTGTGCAAACCTTGCCGGACGCACCGAGAATCTTCGCTCTCGCCAAGTCGTTCGCGTCGACGACGGCGCACTCGATGCCGCTGCGCCGCTCGAAGCCTCGCGCGAATGCATCGGGATCGCGTGGAGCAAAGACGATGGCGCGCTCGTACGGCGGCATCGTCCCCGTGTAGCCGTCGAAGGCCGCAATCGCCTCGCCCATCAACTCGTAAAATACGCCGCGACGTCCGAAGAGACGACCGACGAGGTGCACGAAAGTTGCGTACATCGCTCTTGGATATCCGACCCGATCGATGACGAGCTGCATGGACTCCGGCTGGCTGATCGTCGCCATCGGCCCCGCATAACGGCAGAGCACGTACGCCAGTCTCGACGGCCGCACGCGCTCCGCTACGACGAACTCGCCTTGCGCGATCGCAAGAGCCGTCTCCGAAACCGCGACGACGTCGCCGGGCCTCGCGATGCCGCGTACAGCTGCTGAAACGAGCTCGATCAGATCGTCGCCGGGCCGCACCAAGCGCGTGCGCACCGGAATGGCCTTCAACCCCTGGGGAGTTTCGCGCCGCGTCACCGTCAACGTCGATACCGCGAGGCTCACGCGTACAGCTCCTCGACGATTTCCTCCAACTTGTATTTGCGAGAGCCCTTCAAGAGGATCGCATCGTCGCCGGTCGCGTGCTCGCGCAGCCACGCGGCGGCGTGCGCGTTGTTCCTGATCAACACGATCTGCGAAGAAGCCAGACCGCCGCGTCGGGCGCCGCGCGCGAGCGCCGTAGCGAAGTCTCCGCTGACGAGCAGCACGTCCACCTTGCCGGCGGCGTGCTCGCCCACGCGCTCGTGCAAGCTCTGCGACTCATCGCCGAGTTCCGCCATGCTCGCGAGGACCGCGATTCGGCGCGAGGCGGTTTCGCCGGCAAAGGCGTCGAGTGCCGCAATCATTCCGCTCGCATTTGCATTATAAGCGTCGTAAATGACGCGCGGGCCACCTTCAATAGCGAGGCGGTCGTACCGGCCCGGCGGCAGCTGCAGAGCGGGGATCACGGGGATCAAGCGCTCGAGCGAGACCCCAAGGCGGCGCGCACCGGCGATTGCCGCCGCAAGGTTGACGCGGTTGTGCAAGCCGGGCACGTGCGTTTCGATCCCATACTCTGACCTGACGCCTCGCTCGCGCACGAGCAACCGGCGTTCGCCAACCAAAGCCGTAAGCGGCTCGAACTCCGCACGCAGCTGCGGTGCCGGTTCGCTCGCCACAGCGGCAAACCACGAAGGCGGCTGCGGCAGCATCGGAGCGCGGTTGACCGAAACCTCATCGTCTGCATTGAGAACGGCGCTCGCCCCCTGCGAGAAGAGCGCCCACTTCGTCTCGGCCAAACGCTCGCGCGAGCCCATGATCTCGACGTGCGCCTCACCGACGTTGGTCAGGATTCCAACGTGCGGCCGGGCGATATCGACGAGGATCGCAATGTCGCCGTACCGTCGCGCACCCATTTCGGCGATCACGACGTCGTGTGCCTCATTCGATGCGCCAAGCAGCAACCTACTCACGCCGATCTCATTGTTTTCGTTGCCGGGCGATGCGAGCACGCGATCCCCGTACTGCGCGGCGCAGAGTTGCGCGAGGAACGTTTTGGTGGTCGTCTTGCCCGTGCTTCCGGTGACTGCGACGACGTGCCCGTCAAAGAGCTCGCGGGCGACGCGCGCGAACGCCATGTATGCGCGGTCCGTCCGCTCCACCAGCATCGCGGGTACACCTGCGACTCGCGCCGCTGGGCGGTCGAGCACGAGCAACGCCGCGCCGCGCCGCACGGCTTCGGCGGCGAAATTGTTTCCATCGAAACGCTCGCCGTGCAAGGCCACAAATGCGTCGCCCGGCTCGATGCTTCGCGTGTCGGTGCCGATGCGCAGTGTGGCAGGCGCGGCAGCGCCGTCAACGAGCGTAGCGCCCGATGCGGCGATCGCACGGTCGAGCGGCACTCTCATTGCGGCGTATCCAGCGGCGCCAATGCCTCACGTGCGACGGCCGCGTCGTCAAATGGGAGAATCCGCTCGCCGACGATCTGATGGGCCTCGTGTCCCTTTCCGGCGACGAGCACGACGTCACCGGCTTGCGCCTCCGCGACAGCGCGCCGGATCGCCAGATGGCGATCGAGCTCTACGCAGTGCCAGACGCCGTTCGGAATGCCGGCGAGCATATCGTCCACGATCGCTCGCGGTTCTTCGCTGCGGGGATTATCGCTGGTCAGATAGAGTCGATCGGCGAGTTGCGCGGCAACGGCGGCCATCTCGGCGCGTTTTCCCCGATCGCGATCGCCACCACAACCAAAGACGATCGCAATCGCACCCGCGGTCGTCTCGCGCAGCGCTCGTAAGGCATTCTCGAGTGCGTCCGGCGTATGCGCGTAGTCGACCACGACGTCAATTCCCATGCCTCCGAGGCGCTCCATCCTTCCAGGCACGTGCCGCAGCGACGCCAAGCCGCGCGCAATGGTGGCGTCGTCGATCCCAAAGATCTGGGCGATGCCGATTGCGGCCAGCGCGTTCCAAATATTAAACCGTCCGGGAAGATGCAGCTCGTACCGTTGGCCGTTGACCGTAAAGCGGCTTCCGGTTGGCTCGAGCACGATCTCCTGCGGCGACAGATGCGCAGCGTAACCGCTGCCGTAGGTGATGACCCGGCGTCCCTCGCGTTCGAGTTCGAGAGCCCACCGCCGGCCGTA
This sequence comes from Vulcanimicrobiota bacterium, assembly GCA_003133185.1. Classification (GTDB taxonomy): domain Bacteria; phylum Vulcanimicrobiota; class Vulcanimicrobiia; order Vulcanimicrobiales; family Vulcanimicrobiaceae; genus Cybelea; species Cybelea tyrphae. The sequence continues at coordinate 46,776 of PKWF01000275.1, read as the reverse complement.
GCCGTCGTCAACGTTGAGAACGCAGTCTGCCGTCAATTCGAACAGATGGCGCTTCGCTGCGGCGTAGGCGTCCTGCGATTCGTGAAAGTCGAGATGATCGCGCGTGACGTTGGTCAGCGCGGCTACTCGGAAAAGAACGTCCTCGACGCGCTCGAGCGCAAGTGCGTGGGAGCTAACCTCGATGGCGACCGCACGCGCGCCGTCGTCGCGCATAGCGGCCAGCACGCCGTGCAGCTCGGGCGGCAACGGCGTCGTATTGCCCAGCTCCCAGCGCCGCGAACCGAGCTGGGCACCGATGGTGCCGATGACGCCGCACGGTATGCCGGCCGTATCGAGAGTCGCCGCAGCCATTCGCGTCGTCGTCGTTTTGCCATTCGTTCCGGTGACGCCGATCGCGTCGAGGCATTGCGAGGGGTCTCCATAAAATGCTGCGGAGAGAACGGAGAGCGCCCGCTTCGAATCCGCAACTCGAATGACGGTAGCGTGCTCGGATTCCGCTACGCCCGCGCTCTCCTCGACGACGACGGCGGACGCGCCGCGCGCAATCGCCTGCGCGACATAGAGATGACCGTCGGTGTGGCTGCCACGCAACGCAACGAAGAGCGCTCCCGGCGACGCGGAACGAGAGTCGATCTCGATGGTTGTGACGAGTTGCGCGCGGTTGCCGGTGACGCGAGCCTCCGGCAGCCGATCGAGCAGTGCCGTCAGTGCGATTTCGCGGTCAGCGGCCATTTAGCGCAACGATGCCACCCGGTAAGATTCCGGCGTGCAGCATGGCCGCGCGCGCGATCTGAGCGAATGCCGGGGCGGCAACGACGCTGCCGTAATACGAACCGATCGGTCGTTCGACCTTCACGTAGATGACGTAGCGTGCGCGCGGATAGGGAACCATGCCGATGAAAGATGAGGCGTAATAGCCGCCGAGGTACCGGCCATCAACAACCATGGAGGCGGTCCCGGTTTTTCCCGCGGTGGCGTATCCTGCGACCTGTGCGGTCGGGTCGCCGGTACCGCGCAGCACGACGCTTCGTAGAAAGCCGAGCAGTTCCGCGGCCGTGCGCCGTGAGAAGACGCGGCGAGTGACTTTCGGCCCAGTGCGCCGCACGAGGTTTCCCTCCTGATCGTATATGGCCCTAACGATTCGAGGCTGCATCAGGAGTCCGCCATTCGCGATCGCGCAGTAATACCGAGCCATGGCAAGCGGCGTTACGGAAACGCCTTGGCCAAAGGCCATCGTGGCCAGCGAGGAACCGCTCCACTGATCCGGCGGCACCACGATACCTGGGTTCTCACCCGATAAGCCGATGCCGGTCGGCGCCCCGAAACCCGCCTTCCGCTCCATGTCGTAAAAGGTTTTCGATCCGATCGAGAGCCCGACTTCCGCGGCGCCGACGTTATGTGAATATTCGACGATTTGCTCGAGCGTCTCGCTGCTGCCGGTCCCTGCCATGAAACCGTCTTCCGCATTGTGAATCGTGCGACCGCCAACTTCGAGTGTGTCGCGAGCCGGAAAGCGCGACGTCAACCCTACCTTGTGCGATTCCAGCGCGGCGGCCGCGGTAACCAGCTTGTAGGTCGAACCTGGCTCGTACGCGTCCATGACCGCGCGGTCGCGACGTTCGTCGTCTCCGAACCTCCAAAACCGGTTTGGATCGAAATCCGGCGCGTTTGCCAACGCGAGAATTTCGCCCGTCCACGGATCCATAACGATCGCCGTACCGTCGAGAGCGTGATAGGCGCGTATCTGCTGCTGCAAAGCCTGTTCGGCGGCGAACTGCAGGTACGGGTCGATCGTGAGCTCGACATTCGAGCCTGGAAGCGCCGGCGAGACGATGCGTTCTCGTCCGAAGGGTATCGGCCGGCCGAACTCATCGGCTTCCAGCGTGACGCGCCCGGAGTGGCCTCGCAACACGTCGTCGTAGGCATACTCAACCCCGTCGAGCCCATTTTCGTCGGTGCCGACGAAGCCCAGGAGGGTCGAAGCTAAACGTCCCGCCGTATCGACGCGCAGGCCCGTCTCCTCTTCCTTTAAGTCGACGCCGAGCAGATTTAAGGCTCGAACCCGCGATGCCAAGTCGTGCGGCACCTTGCGCGCGATCCAAACGAACCACAGATGCCGGTCGCGCATCGCCGTCGCGACCGACGGATCCAGCTTGCCGAAGATACTCTGCAGTTTTCCGATCGCCGCCGACGGATCGACGATCTCGCGAGGCACCGCGTAAACGCTTTCGGAAGGAAGCGATCGTACCAGCACGTTGCCGTAGCGATCGAGGATGCTTCCGCGGCGCGCGAATACTTCGACGGTGTCGGAGCGTTGCGCCAGCGCTTCCTTTGCATAGAGCGGTCCGTTGAGGGCCTGCACGTCGCACAGACGCCACGCTAGGAAGAGCGCGACGGCCACGCACGCGTAAAAACAGATCCGAGCACGCATCGGAGCGACGCGCGTGAACATTCGACGGTGCATCGCGGCGGCCGCTTAGGGTCGCGCGGCTACTGCCGGCACCAAGAAACCGGCAAGTGACGAGAGCAATCGGAAGTGCGAACCGGCTCGCGCAATCCGAGGCTCGTCCTCGCGTACGACCGCAAATCGCTGCGGTTGGCGCATGCCCAAGCGTGCGGCCAACTCGGCAAGCCGATCGTCGGAACGCAACGCGGCGATTCGGTCGTCGAGGCGCATCGTCTCTTCCTGCAAAGCCTCACGTTGCGCGTCCGCTCGCGCCACAGCGTAGCTCAAACCCGTTCGGCTCGACGTTAGCACGACGTAACCCATCAAAAGAAACAAGATACAGAGCAGCACTGCCAACATGCGCACCAACGTCGCGTAACGAGCGCGCGACGCGCGACCCATCCGACGCGCAGTTGCGGCACGAACGGTGCGGGGATTGGCAATGCGAGGGCTTCGTTCGTAAGATCGAGCTGCGATCACTTAGTCGGCCTCCGTGCGTTGCGCGGCACGCAGTTTGGCGCTGCGGGAACGGCGATTTTCGAGCAGCTCGCGCCGATCGGGACGAACCGGTCTCTTCGTAAGAACCTCGAGTCGCTCGTCGTCGCGGAAACTTCTTTTCACAATTCGATCCTCGAGTGAATGAAAGCTGATTACCGCGATGCGCCCTCCCGTGCGCAGGCGCACGATTGCCTGCGCCAAGCCTTCGCGCAAGGCGTCCAGCTCGTCGTTGACGGCAATGCGCAACGCCTGAAAGACGCGCGTTGCCGGGTGGACGCGTTCTCGCTTTCCTGAGCGCTGCACGATTCCCGAAATCAGGGCGGCGAACTCCGAGGTCGTGTTCGGCAGGCCGCTCCCCTCGCGCCGCGTGACGATCACGCGAGCGATGCGCCGGGCCGAACGCTCTTCTCCGAACGCAAAGAAGATCTCGGCCAGCTCGCGTTCGGTCGCCGTTGAAAGGACATCGTACGCGCTGGATCCGCAAGCGGGATCCATCCGCATGTCAAGGACCGCGGGCTTTCCAAGCGAGAAGCCGCGCTCCGCATCGTCAAGCTGCATCGACGAGACTCCGAGATCGAAGAGAATGCCGTCGAGCAACCGGATTTCGCACCGGTCGAGGATGCGACCGAGATCGCGAAAGTTCGCATGCACGAAGGTCAAACGGGAGTCGCCAAGCCGTTGCGCCACCGCAGTCGCGCGCGGGTCGGCGTCCAGTGCGATCAGCCGTCCGTCCCCCAGACGCTCCAAGATCGCCCGGGCATGGCCGCCCGCCCCGAAGGTCGCGTCGACGTAAACTCCGCCTGGGCGAATCGCCAAATATTCGAGCACCGGCCCCACGAGCACGGGAACGTGGCTTAGCATAGCGGCACCACATTCTACAGACCTAGTTCGCCCATGAAGTCGGGCATGTCGCCCTCGGGCGGTTTCTGGAACGCGTAGCGTTCCTTCGCCCAAATTTCTATGCGAGTCAACAAACCGACCGAGACGACCTGCCGTTCGATGCCCGCGTACGAGCGGAGCAGCGCGGGAACGACGACCCGGCCTTGATTGTCACACCCGACCTCCTCGGTGTGGGCAAAGAGGTAGCGCACCGAACGGCGGTAGCGGTCGTCTTTATGCGGCACCGCTTCGAGCCGCTCGCAAAACTGAACCCACGTCGAACTGGGATAGAGCGCCAGACAAGGATCGGGCGGCGCGATGGTCAGCACGAATTGGGCTCCCAGCCGCTCGCGAAAACGCGCCGGGACAATGAGGCGACCCTTTTCGTCAAGGGCGTGTTGCTCCGAGCCCGCAAACCGGGGCAGTCCAGCGTGCAAAAATTCCTCCGCAATGCACCACTAGGCACTACTTTCCACCACTATACGCCCCACGATTCCCTTAAAGCAAGGATTCGCGCGCTGGCGATTGCGTTACCCGAACGTCTGTTCGGACCCAGATGCGATCGACTCTCGGGCAAAAATGAACCAGAACCTGGTTTAACTCGACTCCGGAAGGCTCGACTGTGCCGCTTTTGCAGCGATGCGACCGCTGGCCGATCTCCGATTCTATAGCCGGCAAAGAGCCGCGTGCTACGCGTGCTCAACGTTTGCTCGCGGCTATGCACTAGGAAGCTCTGATTAATCCGATGTGGTGCGTGATGCCTCGGAGCCGCTCGTCGCTCCGCCATCCTGGCTGCGCTCCTGCTGCCTGCCTCCTCGCTCCGCCATCCGGGCTCCGCTCGTCGTGCAGAGCCTCCGAAGCACCACGCACCACATCGGATTAATCAGAGCTTCCCGACGGTTATCTGCCGCTCAAGAAGTCAGTTCGTCTCTTTCGTGCGAAGCAAGGCGGCAGCCGTTCCCGCGCTTGGCGTACCGGCGGCGGCGATGAGATCGAAGCGTCTGGAGCACCGAAAAGCTCAGGCAACTTCAAGGCTAAGCAGATATGATCGCGGGCGTACCCGGGCGCCGATATCAAATCGGCGGAGCGTTGAATTTGCCTGCGAAAGTTGATGGTCATGGAATCGATTGTGGTGGCTAGCGCGTTCTCTTTCCGGCAGTCTGTCTGCCAGGCTTGACTGCGCGCTGAGAAGAAAGCCGACGATGCGATGACTCGAGTTTTCGGGATCTGCAGCCTGTTGGGACTGCTCTACGGATGTAGCGGCGGTTACCTGCCGTACGCCTCCCACTCGCTGGATCCGGCAAGCCTCGAGTCGCTCGTCACGAACGCTTCCCAGGCCAACGGCGTTCCGCCGGGGCTGGTGCGAGCGGTCGTCATGGCGGAATCGGCGGGCAACCCGTCCGCCATTAGCGTCGCCGGGGCGCAGGGCCTGATGCAGTTGATGCCGGGCACCGCCGCCGGCTGCGGTATCGCCGATCCATTCGACCCGACGCAGAACGTCGCGTGCGGCACGAGCTATCTTCGCTCGCTTCTAAATCGCTATCACGACAATGTTACGCTGGCAGTCGCGGCATACAACGCGGGACCGGGAGCCGTGGATCGCTTTCACGGGGTGCCTCCCTATGCCGAAACGCGGGCGTACGTCGTGCGCGTGCTCAACGCGTACCGCAACTATTAACCGTCGGGATACCGGCGCGACAAGCGGATCCGGCTTTTCTCGATGACTACCCTCACGCAACACCAACCGCTCCCCCGCGTCGGCTTCGCGTTCTTGCGGCTGCCGATTCTCGACAGCTATCTCTTGTCGGAGATGATCGGCCCGTTCTTCTTTGCGCTGGGCGCGTTTTTGTTATTTTGGGCGCTCAATATTTTCTTTCTTGCCGCCGATTACATCATCAATCAGCACGCACCGTTCTTCTTGGTGCTGCGTTTCGTCGTGTTCCGCATTCCGCAGGCCACCCCAATGGCGTTTCCGTTCGCGTCTCTCTTCGCCGCGTTGTTGGCCATGGGACGGGTCATGGGCGACAACGAGGTTACTGCGATGCGAACGGCCGGCATTTCGGTCATGCGAATCGCGCTCGCTCCGGTGCTCTTCGGCATCGGAATGTTTCTGATTTCCTACAGCATAAACGAGTGGGTTGCGCCGGCATCCGTCGATCTCTCGACGCGCACGTTCTACCAGATCATCTATCACACGGACGCGCTTCCCGTGGAGCCGCAATTTTTTCGTAAGGATCCCGATACGGGGAACACGTTTTACGTAGGGCAGGTCGCGCTCGACAACAAGACGATGATCGACGTACAGATCTTCAAACCTGCAAAATACGGCCCGTGGAACGAGACGCTTCAGGCGAAGAGCGCGGTCGTGCAAGGCAGCGTTCTGAACCTGCACGACGTGATCGACACCCGGTACAACGACGAAGGATTTCTCACCAATCAGCAACGCGTCAAGAGCATCTCGATCGGACTGCCGCTGGGTGAGACGGCCTCGCAGTTCGTCAGCCAGGTGAATAACGATCCCTGGACGATGAGCAGCAAGTCGCTGCGCACGCAAGTCAACGCGCTTCAGGCTCAAGGGATCGGCGGTACCGCGATGGGCAACTTGCAGATCAACCTTGCCGACAAGCTCTCCTGGCCCTTCGCCTGCATCATCGGCGTCGTCCTCGCCGTTCCTTTGGCACTGCGATTTGGTAAGCGCGGGCGCACGCTCGGCATCACCCTTTCGATCATCGCATTTTTCTCTTACTATCTCATGGTCTCGGCGGCTTCTGCGTTCGGCCGCAACGGAGCGTTGAATCCATTCCTCGCTGCCTGGTTGCCGAACATCATCGTGGGCGTCGCGGGCGTCCTTCTTCTCTGGCTGGAAGAGCGCTGACGACGTGCCGGCGCGCTTTCGAAGACGTCGCAGCTTAGGCGCGGTTGCGCTACTGGCTGCCTACCTTGGCAGTCTGTTTCCCGTACCGGCGCCAGCTGCGAGCAACGATCAGCAGCAGCTCGCGCTGCTGCTCTTCAACACGCAGACGTGCGCCCAGCATTACCGCGACGACACCCCGATGGTGGCGCAGGCTTCCACGCCGACTCCCGCACCGCCGGCCACGCCCGGGCCTCCCAACGTCCCACCGGGCGTCAGCAACGGCACCTACACCCTCAATCCAACCCCGCATCCGTTCCCCGGTCAAACGCCGGCCGTCACGCCGCCGCCGATTCCCTCAGGAACGCCAAACCCTTTACCCTCCTTGGAACCGATCTTTCTCGTGCGCGGCGGCGAGTCGCCCCCTCCGATCACGCCCGCGGGACAAGCGACGCCGGCGCCGACTCCCGAACCCACCGGCGTCCCGACGCTCTCGCCGGGTTACATTGCGGTAATTTCTGACTCGTGGAGCGGTAACCGCGCTCGCGGCAAACCCAGCGACGCGGTCGGCAACGTACACATCTATTATGCCGACGAAGAGATCGTCGGCGAACGAGCGCACTTCGACGGCGTTCGAACGATGACGATCACCGGCCATCCGTTTATCGTCAATCACGAGCACAACTCGATATTGGCAGCCGACACGATCATCTTCGATACGGTCGAGCAGACGGCAAAGCTCGTCAACGGCAAAGGAGCGAGCGACGAGGGACTCGAGCGCGGGCTCGTTCATTTCGCGGCGGACGACCTTTATACCAACCCCGACGGAACGGCGCACGGCGACAAACCGTACGTTACCACGTGTGAGAATCCGCGAGGCGGCTACCATATCACGGGCAAGAATATGGACGTCTACCCGGGCGACAGGATCGTTATCCACAATGCGGTGCTCTGGCTCGGCGCGGCAGCCATCTTCTATCTTCCCTTGCTGATCATTCCGCTACGAAGCGTTACTAGCGGCCCGAGTCACGCACGGTGGTTTCCGGAGGTCGGCTACGATTCGTATGAGGGGGCCTGGATCAAAATCCAGATCCCGTTCGGCAAAGACCAGTACTACTACGGCTATTACATCGTGAACTACTTTACGAAAGAAGGCTTGGGCCTCGGCTACGTGGGCTTCTATTCCAGCAAGCGAGGCCGCCGCAGCGTCAGCCTCAACCTTTACACGATCAACGATCAGCTCCAGGGGGGGCGGCAGACGAATCTCGCTCTAGGAGAACAAGAGAATATTTCGCAGCACCTAAAGAGCAACTTTCAGTTTTCGTACCAATCGAACTACGGACCGCTCGTGAGCATCCCCCCCAACGAGACGATCGCCGAATCCATCGTGCACCAAACCACGCAAACGTCGCAAAATTACAGCTTCAGCCACAGCTCCGTGGGTGGGCAATCCAGCAGCGATAGTTTCACGGTCACCGATACGCGCCAGTTCAACGAGAACCTGAACCAGACGACGACGTTCGATGAGAGCGACAGCAATGCAAGCTTCGGCGGAGTGTCGTCGTTCAGCAACCAGTCGGAGTTCGACTACTTGCTGCAGTACACGACTGCGGGCGCGGATTATCAGATGGAGTTCGACAAACTCTACGGCCTCGAGACGGCCGGCATCGACAAGATCCCGGAGTTCGAAGTCCGACCCTCCGATTTCTTCCAACACTTTTTCATTCCGCTTTCCGCCGACCTCACGGTAGGTGAATACAGCCAGCCCTCCGGCGACGGCCAGCCGGAGAGCCTAGCGACGTGGCGCGGCGACGCGAACTTGGTCGTCGGGCCCGCCGAGGAAAAGGTCCTGGGGAGCGATTTTCAAGGTACCGTCACGATCGACCAGTATGCCTACGGCACCGGCGACCTCAAGGCCGCGGTAGAACAAGACTTCAGCTTGACGACGCCGATCAGCTCGCACATCGTCAACACGGCGACCTATAATGAAGCCAACTATAACGGACCCGCTCTCGTGCCATTTCAGTATCTCGATCAGCAGCCGACGATGAACACCAAGAACGCGCAAGACTTGGTTAGGCTTTTCAACGACGACGTCTACGCGTTTTCGATGGGCTGGACGACGAACTTTGACGGAGTCGCTCAGCCGTTGAGCTATCAGCTCTCGGCACGGCCGTCGCCCCGCTCGGTATTGCTGCTCAGCGGCTCGTTCATCCCCGGTCCGGGTCAGGGTTTTGAGACGACCAACCTTCAGCTTTCGACGCCGTTCGGCCGCGACGCATCGCTGCAGTTCGTCACCAATCTCAATTGGAAAGGCCCGGGGGAAATGATTGCCGACAAGATCATCTATTACACTAAGACGATCGGCAACTGCTATCAGCTCCTGGTGCTCTACAACGAGTCTCAAGCGGCGATCAATGTCGGCTTGAATCTGCTCGCATTTCCGACGCAAACTGCGGTCTTCCAAGTCGGCGCTCCCCAGCAGGTGGTGCCGACGACCTTCAACTTCTGAGGGTCTGCTCTCGGGTGGAAGCCTACGTCGGACGTGGACACATTCGTCGCGCGACCTCCGTGTCGCGCTCCTATCGGCTGCCTCGCGCCTTCCGCATCCGGCTCCGGCGCTCGGTCAGACGGTCCTCGTCCGGCGTGGGCTTCCGTCGGCCTCAGAAGTTAAAGGTCTCTTTTGAAAATAGAATCGCAGTTGGACGTTGGAAGCTTCCCTAGGGCTCGTCGCAGGGAGGGTGGCCGCAGACGCAGTTATCCGCCTCGATACTCGATTCGGACGCATCTTGGCAAGTCTCGCTGCAAAAGACTTCGCCGGTTCCGATCGGCGAGCTTACCATGCAGTTGCAGATGTCGTAGCTGCACTCGACGCCAATTTCACGCATCTAGGAGCTCATGCCCTACAGGCTCCTAGGGGCATGGTGTCGGTCTGACGGGGTTGTTGGAGAGCTCGATGCTTACGATCTGGGCCGTGGGATCGTTGGGCGTAAATTGCCCGAAGTAGGTGTTGTCGAAGGGTTCGGTCATACAGAGCTTCGGCGAGATGAACTGCGGATCGATCGGGCCGCCGGCTCCCATCGAATCGAGGAAGAGCCACTGGCCTTGGCTGGCCTGAGAGACGAACGCGTTGAACGTCCAGATATTGTTCGGACTGGCGCTCGGCGAAGGCGTAGGGGATGCAACCCCTTTAAAGATGGCTTTTTGAGCGACCATCGAGAACTCGGTGCCTTGACCGTTGCTGTTTGGATTATAGTTAAGCTGGCCCGGCGTCGTTCCTAGCTTCAGCCACGACGGAGGAATGTGAGGATTTTGATTTCGAACGAACTGCACCGCCTCCGCATACGAGGTTCCGGCAGTGCCCAATGCAACCAAGGCGAACGAGTAGCCCGCCCAGTTCGTTTGCACGGTGTCGGTCGACGGCGTTACGCCGGTTCCCGATGTATTGAAGACGATCATATATTGATAGTTCGAGAAGTTAAAGGGAGAATAGACATCAAAGTGTATGGCTATGTATCCCGGAGGCGCGCCGCCGGGCCCCAAACCTGGAGGATTCGGCGTAACCTGACGACCGCACGCCACAACGATGAACGCCGTTACTAGCACGACTACAAAACCGAAACTCAATCTGCGTATCATGTTCTCCTCGCTGTCGTTGCGCGATGCAGGCCTTGCTGCTTGCGCGGCCGTCCTTTTAGCGGCGACGTTTCCGAAGCTAGGCGCAGCTTGGCTCGCCCCGTTCGGAACGGCGATGCTGTTCTGGCTTTGGCAACGCGCTTCCTGGAAGCGCGCCGCGCTTCTCGGTTGGTTAGCCGGGTTCATTTTTTTTGCAATCGACTTTGCGTGGGTCGGCCACACGGTCGGACGCTATATCGGCGTCTTCGGACCGTTTCTCGCAATCGGGCCCGCTCTGATAGAGGCGCCCTTCATCGCGTTAGCCGGCGCGCTCTGTGCGATTGCATACGCACACATGCGTCCCGGCATCGCGCCGATCGGCGCCGCCGCAGCGTTTACGATCTGCGAGTGGCTGCGATCGATCGGCGTCCTGGCCGCACCTTTCGATCAGCTCGGCTACACACAAGCCGACACACCGCTGCGAGCGATCGCCGCCTACGCCGGAACCTACGGGATCACGTTCGTTCTCTGCGCGCTCGGCGCGTATGGTGCCGATGCGCTGCGTCGCAGGACGTGGCGCCCGCTGGNNCCGCCTCCGACGATTCCGGTCGCTGCGGTACAAGGCAACATCCCGCAGTCGTTCAAATGGAGCGCGCTCGCCCTGGCGGTTCGCCGCTATACGGAGATGACGCTCGCCTTGGATCGCGTGCATCCGCGACTGATCGTTTGGCCGGAGACGGCGATCCCCACGGCGATCAACCTCGAGCCCGGGTTGCTCTCAGAGTTTTCGGGTATCGCGCGCCGTCTTAACAGCACGATCGTCGCCGGAGGCATCGATGCCGCCGGCCCTAGAATTTACAACGCGCTCTATATCTTCTCGCCGGACGGCAACTCCAATATTTACCGGAAGCGCCAACTCGTGGCTTTTGCCGAATGGTTTCCGGGTCGAGCTTTCCTCTCGTGGCTGCCCTACATTGGGGCGCTCAACGGAGGTCTCACCCGCGGGAACGACGACGGCGTCTATGCCACGACGGCGCTCCCCATCGCGCCGCTCATCTGCTGGGAGTCAGCCTTCTCCGATCTCGCGTACGCTCAAATGCATCGCAACGCCCAGATCCTCGTCGTGAGCACCGACGATGCCTGGTTCGGGACCACCTCCGGGCCATATATGCATGCACAAATCGCTCAGCTCCGAGCCATCGAGAGCGGAGCCTACGTCGTGCGCGCCGCGGCGACCGGCATCAGCGGCATCATTGCCCCGGACGGAAAGTGGCAGACGCGCAGCCGCATCGAGCGACAAACCACCGTGATTGGCCGGGTGGGCCGCCGCGTTCCGACGATCTTCGCCCGCATCGGCCCGACACGCATCGCGTTCGCGATGATCGCCTTGTACGCGCTACTCTTCTTGGTTCCGCGCGCGCGAGCCGAGTTTGCGAGTTCGCGTGAGCCGTAGAAAAGCGTTGTTGAGACGGCTGGCCATCGGCGGTGGCCTCCTTCTCTTTGTTTACGTTGTGGTCGAGATCGTGTTGGCAGGAAGAGGAGTTCCCCCGCTTCCGCCCGCTCAAACGCCGATCGAGCTGCGCGGCGGCCACGTGCTCAACAATCACATTACGACGAAATCGTGGAGCTTCGACTACGACCGCGCACGCCTTTCACCTGACGGCCTGAGCGGCAGCGTCGACGGCGTACGCAACGGAATAGTCTTTCGAAAGGGAAAACCTTATCTACGTATTTCGGCCAAGCACATTACGGTCAACATCTCGACGCTTGACTTCACCGCGGTCGGAAAGGTTCACATCGAACGAATCGACGACCCCGAAAAGCGCTCGTTCGACACCGACCTCGTGACGTGGACAAACGACGCCAAAGTTTTGCGTATGGCGCATCCAAGTTACGTACATTCTGGTGGTCAGACGCTCGTTATCACGAATATCACCGTCAACTTTGACGACGACAGCATCCGTCTCGGCAAAGTCAGCGGGGGAGTCGAGCTCCACCGCTGACGTTGGGTCAGTCTTTATCGCCGAGCTTTTTCTTTGCCTCGGCGATCAGCCTCTTGACCTTTTGGCCGCCTTTATGTCCGATCTCTTCGTAAAAATCCGAGCCGTACTTTTCCTTGACGACCTTGCCGCCTTTTTGTCCGATCGTCTCGTAGAACTCGACGCCGTGACGGTCGCGCGTGGCTTTTCCGCCCTTGCGACCGATGTCTTCGTAGAACGTCGAACCNNTAGCGGTCGCGCACGGTGTCGCCGCCCTTCTTCCCGGCCTCGCGCACCGACATCTCGCGCTTTGGCGCGCGCTCATTTTTTTCAGCCATTGCTCGTCGCTACCGCTGGTGAAGCTCTATGATGCCGTCGCCTTCCGTTTGGGGCGCTGACCACCCTTCTGACCGATCACCTCGTAGAACGAGGGCCCATACTTACTTTTGGTGGCTTCCCCACCCTTACGACCGATTTCTTCATAAAATTCCGAGCCGTATTTCGCTTTAACGCGTTCGCCGCCGCGGCGGCCCGCCTCGCGGACGCTCATGCCGCCCGACTGTCCCGAATCCTGTGCCATCTAGAGTGATCCTCCTTGGTTTTGGGTATTATTCTCCTTTCCCATACAAGCGCTCGGCAAACTCTGGATTTGCTGAGAATTCGCGGTTTGAAGGCAAATTTAGCCAAAAAGCGTTAGCGAAGCGCTTCGTAGACGGCACGAGTCCGCTCGTGCAGTTCCTCAAGGTCGCCGTTGTTTTCTATCACGAAGTCGGCACGCCGGCGCGCCACGTCGGGATCGACCTGAGCGCCCATTCGCGCCCGCACTCGCCCCTCGTCGCTCCGGTCGCGCTCGACGACCCGAGCGATCCGAGCTTCGAGTGGTGCGACGACCACGATGGACTTATCCACAAGGCGATCGTAGCCGGTCTCGAAGAGCAGCGGCACGACGTGCACGATCGGCTGGCCCGGTCCGGCACGCCGCTCGCGTTCCAGTGCGATGCGCCGAATGTGCGGATGGAGCATCGCATTGAGCCGGTCGCGCGCATCGGAGTCGTTAAAGACGATGTCCGCGAGCGCAGCCCTGTCCAAGGCGCCGTTCCGCACGACTTGCGGCCACACTCGGCCGACGGCTAAGAGTCCATCGCTTTGCGGAGCCACCACCTCGCGGGCAATGGCATCGGTATCGACGAGGTAAGCGCCAAGCTCGCCGAGGATCGCGGCGACCGCGCTTTTCCCCGCTCCGATGCCGCCTGTCAAACCAACGCGCACGGCGCGACGCTATTGCCCGGGAAGCGGCTCCCGAGGCGCCGGCGCAGCCGTTTGGATTTCGCCGATCTCTTCCTCGACCGCGTACTTTTCGATTTCCTCGAGCGGCACGTCGGCAACGTGCTGGATCGAGGCCGTGATCCGGCGCGTTGCATGATTGATCGACACGAGCGTCACTTCGACTTCCTGACCGGCAACGAACTGCGCCGTCGCATCGAACTCGCCTTTGGGCACCATGGCCAAAATGCCGGGAATCACCTCGACCAACATGTAGTTGGGCGTAACTTTGACGATCGCAGCCGTTAGTTTGTTGGTTTCGTANNCTGACCTTCTTCGCTTCCGGATCGAACTTCATGATCTCGACTTGTACGACGTCGCCGATCTTCACGACTTCGGACGGGTGCTTGATTCGCGAGTACGAGAGCTCGCTGTTGTGAATCAATCCGTCGATGCCGCCAAGGTCCACGAATGCACCGAAATCGGCGAGGCGCACCACGACGCCCGAGCGGATTTGTCCGACCTCGAGAGTGTCGAGCAGCTCCTGCTTTTTCGCTTGCAGCTCTTCCTCTAAAACGAGTCGTTGTGAAAGGACGACGCGATGGCGTTTGTGATCGAGGTCGATTACTTTCAGCCGGAGGTGCTGACTTACCAGCTCGTCGAGGTTTCCGACGGGCTGACGGCGGATCTGCGAAGCCGGAACGAATCCCCGCATCCCAAGATCGACCAACACGCCGCCCTTGACGACTTGCGTGACCGTCGCTTCGATGACTTCGTCGCGATTGTGCGCCTCGATCACCTTCTCCCACGTTTTGAGCGCGCGTGCCCGGCGCTCGGAGAGAAAGAGGGTTCCATCCATTTCGTCGATGCGGTGAACCATCACTTCGATGGTATCGCCGACCTTGAGCAGCTTGGAATCGATGGCGAGCGATAACTCGCGGAAAGGAAGTACGCCTTCGGACTTTCCGCCGACGTCGACCAGCACTTCGTCTTTGTCTCTCTGGACGATCGTCCCGGTGAGAACTTGTCCCTCGTCGAGAACCTTGAGCGATTCTTCGTACAGTTGCTGTTCGAGCGCTAACTGATCTTCTTGTTCGGGAATGGGAGCGACTTGCGTTGTTGAGATTTGAATAATCCTACCTTTATATTTTTTATATTTTTTATCGTTGACATCTCCGGCACCACCAGGTTCCGCGTTGCGCCACTACCGTGCGCACGATCCTGCTCGTTCGGCACCGCGGGCAAAGCCGGCCCTGCCTGCCGTAAACCGTAAGGTGGTTTTGAAAACCGCCCTTGAGGCCTTCGGCGTCTACGTAATCGTCGACGCTCGTTCCGCGCTTGGTGATGGCGCGTCGCAAAACGTTAACGATGCTGTCGTGTAAGCGGCAGGCCGCCGCTTTTGTCAATGCCCCTGCGGGCCGGCTGGGACGAATCCGAGCCTCCCAGAGGGCCTCGCAAGCATATATGTTGCCGATACCTGCGATGCGGCGCTGATCGAGCAAGAACGCCTTGCTCGACTTCGTCCGCTCCGCCAGCATACCGATAAAGGCCTCTGGTGTAAAGCCGCTGGAGAGCGGTTCCACGCCGAGCTCCCGGTCCCACGCTTCCCCTGGCTCAACCAAACGCATTCGCCCGAACGTCCTCACGTCGGCGAAATGGAGCCGGGCACCGTCCACAAAGTACAGCACCACGTGGGAGCGCGGGTACTCGGGGACCTCGCGCGAGGTTGCGACGACGAGCCGGCCCGTCATCCGCAAACCGACGACGAGCGAGCGCCCGGAGTCGAGCTCGATCACGGCGTACTTTCCCCGACGGCGCGTCGCAACGATCCGGCTTCCCGATATCTCCCGCGCAAACTCTACGCCTTGCGGCGCAACAACCATGCGAGCGAGTCTTACGTCGGCAGATGCGATCGTCTTACCGACGACGGAACGGCGCAGGCCGCGCACGATCGTTTCGACCTCGGGCAATTCGGGCATTCTTCGTCCTTCGTCCTTCGACTGCNNACATTACTGCGCTCAGGATGACGTTGCAGCGGTCAGGGTGAGAGTGACTCTGGGGCGGCGCGCAGGTCGAGTTTGACGCCCTCGACGATTCCGTCCGCCGACGCTTCTCCCGCCGGCAGCTCGATCACGTATTTCGCCGGCGCCCCTTCTCGGGGAATCTGCTCGTCCGGGAGCGTTGGTGCGACGACCGGGACGTTGGAGAAGACGCGTCGTACCGTGCCGTCGCCCGCGATGAAGATCATGTCCAGCGGCACCAGCGTATCTTTCATCCAAAAATCGACGCGTTCGTCGCGCTCGAAAACGAACAGCATCCCCGTGTGCGGCGGCAGCACGGCGCGATCCATCAGGCCCTCCTCTCGCGCAGGTTCGGTACGAGCGGTTTCCAACGTCAGATCCGCTTTGGGAGCGTGGACGACGATCGTCGCGAGCGCCGCTGCAAGCACGATAACGTTAAACATGCTCGAAGCTTTCTTCGTTCATCGGCTCGACGTCGTACCAGTTTCGCCCTGCTTTGAGCGTCACTTCCAGCGGAACCGACAATTCGATGGCGCTCTCCATGTGCGAACGAACGAGCTCCGCGGCCTCGCGCAGCTGCGTCGCACGCACCTCGAAGATGAGCTCGTCGTGAATCTGCAACAGCATCGTGGCGTCGAGCTCGGAATCTCGCAGGGCGCGGTCGATTCGCACCATCGCCAGCTTCATGAGATCCGCCGCGCTACCTTGTAGCGGCGCATTGGTCGCCTCTCGCTCCGCCGCGGCACGCAGCATGTAATTGCCGGATATTAATCCCGGCATGTAACGCCGGCGCCCGAGAATGGTCGAGACGTAGCCGTTGCGCCGCCCTTCTTCGAGCGTGCGATCGATATAAACGCGTACGTCAGGAAAGCGCGCGAAGTACGCCGTCGTAATCTCTTTTGCTTCGGCACGGCCGATCTCGAGGCGCTGCGCCAGCCCAAAATCCGACATTCCGTAGAAGAGCCCGAAATTGACGCTCTTCGCCATCCTGCGTTGATTGGGATCGACCGCCACGCCGGGTGCGATGCCGAAGATTTGACGCGCGGTGAAGTCGTGAATGTCCTGCGACTGCGCAAAGGCCCGCCGCAGCCCTTCATCGCCCGAGAGATGCGCCATCACACGAAGCTCGATCTGGCTGTAGTCCGCAGCGAGCAAAACGTAAGCGTCGCTCTTTGCGGTGAAGGCGCGGCGAATCCGGCGTCCAAGCTCGCCGCGCACCGGAATGTTTTGCAGATTGGGGTTGGTGGACGAGAGCCGGCCCGTCGCCGTCGCGGTTTGATTGAACTCGGTGCGCAGGCGGCCGTCCTTTGCATCGACGAGCTGCGGAATCACGTCGACGTACGTGTTCTTGAGCTTGGTCACCTCGCGCCATTCCAAGACCAACGCGCAGATGGGATACTCCCGCGCCAAGCCCTGCAGCACCTCGACGCCNNCCGATGTTGAACTCTTCGCCTGCGAAATCGTATATGTGCTTGCGTAGCTGCTCGGCTGCCGTGTCGACGCGGTCGCCGACGACGCGCAGCTCGTCGGAGTCGATGGCTATGCCGGCCTCCTCCATGCTTGCCAGCACCGGTGCCAGCGGCAACTCGAACTCTTCGTAAAGCCGCAACTGGCCGCGGCGCTCGAGCTCGATTCGCGCTTTGGCGATGAGCCGGAAGGCCGCGTCGGCAGCCGCCGCCGCGTCGCCGGGCAATCCGAGACCCAAGAGCTGCGACGCCGCATCCTCGACATCGGCAAAGCCGCGCGTGGGATCGAGCAAATGCGCGGCGATCATCGCATCATCGAAAAACCGCGCGTCATCGATCCCCGCGGAATGAAAAACCTGAACCAGCTTCTTGACGTCGTAACCGCCGGCGCCAACAGAGCCGTCCAAGAGTGCTCGCACCGCATCTCGCACGTTTTCGTGGGAGAGAGCGCTTACGGAAAAGGAAATGCCTTGGCCTTCGCGGGCAGTCACTCCGATGGCGTCGCCAATCAGCGCAAAGACGACGCGTCCGGCACCGCGTAACGAGAGAAGCTCCTGCGCCAAGCTCGCGAACTCCGGCGGATCGACCGACGGCACGTAGCTTCGGTAGTCGCCGCTTACTTTTGCCGTGATCTCGAGCAGAGGCAGATCCGACGGCGGCTGGAGTCTTGCCAGCAGCGTCTTGAACTCGAGCTCGCTGTAGAGACGATAGAGGTCGGCGTCGGACGGCACGGTGTAGCGACTATCTTCCCAGTCGACCGTTAACGGCAAGTCGCTCCGTACGACGGAAACGGCTCGGCAAAGGCAGGCCTGCTGCCCGTACTCTTCGATCAAACGTTCCAGCTTCGGATTGCCCGCAAGACTCGGATTCGATACGAGCGCGTCGAGAGAGCCCGCTGCCTGGAGAAGTTTGCTTGCGGTCTTTTCGCCGACGCCGGGAATTCCGGGAAGGTTGTCTGACGGGTCCCCTTTGAGGCCGCGGTAATCGGGCAGTTGCGCGGGTTCGAGCCCAAAGCGTTCCCGAACGGCGAGCGGATCGTAACGCCCCAGCTCCGTTATGCCGCGCCTGGTCACGAGGACGGTGACGCGATCGTCGACGATCTGCAATAGATCGAGATCGCCGGTGACCACGATCGTTTGCTCGCCGGCCTCTTGTGCTTGGCGCGCGAGCGTCGCGATAACATCGTCCGCTTCTTGACCTTCCATTTCAACGACGGGGATGCGATAGGTCGCCAGAACCTGGCGCACGAGTGCGAACTGTCCGCGCAGTTCGTCGGGCATTGCGCGCCGCTGCGCTTTATACTCCGCATACAACGCGACGCGCTCGGCCGGCATGCCTTTGTCGAAGGTCGCTACCACGTGGGTTGGCTTCTCGTCGGCGATCAGTTTGTTGAGCATCATCGTGAAGCCGTAGACGGCATTGATCGGAGTCCCAGTGCTCGTGGTTAATCCGGGGAGCGCAAAATACGCCCGGTAGACCAGACCATACGTGTCGAGCAGCATCAGCGCCACGGCGTCAGCGAACCTCGACGATCGACGAGCCGGCGCTCACGCTTCCGTCGTCGGAGATATCGAGCGCCGAGAGCAGATAACGCCCGGCGCGTGACGGCAGCTCGACCGCGACTCCCTCCGCGCCGCCACGCGCGACCTTCCAAGAGACGGTCTCGGTCTGCGCTTGCGGCAGCGATTCGTCCGGTGGCGGTTGCGTCCGCCGAACGAAGCCGAGTATCTGCGCATGATTGCCGGTCGAGTCGACCGAGGGATGCCAGGTGACGGCTTCCGGAGCGCTGCTTTGCGTCGTCGACGTGCCAAGTGCCAAAAGTGCCGGAGCCGAGGAGAAGAGCGCACTCCCCGACGGCGTCCCGCGGCTGATTCGGACCACAAACGTGCCGCGGCCTTCGCCCCCTTCCTCAAACACCACCCGCGCGACGTCTCCCGGCGCAAAATGTTCGCTTCGTACCGATAGGTTCGATAGATGCGGACGTCCCGGAGCGGAGAGTGCCAAGGGCACGGTGCTCCACGCGATGGCGCCGTCGCAAACGAACGCGGCGCCCACGCGGAGCTCTCCCGCCGCGTTGGCGGCGTGCAACTTCGCGACCGCATGTCCCCCGTTCGTTCCCGCAACGCTGAACTGCAACCCCAGGGCACTTTCGAAGGTGAGGAGCGCGTCGCCCTGCGATCCCGGCGCATCCGCGTTGACGGCGACCTCTTCCCCGGCACGGTACGAGCTCGCACCCATGGCAATCCGCACGTTGGGACTGCGTCCGTCCGTCGCCGGCGTCGAGGCTTGTGGATCGATCTGCACCGCGACGGCATCCGTGGCGCGACCGCCGCGGTCGGTCGAGGCGAAAATCAAGTTCGTCCCCAGCTCCGCAGAGGTGAAGCTGCCACGCGCGTGACCGTCGCCGTCGAGCGTTATCTGTTGCTGTTGTGTCGATCTTCCGTGCATGAGCGCAACGGTAACGTTTGCATTTGCGAGCGGCTTGCCATCCAGCGCCTCCGCATAAACGTCGAAGGTAAGCGGCGTGCCCAAACTCTGCTCGACTCGGTCCACGTTCAAACGAATCGCGGCCTGCGCGGTCGGCACGGTGACGCGCGTGTCGGCAGTGGCTCCGTCCGATTCGACGTGCACGCCGTACGTCGAGCCAAGGTCGTCGAGCGGTCGCGGGACGTACACCGTCGCGTTGCCGCTGCCGTCGACCGAAACCGTTTCGTCCAGCCACTGGGTCGTCGCCCACGGCGTACCGTCGGGAGTATTATAGCCGAGATACACGTGGGGCGATCGCACGACGGTTACACGCACGGGAACGCCGCCACGCGATGCGTGCACGAGCAACGGTACGTCCTCGCGGAAATCGCACGTGCCGCCGCAAACGGCGCTCACGTCGAGCGAAAGGTCGCCGGCATTCGCATCGACGTGCACCGTAGCGCCGCCAACTCCGGCGCCCACTTGCGCGAGCACCGCGTAATCGCCGGCGGCGGCGCCGGCCGGAATCGTAAGCGCGGTAGAAAACGCTCCGGCATCGTCGATCGGCACGCGCCGTGCGGCGATCGTTTTTGCGCCGTCACGCACGGAGACGAGCGCGCTTCCACTGCCGGCCCGCAGAACGCCGTTCGAGCGCGTGCGGGCAAAACCGGCGACGCGGACGACTCCTCCGGCGTGAACGACCGCCGAATCGGTTCGCACGCCGACGATCGTGGCTGGAAACGGTGCCTGCGGCAAAAGGCTCAAGAATGCAAAGCTCTCTCCCCACTGCGCCAGTGCAAAGACGGGACGAGACGAGCGATTCCAGCGCAGAACACCTTGGCCATCAGTCAGCGCGGTAACGAAATTGTTATTGACGACCAGCTGCACGCGCATCCGCGCTAAGGGCATACCCGTTCCGAGATCCATGCCGTAAAAAAGAAAACCGTTTGGCGTTTCTTTGGAGATGAGGCCGACTCGTGAACGATTGATCCAAACTTGTTCGCCTACGTCGCCTCGGCGGGCCTCGACCACGAAGAAACCCTCGCGGGTTCCAAGCGGCACGTCCACCTGGTTCGACGCAAACTGATAACCGCCAGGCGGTGTGAAGCCGAACGAGAGTATCGGGTGACGCCGAGTCGTGTCGATTGCGCGCGGACTGAAATTCGAACCTGCCGTCAATACGTCCGCGGGATTAACTGCGTAGACCGAAAAGGCGACTACGGCGCTTGAATAGGTGTCCAGCCGAACCGTGGCCGTCTTCCACGGGTCGCTCGAGTCGCCGGCAAAAAGCTGAAAATACGAATCCAGACGATGCAAATCGACGATCGGCCGCTCGGCTTGCGCGGCGGAGAGGTTGAGCGCGAAGGCAAGCAGAGCAACGGCTACCAGACGAGCGGCCATCATTCGTCTGCGCTGTTTCGGCAGGTTGAAGCGCGAAGCCCGCGTAAAGCCGAGCATCGTGGACGAACAGGCGGCAGGAGAGAGACCCACCTCGACGCGGTGCCGTTTCTGCGGCTTTGAAGAGGGCGCGGACGAAGCCAGAACCGTGCGCGAAAAACCGCACCTTCAAGTGGTGGTTGCCTGCGGCTCCTGCGGCCATCCCTTCGCGGTACTCTCACGCAACTAGTTCGCCAATCTTCAATGATGAAATCGCTAAGCTGGTGTTCGTTAGCGCTTGCGGCTATCGTCGTTTGCGCCGCCGTCCCGTGTGCCGCAGCACCCGCGCCGGCGACTCCGCATTACACGCTTCCCACGGTTCCCTTGCANNCTCTACCGCGTTTCGTACGACTACGATCCAAAGACGCACGGAGTCACGCGGAGCATCGCTCTGGTCTCGGCCGGCGGTAATTGGGGCGACGAAGAAGGCGCTGCCAACGTCATGATCGAGCAAGCCAGAAAAACAGCGGCCGAAGATCGCCAACGAGAGGAAGAGCAGAACGCGAAGCTGCCCTCTCTGAACCAGATACGCGGCGCTACGCCGAGCCCCAAGCCGAGCCCGCCCAGCCCGCAAATCACGCTGCCACCGGCTTGAAGTTTCTGACGTACCGGTCGGGCGACGGCCGGTTTCGTCCGGGCGTTCTCGAGGGCGACCTGATCCGAGCGATCGCCACACCGACGCTTCGCGATTACCTGGAGCTCGCACCGCACGAGCGCGTGGCCTGGCACACCGCCGACGAGCTCGTTGAGCTGCGAAGCGTTACGCTGGATGCGCCGGTTCGCCCGTCCCGCAACGTTTTTTGCGTTGGACGCAACTATCTCGAGCACGCAAAAGAAGGCGCGCGAGCCGCCGGACGCGAGTTGAAGCTGCCCAGCGTTCCGACGTTCTTCACCAAGGCTCCCACGGCCATCGTGGCCCCCGGAGCCGAGTTGCGGTTGGAGGGACGCGTTTCGCAAGAGTACGATTTCGAAGCCGAGCTTGCCGTTATCATCGGAGCCGAGTGTAAAGACGTTCCGGAGGCCGAGGCGCTCCACGTCGTATTCGGGTATACCGCGCTCAACGACGTTACCGCCCGCGACCTGCAACGCGAGCACGGCCAATGGTTCAAGGGCAAGAGTCTGGATTCGACTTGTCCGATCGGGCCATGGATCGTCACTCCCGACGAAGTGGGCGACCCTCAAGCGCTCGCGATAGCCTTTCATCGCAACGGCGTGGAAAAGCAGAACAGCAGTACGGGCGAGATGATCTTCCCGGTCGCGCAGCTGATCGCCGAACTTTCGAAGGGAATGACGCTGCTCCCCGGAGATGTCCTTGCGACGGGTACGCCGCAGGGAGTGGGCTTCGCGCGAAATCCGCCCGAATTTCTAGCTAACGGCGACTTCCTCGACGTCTGGATCGAGAAGATCGGACATCTCAAAAACACGGTGACCATCGCATAATCGCGCCGTCGTGCGAAGGGCGCCGTCGCGTTGGGGCCGTATGAGAGGACCCGACCAATGATTATTGCCGTTCCTCGCCAGGCTGCGGTAAAGGAGCGTAGGGTGGCGCTCGTACCCGAAACGGTCTCGCGATTCGCTAAATCGGGTGTGGGCGTTAGCGTGCAGCGCGGAGCCGGCGATGCCGCCGCATTTCCGGACGAACTCTACGTCGCGGCCGGAGCAAGCCTGGCGGAGGATGAGCGGTCTTTGGCCGCAGCGGCGGACGTCCTGGTTACGATCGGCCGCCCGAGCGACGACGCGCTCGCGAACCTGCGCGCAGGAAGCGTCGTCGTGGGCTTTCTCAATCCGCTCGGCGATCCGGCGTTTACGCAGCGCCTCGCGGCCGCGAAACTCACCGCTCTGGCAATGGAGATGATTCCGCGCATCACGCGCGCGCAATCGATGGACGCCCTCTCCTCCCAAAGCAACATCGCCGGTTATAAGGCCGTGCTGCTCGCCGCCACGACGCTGCCGAAGTTCTTTCCGATGCTCACGACGGCCGCCGGAACGATTCGGCCGGCAACAGTGCTGGTGCTAGGGGCCGGCGTCGCCGGACTTCAAGCAATCGCGACCGCGCGCCGTCTTGGCGCAGTTGTGAGCGGCTACGACGTGCGCGCCGTCGTCAAGGAACAAGTGATGTCGCTCGGCGCACACTTTCTCGAGTTCGATCTCGGGGTCGACGCGCAGACCGCCGGTGGTTACGCCAAGGAGCTCTCCGCGCAAGAACAGGAGCGCCAGCGCCAATGGATGGCCGAGCAGATCGGCGCCAACGACGTCGTCATAACGACGGCGCTCGTGCCGGGCCGCAAAGCGCCGGTTCTTATCACGTCGGCGGCGGTCGCCGCGATGAAACCGGGAAGCGTCATCGTCGATATTGCCGCCGAGGCCGGCGGCAACTGCGAACTGACCGTCGCCGATCAAATCGTGACGACGCCCAACGGCGTCACGATCGTCGGTACGACGAACTTGCCGAGCACGATGCCGGCCGACGCGAGCCGGCTCTACTCGCGCAACGTCTACGCCCTCCTCTCGCCGTGGATCAAAGACGGCGCCTTGGAGATCGACATGAACGATGACGTTGCCAAAGGCGCGGTCATCGCGCGCGACGGCAGCGTCTTGCTAGGAGGCCAATCCTGAACGAACTCGCTAGTCTCGTCGGCCCTCTTACCGTGCTTCTGCTCGCGGTCTTCGTGGGATTCGAAGTGATCTCCAAGGTGCCGACGACGCTGCACACGCCTTTGATGTCGGCCACCAACGCGATCCACGGAATCGTACTCGCCGGAGCGATCGTGATCGTTGCCGCGCTGGCCGGCGTAACGCACGGTCCACTGCTCACGACGCTTTCGGTTGCGGCGGTAACACTCGGAGCGATCAACGTCTTCGGCGGCTTCGCGGTAACCGAGCGAATGCTGCAAATGTTCCGGCGCAAGGGTGACGGTAAATGAACGTTGCCGTCGACTACGCCGATCTCGTTGCCATCGCGCTCTTCATCTACGGTCTACACGAACTAAACTCACCGGCAACGGCGCGGCGCGGCAATCGGCTCGCGATGGGCGGAATGGCGATCGCGCTCGTCGGCATTATCATTCAAACCGGAGGCGCCGGCTGGCCCTCGGTGGCCGTCGGCATTGCGATCGGCGGATTGGTCGGAATTTACGCCGCGATCAAAGTAAGAATGACCGCGATGCCGCAGATGGTCGCGCTCTACAACGGCGCCGGCGGCGGCGCCGCGGCGCTAATTTCGACGGTGAAATACTTTACCGCGGCTCCGGTCGCAAACTTGGATGCGATCGTTGCCGTGTCGCTCGTGCTCTCCGCAATCATCGGCGCGATCAGCTTCGCCGGTTCGATTATCGCGTTTCTCAAGCTGCAGGAAGTCATGACGGGCCGTCCCATCACCTATCCAGGGCAGCAAGTCGTGAACAGCATCGTCCTGCTCGCGATCCTATGCCTGGGAGCCTGGTTCGTGGCAACGCTAGGAACGCTGCCCGAGTGGGCCTATCCGATGCTTCTGCTCGCAGCCCTGGTGCTCGGCGTGCTCTTCACCTTGCCGATCGGCGGCGCCGATATGCCGGTGGTCATCTCGCTGCTCAACTCCTTCACCGGCGTCGCCGTCGCGATCACAGGTTTCGAAATCAATTCGACGCTCCTGATCATTTGCGGCGCGCTCGTCGGCGCGAGCGGCACGATCTTGACGGTCGCGATGAGCCGCGCGATGAACCGGCCCCTGACCAACGTGCTTTTCGGTGCGTTCGGCTCGGCCGGGGGGACGGAGCCCGCCGCCGGCAGCGGCGGCCCGCAGCAAATCCGAGCGACGAGCGCCGACGATGTCGCGGTCATGCTCGCCTACGCTTCCAAAGTAATCTTCGTGCCGGGATACGGGATGGCGGTCGCACAAGCGCAGCACAGTGTCAAAGCGCTTGCCGATCAGCTCGAGAAACGCGGCGTCAAGGTTCTCTACGCGATTCATCCGGTCGCGGGGCGGATGCCGGGACATATGAACGTCCTGTTGGCAGAGGCCAACGTGCCGTACAATCAGCTGCTCGATATGGAAGACGTCAACTCGGAGTTTCCCACCGCCGACGTCGCACTGGTCATCGGCGCCAACGACGTAACCAATCCCGCGGCGCGATCCGTCACGAGCTCTCCGATCTACGGCATGCCGATTCTCGACGTCGATAAGGCCAATAACGTCGTCGTGCTCAAGCGCTCCATGCGTTCCGGCTTCGCCGGAATCGAGAACCCGCTCTACGAGCTTCCCAACACCTCGATGCTCTTCGGCGACGCCAAGGCCTCAGTCGATGCATTGACGGCGGCGGTCAAGGCGCTATAAAGTCGCGCGCCCAATCAAGAAACATCAAAAAATAGCGCAAAAACTCTCTCCACCGTTTCTATAATCTTTTATACGGCAAAGGTGGCCGCGAAACACTCGCAGGGTATTTGCCGACTCTTTTCGCTTCGCGAATATCGCGACGGCGTCCATACCGCGATGCGCGCCGTCTAGCGCGACTTCTCTCGCCATCGAAAGGATTTCTTTTAACATTCGTTATAATCATCGGCAGCCAGCATCTACACCGAGCGGAGAAAAAGCGTGGCGACTCGCCTATCCGAGGAGAGCCCAAACGCCCGCAGGGTCTTCTACTTCGGGCCTTTTGCTCTCGACTTGTCTCTCCGTCGCCTGTTCCGTCAGGGTGTCCCGGTTCACGTTACGGGAAAGGCGCTCGACCTGCTGTGCGCTCTCGTGAGCAACGCGGGAGTAACGCTGAGCGTCGACGAGATCATGTCGACGGTGTGGGACGATAAGAAGGATCTAACCGACGCCACGCTGCGGCAGCATGTGTTGATGCTACGGCACGCCCTGGGAGAGAACCGAACGCAACGATACATCGCCACCGATTACGGACACGGTTATCGCTTCACCGCTGACGTTACGGAACGCCCGTCACCGTTCATAAACAGTGTTGTGAACGAGTACTGCGTCGCCGGCGCGGAGTTTCGGAACTCCGCGAGCCCGGCCGCCTTGGTCGCATCGCTCAATCTGTACGATCGCGCGCTGGCCATCGACCCAACCAGCGCTAAAGCGCTCGCCGGCGCGGCGTTGACTCGGGTCCTCGTGGCCGACTTTCAGTACGACCGCCCGAGGAATCAGCTCGAGCTTGCGAAGAGTCAGTCCGAAAACGCCCTAGCGGCCGATCCCAACTGCGTGGACGCGCTCATGGCGTCGTGCAAGGTACAGATCGACTATTGTTGGGATTTCGCCGGTGCTCTTGCAATTGCTCGGCGCGCGCTCGAACTCGACGCAACCGATCGCATCGCAGCGTTCATGTACGGCTGGATCCTCGCACTCTCGAACCGCTTTAGCGAATCGCTGGCATTCACCGAGTCCTTACCTTCCCATGTTTCAAACATGAATATTATTCAAGCCTGCCGTGGAATCACGACGTTGTTTTCCGGGGATTATGCTGCCGCCGCGGCGCAACTCGAGGCTACGTGCAAACGATGGCCCGACTATTGGTTTGCCCGGACTTTTTTGGGCCTCGCCTTGTTGCTGCTTGGGGAACCCGATCGAGCTCTGGAACACTTTGATGGAGTCCGACTTTCTGCGTACGATCCGCTGGTCGATCGCCAGATGAACGCCCGCTATTTTGCCGAGGGGTACGCCCTCTACACGCGCTTTCGGATGGGCGATACGAAAACCGCGCAAAGCACGCTGGAGCGCTTGGCGCGCCTTGCCGAATCGCAGTTCGTGCCTGCCACGTGCTTCGCTCTCGCGGAGATCGGCCGCAAGAACGGTGAAGCCGCCCTGCGGTACATCGAAGTTTGCGGTGATAATCGAGAGTGCTGGTACACGCACCTTCGCGTAGAACCTCTGGTGAAGGAACTCGACCTGGATCCGGCGCGGCTGTACGGCCGGCCCGGGTCACCGTCATGAAGCTGGCTCGGCTCATCGCCGTTTGCGCCGCTCCGTTCTTCCTAAGTTCGGCTACTGCCGCGCAACCCAGCGCGGCGATGTTTCGCAGCGACGCCGCGCACCTCGGCGTCTTCCAATCGGCCGCGCCGACGTTGCACTCCGTCCGCTGGCGCTATCACGTAAACGGCAGCTTCATTTCGTCGCCCGCGGTGGCTGACGGGATGGTCTTCGTCGGAGGTAGCGATGGAAACATCTCTGCCGTTCGAAGCGACGACGGCAGCCTGGTCTGGCATTTTCATACGAAGGGCCCGGTGACTTCGTCGCCCGCGGTGTGGAATGCGACGCTCTACGCCGCGAGTCTCGACGGCTTCGTCTACGCGCTCGATGCGTTGAGCGGCAAACTCAGGTGGCGATTCGAAACTGGAGGCGAACGTCGCTTTACCGCGCCCGGGATTCACGGAATCATCCCCAAGAACGAGATGATGCCGGACCCGTTCGATCTGTTCATCTCCTCGCCCGCGATCGATAATGGAACGCTCTATATTGGCAGTGGCGACCACAACGTGTACGCGATCGACGCCACGACCGGAGCGCTGCGCTGGAAGTTCACGACCGGCGACGTCGTACACGCTTCGCCGGCTATCGCCGGAGGCGTCGTCTACATTGGGAGCTTCGATCGCTATTTCTACGCGCTCGACGCTGCAACGGGCGCGCTCCGATGGAAGTTTCTCACCGGTGACGATCGGGTCATCCATAATCAAATCGGAATCGTGAGTTCCTCGGCGGTTGCCGACGGTATCGTCTACTTCGGGTGTCGCGATAGCCACCTCTATGCACTCGACGCGCGCGACGGCGCCCTTCTCTGGAAGCACGACGAGCACGGGAGCTGGGTGATCGGGTCGCCGGCACTCTATGATGGCGCGGTGTACTTCACCACTTCCGACGAGCACATCTTTTTTGCGCTCGACGCCAAGACCGGCCGCGAACGCTTTCGCTCCAAGTATGGCACATTCGCATACTCGTCGCCGTCAATCGCCGGCGGGGTCGCCTATTATGGCGTCTTCGACGGCTTGCTGTACGGGGTCGATGCGCGCACCGGGAAGACCCTCGCGACGTTTGAGACCGACGGAGCGCGCAAGAATCGCCGCACGCATCTCGATGCGCGCGGGGCTCTCGACTTGAACGGTTTCTACCCCAATGGAACGCTCAACGGTATCATCGTCGGACTCGACCGCATCTTTGAGCTCGGCTCCATCGTCGGCGCGCCGGCGATCGCCGACGGGACGCTGTACATCGGCAGCGGCGACGGAACCCTCTACGCAATCCGGTAACGGCGACGATTACGGTCCGACGATGCGGCAGATCTCTTTGAACCTCGGCCGCCCGGCGATCGAAGCGAACCATGGAAGGCTCTTGAGGAACGGCAATGTTGGCTCGCGCGCCGCAAGCGCGCGCTCGAGGTGAGCCAGCGTCTCGTCATCTCGGCCGAGCGCAGCCGCCACGATTGCGAGATTCCACGACACGACGTAGTCCGTGACCGCCATCGCTTGCAGCTGCGCGTAGATCTGCTCGGCGCGACCGCGCTCTCCCGAATCCGCGTACGCTCGGGCCAGCAGCGGAAGACGAAAGCTCGGATCTTCCGAGCGCTCCTGCGGCAGCAACAACAGGTCGGTAAAAGCCTGCTCCGGTTGTCCGTCGAGAAGAAATGCCAGCGCGCGCCAGCGCCTTGCAACATAGAAGCTTTCGTCGCTCTCGATCAGTTTCGATATGCAAGTGATCCCCTTCCGATACTGCCCCGCATGAATTAAGGCCGTCCCAAGCAGCAGCTGACGCGATAGCGACGACGGCTCCATCATCAAGGCATGTTGCGCCTCGAAGAGTGCTCGCTCGTACTCGCCTGTGCAGACGTGATAATGGACTGCGCTATTCCGTACGACCGAGGAGTTCGGACTGAGGGCCAACGCAATATCTAGTTCGGACTTCGCGCCTTTCCAGTTCCAGTCGGCGAGAACCAACAGGGCAGAGAGCGCCGCGCGCGCCGGCCCGGACGACGGGTCGAGGGTCAGGGCCTGCTTTAATGCCTCCTTCGCCTTGGCAAAAGCGTTTGCAGCGGGAACGTGGCAGTACTCGGCGAGGAGCATGTGGGCCCTGGCAAGGCCGACGAGCGCCGGCACGTAGTTTTCATTGCACTCGAGCGCCGACTTAAAGGCGCTTACCGCCCCCGTCAGCGCCGGCGCAGAGCATCGCTCGAGCAAATAGCTGCCATGGCAGTAGTCCCGAAACGGCTCCAGTTCGCTGCTGCATAACGTGTCGCTCGCCGCGTCGCGCAAATCGCCACTGGGCGCCTCGAAGGTCACGGGAACGGTCAGGCGATACCCCCGCCCGCTCACGGTCGTGACGAGCGCGCGGGCGTCTTCCCCCAATATATTCCGCAGCATATAGATATGCTGAGCGATGTTTCCGTCACCGACGGCCGCGTCGGGCCAAACTCGCGAAGCGATCGTCTCGCGTTGTACGACGCCGCCGTTTGCTTCCAAAAGAATCAGCAGCAGTTGAAGAATCCGCTCAGGGATTCGTATCACTTGCGACTGCCTAAACAGCAGCCGCCGACCTGGATCCAGGCGGAACTCTCCGAAGAAATATCTCCCGAACCCGCCTGTTGCCGCCTTCAAATCAAGCATTTTTCAAAACCTGCCGCGAGCGTATCACGCCCCATCACGGAAGTCTTAAACAAATATAAAACGCGGCGACGCCGCCGGGGCCTAGGAGTACAGCAGTGTTACCTCGATACTGCGCTGCAGACTTGTGAACGCGTATGGGTTCGTTCCGTAGGCGTATGCGTTTGTGTTCACGAGAAACGCAAAGTTTATGCCGTTCGATAGCTGCTCTGCATAGGTATTGGCACCCGGCATTTCGCCCTCTCTGGCGGCGTACTGACCGAGCGGCGGAGGGGTGCCAACGCCCCAAATTATGTAGTGATTCATTAATAAAAGCATCGAGTCGGCATTGGTAGCCAAGCCTCCAGCGCCTTGCGCGATTTCATTGAGCAAGCTGTCGCCTGAGTACGGCCACGGATATCTGCGCTTCGACGCGATGTACAGCGCGGAACGGCCGAAGTACGGATTATAGTACTTCGCCACTTCGTTTGGCAGGCGACGGCCGACCGTGGGTGAGATCAGCACGTTGTTCTCGCCAAGCGCGGCGCCGAGGACCTCGGTCATGTATGCTTGGTAGCTCATGCCCGATGCCTTCGCCACGATCATCCCCAGCACCGTATAGCAGAAGTTACAGTACGCATACGTTGTGCCGGGCTTTTCCTGCAACGGTTCGTGGAGTTGATAGCGCACTTCTTGTGTCTGGTCGATCGCGTGATTCAGGCCAAGCGCGAGCGCGATCTGGCGCATCCGAAACGTAGGATCGAAGTGCGACACGCTGTCATCCCACCCCGACTCGTGCAGAATCATGTCTTCGATCGTTATGTTGTAGACACGCGGGTCGACGTGAGCCCCCGCGGGAAGCGGTTTTGTGATACCGAGATAGTGAAAGACCTTCCAGTTCGGCTCGATCTTGTGCGCCGAAATAAGATTGTACAGCGCTGCGCTCGTCCAGGCTTTCGAGAGACTTGCCAAACGGATAATCGTGGATCGCTCGGTCGTCGATGTTGCGATCGCGGGATTGGTGTAGGCGTGTGAAAATGTGATCTTGCCCGCCTCGGCCACGGCTAGTTCCGCATTTGGCACGTCATTTTGCGCCATGAAGGCGGTGACGAAACCATCCAGCCGCGTATTCTTACCGATTCCGCGAATCTCGATTGCCTTCGCTTGAACGGTCTCGTTACGCGACTCCCCTGAAAGCGACGTAAGCGCCGGCAGGTTCGAACCTTCGCGCTGGCTGCAGGCAACGGCGCTCGCCGCAAGTCCAACGGCGATTGCAACACTACGAAAACCAAATCGTTTCACTATGCTCTCCCCGTGCGCTGGAATCGGTTTCGCGCGAAACTTAGCGCCACTGCAAAAAGCACCTGCAAGCGCACAAAATCTTCTTTCAAAGCTAAACAATTCTAAAATAATACGGTGCAAAGACGTGCAAGAACAGGATGCCGTCTCGCGGCGCCCAATTTGCTCGAATGCGTCAATCGATGAACGTCTTAGTGCTTGGCGGGACGCGCTTTGTTGGTCGTCACATCGTCGAGCGTCTGGCGCAGACCGGGCATCTTGTGACGCGCTTCCATCGAGGACGAACGGCAGCCGTTCTGCCGGACGGGGTGCAAGACTGCTTGGGCGATCGCGACGAGTCGCTGGACACAGCAGCGTATCGCACCTGGGACGCAATCGTCGATGTCAACGCGTACCACGCGGCACAGGTGCACTCCTCACTGAAGCTGAGCTCCCGCTGGTACGTCCTCGTGTCGTCGTTGAGCGTGTATGCGGATCTGTCTCAGCCCGGCGTGACGGAAGCCGCTCCGGTGATTACCCAATGGGCCGACGACGACGCGGCGGCAAAGTACGGCGGAGAGAAGGCGCAGTGCGAGGCGCTCGTGCGCGAAAAATATGGCGACCGATGTACGATCTTGCGGCTCGGCATCGTCGCCGGGCCCTACGATTGGACCGGGCGGTTCAGTTATTGGTGCGATCGGGCGATGCGCGGCCAACCCTTCGTGGTGCCCGAGCCGCGCGATCAACCAATAGCATTCGTCGACGCTCGTGATGCCGCAGTGTTTGCCGAGCGTGTGTTGAGCGAGCGCGTTGCGGGGACGTTCAACGTCGTCGGCCCGAAAAAGCATCTGACGATGAGCGGCTTGGTAGCATCCTGTTGCGCTGCGGCTCGAGAGCGAGGCGTCGAATCGTCGGCACCGCTCTGGGTCGCGCCGGCTACGCTGCTCGAACGCGGGGTCGAGCCTTGGACCGATATCCCCCTGTGGCTGGACGACGAGAAGTACGCAGGGTTATTTTCGGCGGACAAGCGCAAAGCGTTGGCCTCAGGCTACGCACCGCGGCCGGTTGAAGAAACAATTTGCGCCGTCAACGATTGGCTCGCGGACTCCGCCGAGGCTCGCGCCACGGTCGCCGGTTTTGCCGGAGCACCGCCCACCACGCACTAGCGATCGCAGGCTACCGCGGCTGCAGCGTTACCGGGACCATGAGATGCGCGTATGGCGTACTCTCCCACACCACGTACGGCTTGCTCGGGTCGGCGTCGGGACTCATCGGATACCCCATGGTTTTAATGGTGGGCCCGAAGATCATCACGTTCGGCCCGGTCTTCATCCAGTGGTTCATAGCCGTCGGATCGGCAGCATACGGGTCCGTGTTGCTGCTTCCGGAATCGCCGCCTAACATATACGCAAAGCCAACCACACTGGGCGGCGCACCATGCGTCGCTACCGCACGCATCCAGAGCAGAGCGTTTCTATCCGCACATACCGGCCCCTTGGCGCTGAGTCCGCAGGTGAAACCGTTCGTGCCTTGCTGAAGCGTGCGCTTCCCGTCCGTGGTCACGATCTTCGCGCCTCGCACGACGGCGGACGGCGCGCCCGCCATTACCTTCGCGATATACGCCGAGTCGGTGGTAGCGTCAGCTTGTTGAGACCGCGTACCAGTCGGCGCGAAACTCAATGCAACCGCGATCGCCGGCGCTGACAACCAGATCAGTCGGATGTTGCACGATCCCTTAACGCGACCTGACGCTCCAAGTACGCTAACGCGGATTGCAACTGAGCGTCGCTGCCGGGATCGCCGACCATGGCTCCCTTATTGAGCGCAACGGGCACGTCCGGCTCGAGACCCGTTCCGTTCAAGTCGCGATTGGCCGGCGTTAGGTAGCGTGCCGTCGTGATCTTGATCGCGGCACCATTGCGGAGCCGCGTGATGGTTTGCTCCACTCCCTTTCCGAATGTGCGCGTCCCGATCAAAATCGCCGCGTGGTTATCCTGGAGGGCGCCGGCAAGAATCTCGGATGCCGATGCCGTGAAGCCGTTGACGAGCACGGCCACGGGAGTCGTGATCTGCGGCTCTTCGTCATTCGAGCTTTGAGTGATCGCGGCCCCATCACGGTCCAACGTTGTCACGATCGGCGCGGAGCTGAAAAAGTGCGACGCGATTGCGATCGCTGCCGAGATGTAGCCCCCGCCGTCGTCGCGCAGGTCCACGATTAGAGCGCGCGCCCCCTCCCGTTTCAGACGGCGCAGTGCTTCGGTAAACTCGCCGGCCGTCGGCTCGGCAAAGATGCCGACTAAGATATAGCCAACCTTATTGGGCAGCAACTTGACGATGACGGTGGGAGGACGGACGCCGCTTCGAGTCAGCGAAACCTCGCGCTCCCCACCGTCGTCTGCTTTCGTCGCCACTCGTACGTTCGTATCTGGCGCCCCGCGTAAGAGCTTCGACACCTGAGGCTGAATCATTCCACGTGTCGACTTGCCATCGACGGCGGTGATCAGATCGCCGCTGGAAATTCCGGCGTTGTCAGCCGGACCGCCCGGAATCACGTAAAACGAGCGTGCGAAGTGCGTGACCGGATCGATGTCCAGCAAGACGCCGATGCCGAATATCGCTTTGGGATCGAGCGGCGCATCGAATGAGGCCCACTCTTGCGGAGTAAAGAACTCGGTCCAGCGGTCGCGGGTGCCGGCGGCCATTCCCGCAGCCGCGGCGTAAAATGTCGCTTGCAGGGCGAGCCGATACGTTTTACTCGCTCGCGCTGCGTCGGCCGAGATAAGCGACGCCGTTCCCGCGCCGCGACCATCTGCGGCAGCGATCCGAGGGGCACGGGCGCCGCGTTTACGAGCGTACTCCAAGATTGCCGCATCGGCGCCTGCGCGAATCGCTCGCCCGCTGATTGGCCGGTAGAACGTCGTCTGTAGCAGTTGGTAGACCTCGCCGATCAGTTCGGAATCGCCTGAAGATCGCTGGGAACTGTGCGCTCCACCGGCGACCGGCCACGCGAAAAGCGCGGCCGCGACGGCAAGCAGCGGAACGAAAACGCGTAGGCCTGGCTCGCGCATCAGCGCATCGCAGTCCCAGGCGGGACGAAGGCGTCTGGAGCGTTAAAGTACTTGCTCGGCCACGCGACAATCGTGTGATCGGGATAGTCGTAAACGACGTTGAACCGCTTGAGCATCCCGGTTCCGATACTGCCGCCGTCACCGGTCGTCGCAAACACGCCGCGAGTCTGGCGCGACGCGCGCGTCACGACACCGGCCACGTGAAATCCAAAAACGTCGAGCCTTGGCAGCGTGAAGACATCCGCGTAGATTGGGCCGCCCAGTCCGTAGCCCGTAACGATGTTCTGCCGCGACCGATACCGGTCGTAAAACAAATACCGTTTGGCAAATGGAGTAAACAGCGTCAGCGACGACCGGTCGCCGGTATCCACCAGAACGGTCGTCGGTATTCCGGCAATTTTCATCGGAATTTCCGGGAGCGCGCCGGTGAAAGCCGTCGTGCTGGCATTCGCCGGCACCGCGGGCATCGTCGCATCGAAGGAGAGGGTCGCGGCATCGACGTTCACAAAGGTCGCGTAGCGCTTCAGTATTTCATAACCGATGATGCCGTCCAAATACGGGAAATGGAACTTGGTACGTATCTGGTTCAGATCGATCACGCCCGAGTCCACGTTCGAAAGGGATAGCGAACCGATTTCGAGTGTTGCAAGCCTGGCGTCGCCGCTTTCGACCGCATTGTTGCCGCCGCCAGTAACCGTCCCCGCGTTCTTTACGCTCAACCCGAGCCGGCGAGCCGTCTCGGGCGTTATCGTCATCACGGGATCCCCCGTGTCGACGATCATGTGAAACGGTCCCCTGCCATCGATCTTGCATTCAATCATCATGCGGTTATCGAAGTACGTGAACGGGACCGTCGAAAGCGGCGCTATCAAGCCCGCACGACCCCGAAGGCGACTGCCGTTTCACCCAACGAGAAATGCTCTGATGTCTTCCCGCGGCCGCACGGCTTGCGCGAAGGCGCGAAGAGCGGCGGTGAGCCGGCGATCGCTTTCTGGCCGCTGGGCGGCGGCGACAGTCGCTGCGAAGGCCACCTCGAGAACATCGGTTGCGTCGTCGAGGAAGTGCAGCATGTATTGAGCGAACGAACCAGAGCTCGCGACGGTTGCGATGGCTTCATCTAACTCCCGCGTGAGCGACGTAAATCCCAAAACGTACGTGCCCAAGTGCTTCAGAAAGGCGCGCGCCGCCCTACTTTGCGCTTGCGACTCTCTGCGCAAGTGCGGGATCGCGCTCTGCAGTCCAGCATACAGCATCTCCGAAACGCCCGTATCGAAGGCTTCGAAGGGTCCCATATCTCCTCGTCCCTTCTCGCGCACGAAAAGATCGCACGCGATGGAGCGGTCGCGGGTAGCGAGCAGCGCAGCGAGTGCGCGCAGGTACCAATCGCGCCGCTGCGGCGTGCCTTTTCCAAAGGTGGCGCCGACTGCCGCTGCGGCCCGCGCAGCGAGCCCACCGTACTTTAGCGTCAACGCCGCCTCGTAGGCGGCAGTTGACTGCTTCCGAGCGCGTTCGCCACGGCCGCGATTGGCGAGATGGCGCGCACACTCGATCTGGACGGCCACGCCATCCCACGTCGCGGTTGAAAGGTTTCCGGCGTCTTCGGGGCACGTCCAGGGTTTACCGAGCCGTAACCGAGCACGCGCTACGATCGTCTGACACCGATATGCATCGCGATGCCGTCCCCGAAGAATCATGTAGGCGCCGGTGGCCAGCCGCTCTGCCGCGATCGCGTCGCCCGACTGGAAAGCAATCTCCGCTTTCAGGACGCTGCTCGAAGCCAGTTGCCGAACCGCAAAACTGCGCACGGCGTAGCGGTCCGCCTCTTTCAGAAGGGCGGCCGCGTCTTGCAGCCGGCCGCATCGAATCCGCGCCTCCGCCGCAGCCCGAAGCGCGCGCCCGAGCCACGCGGAATGACCGTCTGCGACTCGTTCCAAGTTCGTTGCGACGCGTTGCATCTGCGGCGCGCTGCCGCGTTGACGGGCCCGTAGAAACTCAAGCCACTCCAGTTCAAACCGCGCTTCGGGGTCGGTCGCGCGGTCGCGCGCGGCTCGAGTGAACAACGGCAAAAGCTCGCGCGCGGCCTCGTCCGGCTTCCCGCCGAGCTCCTTCGACTGAGCACGCAGGATCGCGACGAGCGGCGAGAAGTTGGATGGCTCGGATTGCGCGCCGGCCGTCGCGACCTCGGCGCCCGCGTCAACGCACGCGCGCATCGCAATCAGGTTGGCTCGCGCCGCCGATTGCGGATTTCCGAGGCGAAAGATATTCGCCGCGGTATCGGGCTCGATGTCGGAGACGATCTCCGCAATCGTTTCCAGCGGGTCGGGATCTCGCTCGCGATCCCCTGCCGCAGTTGACGGTGGTGCTCCGACGAGCTTCCGAATGTGAAGGGCCAGGATCGAGACGGCTTTGGCACGCCGGCGCTGAATGTGCCGCGTCGAAATCTGCAATCGTTGAGCGGCTTCGCGCCTCGTTCCGTCGCTGCCCTTATCGGGCGGCAACAGCAGATGCCGCAGCCGCTCCTCTTGCCAATCTTCTTGGAACGCTTTGTCGATGACGTGCCGCAACGCCGCTTCCGGGTTGGCGATGCCCGTTACCTCACACAACGCTTGAGCCAGCGGGAACGCCCCTAGTCGAAATGGATCGTACGCCCGCCGCAACAAGCGGCGAACTTCGGCTTCCATTCCGAGCTGTTGCGACTCGCCGCGGCTGCCCGAATACCATAACGAAGGTGCAGCTATGACCACAGGCTGCAAGTATAGAGGCATTAGCGAACGCAGTCATCACATAATCATCAATCTCGACGTGCGCGCGATACCGTTGCTTTTGATATCCTTTGATATGCGGCTTACCGCCGGCTTCGATTAAAAGTGACCACCAACGCGACACTTTGCTCAGGTTTATAGGAAGAGGCAAGCACCAACAAAATGGTTCCTCGATGCGCACACCGTTGCGCATTAACGCAAGTGCTTCGGTAGCACTGACGCTGCTTTAAAGGAGCCATTCGCATGAAACGAACTTCGTTACCGCGTTCACTGGTTGCGCTGACGACGTTGCTTCTGTTGATCGTCGGCCAGGAAACATGGGCACTGGCTGGTGTCACGGGTAACATCGACGGCACGATCACTGATTCCAATGGTGCACCGCTTGCCGGCGTGCAAGTGCAGGCGGTCGCGCCCTCGGGGAGTCGGACCGCGACCACCGACGCGGGAGGTCATTTTACGATTCTCTCGCTCGCACCCGACACGTACACCGTCAGCATTAGTAAGGACGGGTATCAGTCTTACTCCGACGCCGGCGTCGTGGTCTTTGCCGATCAGACGCAGCAGATCACCTATCGTATGACCAAGACGCTCCGAACGATCGCGCACGTGACCTCGCAAGCCGGCTCGTCGCTCGTGAAATCCGGCGTCGGGTCCGATCTCTATAGCGTCAACTCCGCACAGGCCGCCGCGGCCGCAGCGCTCGGTGGCGGGGGCAATCTCAACAACGCATACTCCGCAATGGCCTCGGTCCCCGGCGTTCAGACGTCGCAAGGCGGCATGGGCTGGGATTTCAACGCCGCGTACGTTCGCGGTCAAAACTCCTACTACACCGGTTTCGAATACGACGGAATTCCGGTCAACCGCGCCTTCGATAACTACAACTCGTCGACCGAGTCAAGCCTCGGTCTCTCGGAACTGCAGGTCTACACGGGCGGCGGTCCGGCGTCGGTTGCGTCGGCCGGTACGGCCGGCTTCATCAACCAGGTCATCAAGACCGGTACGTTCCCGGGCTTCGCCACGGCCAACCTGGGCATCGCAACCCCACAGTACTACCACCAAGCCTCGGTTGAAATCGGAGGCGCAACCCCCGACCGTAACTTCAGCTATTACGTCGCCCTCCTAGGATATAACCAGGACTATCGAGTTCTCGACAACCAGAACGGCGCCGGCTATATGACGCCGGGCGGCGTTTTCTCCGGCAACACGCTCGGCGCTTTCCTGGGCTACGGTGAAGGGAGTAACCAGATCTTAGGTACCAGTCCAACCTGCGTTTTCGGTACCTGCCAGGGCGTAAAGCCAATCTGTCCTTTGGTTGGGGCCAAGTTCACGTTCCCCGAACAAGGCTGCTGGCAATACTACAACGGCCTCTCGGCCAATCCGTCGCAGATTGCGGATCGTGAAGACGTCATAAATCTGCATATGGGGATTCCAAAAGCGAACGGACTGCGCGACGACGTACAGGTGCTCTGGAGCGCATCCGCCCTTGATAACTACTTCTATCAAAGCCCGAACGACTACGGGCCGGGCAACAATCAGTTCATCTACTCGCTCTTTGGCACGACGGCGCAAACGCCGGCGTGCAGCGTGGGAGCGATCGCGCCGGGCCTAAATGTCAATCGCTGCGGAAACTCGCCGGGCTACGGCGGCCTCCCGCCCTGCTATCCGAACTGCTCTCAGATTGCAGCACTCGAGACGGCGTCACCGTTCTTTGGCGGGCCCTATCTTTGCAACCAGGCATCCGGAGCATTCATCGGCTGCGCTCCCAGTTATCTGGCGTACGCCGACAACGTCGCCTACAACGTGCCGTTCGGCACGCCGATCGCCAGAAGCGCCACGTCGATCAAGTCTCCGGGAGTGTACGCGGCTCCCAACACTCCGGCCCACGCGTTCGACGCACCGATCCCGGTCAACGATCAATCTCAAAACGTGAACCAAAACGACACGGGCGTCACGAAACTCCAATACACCTACGCGCTGAGTCAATCGGCATATCTCCGAGCTTATGGCTATACGTTCTACTCCG
The DNA here is from genome assembly GCA_003133185.1 of Vulcanimicrobiota bacterium. Taxonomy (GTDB): domain Bacteria; phylum Vulcanimicrobiota; class Vulcanimicrobiia; order Vulcanimicrobiales; family Vulcanimicrobiaceae; genus Cybelea; species Cybelea tyrphae. The sequence continues at coordinate 8,177 of PKWF01000275.1, read as the reverse complement.
ATTGGCTTGAAAACTCGACGGCCTTCGGAGCTACGCAAGAGTACATACCGTCGGCAATCGCGGCGCAGTATCAACTCGAAACGCATACGTCGGGCGGGGCGCTCGATTTTCAGGACCAATTGAACGACCAAAATCTCGTCAGTCTGGATGGAAACTACACGTCCGCCGGCGTCATTCGCTTCAACAACCTCTCCGCGTACTCGGGCTGTAACCCGGCCGGCGGATATGGGGTTAACGTCTGCTCCCCGATCGGCTATGCGAACTTGGGAGCCGGCAAGTGCTACGACGCCCATAGCGGCAAGACAGAAGCCTGCTTGTCGAGCAGCTATTACGACGTGGCGCTCAAGACGACCGTGAACCCCAGTGGCGTCTTTGGCAGCGGCTGCGACACGACGAGTAATCCAGCACCCTGTGGCTGGTTGAGCACCGCGGGGAGCGGTCCAACGGGCTTTGGTGGGCCCGCGAGCGCGGCCTGGGACAGTCTCTGGACTGGAAACGCTACCGGCTCATACAACGCGGTGAAGCCGCGGTTTACCAACTTCTCGTTGAGCGACCAATTCCGTCCCAACGATCGCTTCTTGATCAACGCCGCGCTGCGTTACGACAACTTCACCTACGATCTACCCGATTCGGCCACGGCCGCAACCGATTTCTACGCGAATCAAACTGCCAACTACACGTGCGTGCTTGCATCGACCAATCAAGTGCTGACGCAGCCGTTGCCGCCCGGGGCGCTCCCACCGGCAGCAGCGCAATATGTCGACGGGAACTGCGATGCGGCCGCCGCGATTCTCAATAAGACTGGACCAAAGACTGGCTGGGTCCATCCTAATGGCACCACCCAGAACGGCGTTGTGGCGCCGAACTTCACCGCCAGCTCGCCGGCGTCGTACTCACTCGACTACTGGGAACCGCGATTCTCGGCAACCTACACGGCTTCACAGGACACGGTCATCCGTGCTTCGGCCGGTCGCTTCACGCAACCGCCAATTTCAGCGTCGGTTCAGTACCTGAGCAGCACCGGAGACGAGCGCTCAGTCTGGGCCAGCACGATGAACCTCGGCTTCTACTCACCCTTCCACCCGATTCCCGGAATCTCGTCGGATCAGTACGACCTTTCGCTCGAACAGCACCTCCGCGGAACCGACATGAGTTTCAAACTGACACCCTTCTATACGTGGGTCAACGGCTGGCAACAGCAGACCTTCATCGGCGCGGGCTTCGTAACGCAGGTGCCGGTCGGCGTCAATCGTAACGAGGGCGCCGAGTTTCAGTTCAACAAGGGTGATTTCACCCGCAACGGTCTCTCCGGGCAGTTGGCCTTCACCTACACGAACTCGAAGGTGCAGTTCCAAAACGTACCGCTCAGTACGGGCGGCGTCGTTCCAAACGCGGTGACCGTGCTGAACCAGGTGATCGCCGCCTACAATCAGCTGACCAAGGCCGGTGGCGGCAGTCCGTGCTATCAAGGCCTAAACGGCGTCCCCTGTAGCGCGAAAAACCTGAAAACTCAAGACACCATTCTGAACCCGTATTACAATCAGTCTCCGCAAGGACTGCTCAATACCGGCGGCTGGTACAATCCATACACGACCGCCATCGCACCCAGCCTGAGCGGCGTGCTCGGGAGTTACATCTCGCCGTACGTCACTTCGCTCATACTCAACTATCGTCATGACAAGCTGACGATCACTCCCAGCTTCTCATTCCAAACCGGTGGATTCTACGGCACTCCGCTCGACGTCAACGGGCTCGATCCGCGTTCGTGCACGATGAACTCGGCGGCAACCGGCATCACGAAGGTCTCGCCGAAAACCAATCCCCTGCAGTGCAACTACCTCACCACGACTGCAGCTGGGTTCGGTCAGTTTGGCTTCCTCTACATCCCCAATCCGCAGACGGGCTCGTTCGCATTCGACAACATCGAACAACCCAGCTCCGTCATAGGTAATCTCCAGATTGCTTACGACGTAAGCCCATCGATTCGGCTGTCGCTCTTGGGTGCGAATCTCTTCCACACGTGCTTCGGAGGCACGGCCGAGCCGTGGACGGCCGCGAATCCTCCCAGCAATGTGGCCTGCGGATATCTGCCGGCGGGCGGCGCGCTTAACAGCACGCTCTATCCGTCGAACTTCTACAACGGCACCGGCATCGGTGACCGCGCAGCCAACAAGGCTTCCACGCCTTGGACACAGAGCTACCTACCCTCCGGCCTCAACAACGGTGCGATCGGCGCGGCAGCTCCTCCGATCAACCTCTACTTCAACGCGCAGGTCAAAATCTAACAAAGCCTCGCGCGCGCTCCGGAGTAGCAAAAAAGGAGCGGACCTTCGGGCCCGCTCCTTTGCACGCTCGGCCGTGACGTCACTTGAGAAAAACTTGATATCTTTCGCGTCGACGAGGACACCAGGCAAGATCTCTTCGAAGTAACGGCGATGCAGATGATGGAGCCGCCGGGGCCGAACTCTTCTGAGAGCAATATAGCCTTGACATATCGCTTCGGGCGCTACCTGCTCGACGTCGCTCACCGGCGTTTACTCTCCGGGTCAGAGATCAAACCGTTACCGGAGAAGCTCTTTCAGATTCTCGTGCTTTTGCTCGAGGCGAACTGCCGCCTTGTCGAAAAACGGGTCTTCTTCGACCGGCTGTGGCCCGACGCTCCGGTGACCGATGCCAATCTAACGCAGCACGTGTTCATGCTGCGCGGGTTCCTGGGCGAAAACGCCGGCGACCACACCTACATCGTTACGCTTCCGGGCAAAGGCTACCGATTCGCGGTTCCTATCGAAAGCAAACTAGGCCTTGCGATGAAAGGCTCCTGCGAACGCTGCGCGCGCCCGCTCGCAGCGTTCGACGAGGCGTACATTTGCTCGTACGAGTGCACGTTTTGCGCCGCGTGCAGCCGCGCATCCGGCGGCATCTGCCGCAACTGCGGCGGCGAACAGATGCAGCGCCCGAGACGCTCTTGTCCTTCTAGTATTCCCTGAAGTCGCGCGCTAGCGCTAGGTAAGCAGCCGGAATCCGGAGCCGTTCGGGTGCATCACGCCAATGCGATAACCGTCCCGAGCTTTCACCTGAAATGCGATCCATCGTCCGTCGGGCGACCACGCCGGGGTTTCGTTTAGCGCGTAGCCCGTTGCTCGGCTGATGTCGTTAGCGGTACCGTCCGCAAGGTCGGCGACGACGATAGAACCTTGCGAAAAGCCTTCGCTGTCGGCCTGAAACGCGAGCCGGGTACCGTCCGGCGACCACGCCGGCCACTCGCCCGCGTCGGCACGACGTGCGACGATATGTCGATTCGAGCCATCTGCCCGCATCACGCAGATGTCCGATCGGCTAACGCGGTCGTTGGGCGAAAAGTTGCAGCCGAAAGCAATTTCTGCGCCGTCGTGCGACCACGCCCCCTCGGTATCCCATGTGCCGCTGCCAGGAATATCCAACACCGTAACCGACGCAGTAGCGATATCAAACCGAGCGATCGCCCAGCTCTTCGTCAGAAATAGAATGGACGTCCCGTCGGGACTGATGCTGTGAGCCCTCGCGCCGGCGGGACCCAACGCGCGCGCTTCGCCTCCGCCGCTCGGGATCGTGAAAAAGGAACCGCTCGGATAATCCGACGCCGGAACGGTCGTAGTGTAAAGGATGTGCCGGCCATCGGGAAACCACGCCGGACTCATGGCGAGCACGCCGGGCGCTTCGCGCGTCAAACGTCGCAAGCCCGTTCCGTCGACACCGATAACGTAAATGTCCAGGCTCTTTCCCTGAGATCGCTCGAAGGCGATCGCTCGACTGTCGGGCGAAAACGCGGGCCAACGATCGTTCTTTTTAGCCGTCCCCGATTGCGCCGCCGACTGCCCAGGCCATTCGGCGAGCAAAAGTAAGGCGAGCAGCCATGCCGTTCTCGCGATCATTGTTGCTACGCCGCGCCCGCCGTCCCGTAGTCGGCAAACGGGTTGTCCTTCACGTCATCGTAGAAGTTCCCAAGGTGAAAACCCGGCACCAAATGGTATGCAACATCGGCGATATAGGTAAGCCCAGTGGCGAGCGGCTTTCTCTTTGCGGCCGTCGCGATCGCGTTGAGAAACACCGGAATAAAGTTGCTGCGAGGCGCGGCTTCAAGAACCGCGATCACCTCGGCTCTTTTCAGAATCTCGAGATAACCTCCGAAATCGGCGCTTACTCCGGCGCTGACCAGCATCACTTCGGGATGCTTCCAACGTGCAATGCCGTTCTGGTCGTGGAGGCTTATCGCGTCCCAAACCAGGTCCGCTCGGGCAGCTTCGATACCGTACCGCTCGAGCAACTCGCGGGAAACGTTTGCGCCATCCACTTGGAAGCGTTCCGTGGCGCTCATGTGGGGCGCCGTCAGACCGGTGTCGTGAAGCATCGAGGCAACGTAGACCGCTTCCACGTCGTGCGAGATGCCCTTTGCCTTCCCGATCAGCTCGGCGAAATAAAAACTTCTCAATGAGTGGCTGAAGATTTCGGGCGGCTCGCAAGAAAGCGCGATCGACGCTGCCTCTTTGGTGAGCGGTGAATCGGGAGCCAAGACACCCGCTACCTCTTTCGGCGGCGGAACCTGCCCAGCAAGGGGGACCGCAGAGGCAACCGCATAGATACCGTTGAGGAAATCGGCACGCTGCATCGCTAGAGCGTAGCATCAACCGCTTCGCGGGTCCTCAGGAAACCTCAAGTTGCCGCCGCGAACTCGGCATTTGATAGTTCGTGATGAGCCTTGACTGCGCTCACACTACGAGCTATGATATATTACGTGACACGTAATAAGAGCTGTCCTGGCTTGCCGAGACTCCGACCATGAACGAGCCGACCTTGCTGATTTTGGCTTCCCTGTATTCGGGCGTAAAGCACGGCTATGCGATCATTCAAGATGTTGAAGCGAACAGCGGCAAACGGCTCGGCCCCGGCACGCTCTACGGCGCGATTTCGCGGCTTGAAAAGCTGGGCTTTATCACCGGGCTCGCGCTCCAAGAGCGCGGGCGGCGCCCCTACCGCATAACGGCCGCCGGCCGCCGCGCTTTTCAAGAGCGGATGAGCGACTTGCGTCGTTACCAACTCACGCTCCAAGCCCTCGCCACCTGATGCGGCCCCCACTTGCGCGGTTCCTCACCTCGATGCATTCGCCGGATTGGAAAATGCGCTACGGCGTGGAGTTCGAAGCCCTGCTCGCCGATATCCCCGTCTCGGCGCTCACCGTGAGCGACGTCGCGGGAAGCATCGTCGCTTCCCGGCGCCGCACGCTCGTCGTTGCTGTGGCAATATCGGCTATTGTGCTGGCGGTGCTTTGTGCGATTCCCAGGCAGCGTCCCAACGTGAATCTTGCGCTCTCTGGGCGTCGCGCTCCGCTCGTGGTCTGCCTGATGCCGGTACGCCAGTGGCGCGGGGCAAAAATTCCGTGTGCGCTCGGGTAGCTCGTGAGCACGAGCGCCCTTCCCGTGGACTCGCGATCCTTCCGAGGATCCTCACGCATTTACTGCTTTGGGGAGTTCCGCTTTGATCTATCGCGGCGGATCCTCTTTAAGAGTGACGCGGCAGCTCCGATCCCCGAACGGCTTGCGCTGCTTCTCACCGAACTCATCGCCGCCAACGGTGCGGTCGTTACGAAAGAGGCCCTGGCCGAAAGCCTCTGGCCGCACGAGGCGGTCACCGATGGGAACTTGGCGCAGCACGTGTACATGCTTCGTCGCCTCCTCGGTGAACGAGCGCGCGATCATTCCTACGTGCTCTCCGTCCCCCGGAGCGGTTATCGGCTCGCGCCGCCCGTCACCGAAGCGGTTCCCAGGGCCAACGAATCGCTGACCTTCGAGCCGCTGGGAGTAAGCGACGTCCTGGCGCCCGGCGACGTCGACGCGTTTGGAAACTACTGCCAAGGCAGCTTTTTCATCGAACAGCGCACCGCTCCGGCGATATGGCGCGCGATCGAGTTCTTCGAAGCCGCGCTGCGTGCGAGTCCGAACTACTTACCCGCGCTGATCGCCCTGGCTCGCGCACACGCGTTGCTTGCCGTCTATTGGCACGTTCCTGCGAGCGTTGCGTTTCCTACAGCCAAGAAAGTGATCGCTCGAGCCCTCGCAATCGATTCCGCATCCGCCGGCGCGCACGCCGTCCGCTCGGGAATTCGCTGCTTCTGTGATTGGGATTGGAAGGGCGCCCAGGACGAGATCGATCTCGCGATTCGGCTCAATCCCAGCTCGGCATTCGTTCGAAGCAATGCCGCCTGGCTGCACGTCTGTACCGGGCGCTATGCGGACGCGCTCGAGCAAGCGCAGTTTGCGCTCGTTATGGAACCGTCGTCGCTTCACCTGCAGTTGCTGCTCGCTCGCGTGCTCGTTCACTCCCGCTACTACACCAATGCGATCGAGATAATGTCGAGCCTCTTGAAAACGGATCGAGGCTTCTACGTCGCCCGGCGCTATCGCGCGCAGGCCTACCTCCTCCAGGGTCAGCCGGAAAAGGCCATTAGCGATCTCGAGCTTCTTCCGCAGGAACGTTCCGAGGATCCCAGCTTCCGTTTACCGATGCTTGGGCGCGCCTATGCCGACCTTGGCGATACGGCGCGGGCGGAAAGCATCTTTACCAGATTGTGCTCGATGGCGCAAACTGATTATGTCGTCTGGTGGAACCTGGCGATCGTCGCAACCGGTTTGGGGCGCGTGGAGGAAGCGATGGCCTACCTCGAAAGGGCTTACGAAGATCGTGAAGCCACGCTGCCGCTCCTCAAGAGCGCGCGTTGGTTCGAGCCGATCTCCGGCAGTCAACGCTTTCGCGACCTTTTGCGAAAGGTCGGACCGCCTCAGCGCGTTGGCTCAAAGAGCGGCTCTCCACAAGAACCGGCGTGAACGCTATCGAGGCTCGGCGAAAGGCTTCGTTCACTTCAAGCGCCAGTCGTATGCGTTCCACGTCGGTAGGAAGGCGTTGGGAGAAAATCCGCGCAGACGCTTACGATACGCGTACACGTAATCGGCGTTGAATAGGTAGACGATCGGAACTTGCTCCGCGACGATCGTCGCGATCTCGCGATAGAGGCGTTTGCGCCGGGAAAGATCGGTCTGCGAGAGCGCTTCGTCTTCGAGGCGGTCGACTCTGGCGTCGCACCACCGCATGTAGTTCGACGTCGCACGGCAGCGCAGAACCGAAGAGTCGTCAGGATCGGCGCCCATCGTCCATGGCACGTAGGCGAGGTCGAAATTGCCCGTTGCGAGGACGCCGGTTCGCGGCAGAAAGAGCTGGGCGTTGCTAACCGACTTCACCGCGACGTCGATGCCGCGCTCGCGCAGCGCAGACTGAACCGCTGTCGCGACGCGCACGCCGGTCGTCGACTCGGGAAACTGCACGTAGACGAGCCGTAACACGGTTCCGTCACGGCGCCGCATTCCATCGGAGCCACGCCGCCAACCCGCCTCATCGAAGAGGCGATCGGCGCGCGCCGCATCGAAGCCGGGCTCGCGCACCGTTGGATCGAAGGCCCACGAAAACCGCGGCTGGATCATGTCGGTCACCGGATAGATCCCCAGCGTGATCTTCTTCGAGATTTCCCCGCGATCGATCGACATTGCAAGCGCGCGGCGCACGACGGGATTATCGAGCGGCACGTGCTCGGTATTCAGCGCCAGTCCGGCCACGACGGCGGTCGGCACGGTAACGAAACGTAAGTTTGAATCGCCACGCACGACGGCCAACTGAGCGGGAGCGAGCAGATTCCAATCCAGTTCGCCCGATTGCAGCAAAAGCAGATTGGTCGAAGGGTCGGGAATCGTTCGAATCGCCAGCGTTGCGACCGCGGGCTTGCCGCGCCAGTAGCGCGAATTGGCGACATATCGCAGCCCTTCGCCGCGTCTCCACGACACAAAACGATACGGACCGTCGCCAACGCCGGGTTCTGCATTAAAAGTGGCCCGCTCCAACGGTGACTGTGCTCGCAACACGTGCGCCGGCAGAACGAACTGCGGCGAGAGGCCGTACGAAAAGTACGTCGTTGCGGCGGGCGCCCACGGCTGCCGCAGGTGAAGGATAACGATGCCGGGTCCCGGCGCGAAGGCCCGATCGATCAGGTCGTAGCCTTCGTGCGAACGCACGGGATTGCGCGGATCGAGGATTGCTTTCAACGTAAAAAGGACGTCCGCGGAAGTGACCGGCCATCCATCGCTCCATTTGACGCC
>PKWF01000093.1 GCA_003133185.1 Vulcanimicrobiota bacterium | reverse complement strand
CGCGAAGACCAGATCAAGCAGAACTTTCCGGCCGGCTCGTGGGACGAGATGCTGAAGTCGCGCGGCCTTTCCGAAGACGACGTTCACGCCGCGCTGCGCGAGCAGCTCATCCTCGACAAGGCGCTGGGTTCGCAAGTGAAGATCTCGCCGGCGCAGATCAAGGATTACTTCGACAAGAATCGCGCCACATTCGATAAGCCCGAGCAAGTAACGGCCCGTCACATCTTGGTGCCGAACTTGGCCGAAGCGCAGAAGGTCGAGCAGCTTCTCAAATCCGGACAGAGCTTTGGGGACGTTGCCAAGCAATATTCGACCGATCCCGGCAGCAAGGACAAAGGCGGCGAGCTGGGCACCTTCAAGAAAGGGCAGATGGTGCCCGCATTCGACAAGGTAGCCTTCTCCGCGCCGGTCAACGCGATTAGCGCGCCGGTGAAATCGCCATTCGGCTATCACATCATTCAAGTCGAGGCGCGCATTCCGGGACAGACGGCAACGCTCGCCAGCGCGACGCCGCAGATCACCGATACCTTGCGTCAGCAGCAAGAGGCGCCGCTGATTCAGCCGTTCCTCCAGGGCCTGCAGCAGAAGGCCGATATTAAAGTCAACAATCCGACCTTTGCCGGTCTCTTCGCAACGCCGATGCCCCCAGGGGGAATGGGCGCTGGGGCGGGTTCGGCAGCGCCGAGTGCAGCGGCTTCGCCTGCAGCTAGCGCCCCGGCCGGTTCGCCCGCGCCCTCTTCGACCTAAATCGCGCATGCGGCGGTGTCCTCACCGGGACACCGCCGCGCGGTTGCGAAGGACGCGGCGTGTTGGTTCGCATCGCGGGTCTCGGCCCGGGTGATCCCGGGCTGCTGACCATCGGCAGCCTCGACGCGCTGCGTGCGATCGGTAAGGCCGTCGCCCTGCTTGCACCGCCGGATTTGACGGCGTATCTCGAACGCAGCGGCGTCACCATCGTTCGCGACGCGGTGGACGATCCGGCGCTCTTTGTACGTGGAAGTTCCGACGAGATCGGACGGTTCGCTGATCGGCTCTGCAGTGGAACGTACGGCGAAACGCTCGGTCTGGGCGTACTTGGAAACCCCCTCTCCGATTTTCCGGGCCTCCCTACGCTGCTGCGACTATTGGAATCGCGCGGCGTCGCCACCCACATCGTGCCCGGGGTTCCGCGCGCGACGCTCTACGCGTCGATCGCGATGCCGCTGCTCCCGCTGCCGCCACAGTCGGCGCACTATTCGTGGGACGACTTGGTCGAGATCATGGCTCGTTTACGCATGGGCTGCCCGTGGGATCGCGAGCAGACGCATCGCACGCTCGTTCCGTACCTGATCGAAGAGACGTACGAGGTGGTCGAGGCGATCGAAGGGCCGCACCTCGATGCCCTCTGCGAGGAGCTGGGCGACTTGCTCTTACAAGTGCTCTTTCACGCGCAGGTCGCGATGGAAGTTGGAAAGTTCAGCATCGCCGACGTCGTGGACGCGCTCTCCAACAAGATGGTCCGCCGTCATCCGCACGTCTTCGGCGATGCGGTCATCGAAGACGTCGACGCGCAATGGCGCAGTTGGGAGAAGCTCAAAGCGCTGGAAAAAACGGGGCGCCAGCGTAAGAGCCGGTTGGACGGAATTCCCGTCCAGCTCGGTGCGTTGCAGCGCGGTCAGCGCATGCAGGAGAAGGCCGCACGCGTCGGCTTTGACTGGCCCAACGCCGCTGGGATTTTGGAAAAACTCTCTGAAGAGCTAGGCGAGCTCGCGGAGGCGCGTCGCCTGGCCCAAGACGATCCCAGGGTACGCGAAGAACTCGGCGACGTTTTCTTCACGCTGGTCAACCTGTCGCGCGCTCTGGGCATCGACGCCGAGACGGCGATGCGCGAAGCCAACGAAAAGTTCTACAGACGTTTCTCCTTCATGGAAGAGCGTGCGACGAAAAGCGGGAAGAGCATTTCGGATCTCTCGCTCGACGAACTCGAGGTACTGTGGCAACTGGCGAAGACTTGAACGTGAAACTGCGAGTGCGCATGAGCACGCTCGACGCGCACTATGGCGGAAGTCTGGTCGATGGAGCACGCATGCTCGCGCTCTTCGGCGACGTTGCAACGGAGCTGTTAATTCGAATGGACGGCGATGAGGGACTCTTCGCCGCCTACGATAGCGTCGAGTTCCTCGCGCCGGTCTTCGCCGGCGACTTCATCGAAGCGCGGGGCCGCATCGTCAAGATCGGGAAGACCTCGCGCCGCATGGAGTTCGAAGCCCGCAAAGTGATCGCGGCGAGGCCGGAAATCGGCGAAAGCGCCGCCGACGTACTGGACCCGCCGGTGCTCGTCTGCCGCGCCACGGGCACTTGTGTCACTCCAAAAGCGAAGAAAAGAAAGTAGGGCGCGTTAGACGAGGCGTTCGTGCGTTTTGCGCTTCCAAACGAACTCGTAGTATGAGAACTGCAGCGCCAGCACGACGCAGAAGGCCGCTGGATAGCCGAGCCAGACGCCGTCGAGCCCGATGCGGTGCATCAAAAGCCACGCAACCGGCACTTCCACGCCCCAGATGGCGAAGATACCGTTGACCGTCGGCCAGAGCACGGCGCCGCTGCCACGCATGAGGCCGCTCAGTACGGCCGAGTTTCCGAACAGGAGATAGCTCCACAGCGTAATCATCAGCAGTTGGTGTGCGATCACAAGAGTGTAGTGGTCGGTAATGAACCAACCCAGAATGAACCAAGCGCACAGGTAGCAGACCGCGATGATGATGCCACCGACCAAGTAGTTCAAGCCGACCGCCGAGCGAATTACGCTCCCGAGCTTATCTTCGCGGCGCGCGCCGATGCATTGCGCCCCGAAAATCGAAGCCGCGATGCCGATCGAGATCGCCGGGAACTGCACGTAGCTGACGACCTGATTGACCGCTCCGTAGGCCGCCGTCGCGCTCGATCCAAAACGATTGACGAACGAGATGACCGCAATCTCGGCCAGCGACGCCATCATCACCTGAAGCGCGGTCGGCAGCCCGATGCGCAGCACCGCTGCGAGAATCCTCCAATCGATTCCCATATCCACCAGCGTCTCGCGGTCGAACTGTAGCGGATGGTTCTTGCGGCGCAGATAGGTGAGGAGCCATGCGAACGCCGCCGTGTTGGCGATAAGTCCGGAAACCGCGGCGCTAACGACGCCAAGCTTCGGCAATCCGAAGATTCCGACGATGAAGAGCGGCGTGATGGCGATGGCCAGTACGCTCGAAACGATAAGCGCGTAGAATGGCGTGGTTGAATCGCCGGTGCCCCGCAAGATCGTCGCATAGACGAAGTAGACGAAAAAGACCGGCATCGTCAGGAAGACCACACGCGCGTAAGCGTCGGACTGCGCGACGATGTCGGGCGGCGTTGCCAGCCATTTGAGAATCGTCGGCGAGCCGAAATATCCCAGCACCGCGACGATGATTCCGAGATAGAGGGCCGCACCCGTGACGGTCCCGGCGATCTTCTTAACCTTGTGGAAGTCCTTGGCGCCAAAGGCCTGCCCGACCAAGACGCTGCTGCCGCTCGAAACGCCGAAGACGAACGAGAACAGGAGAAAAATGATCGGAAAGACGGCCGAGATAGCACCCAGCGCTTGGGTGGAGATCAGACGCCCGATCCAGATGCTGGCCATCGTCTGCGAGGCCGATTGCAAGACGTTGCTCAGCATCAGAGGCACCAGAAAAACGAGGAGGATCTGCCACATCGGCTTGCCCTCCTCGAAAATATTGACCCCGCGATGCGACGCTCGCGTTTGCGCCAAACTGCGAACCCCTTACTCTGTTGCCAGCACTTCGTAAATCTCTTTGCGCGCTTTGTCGAGCAACTCGCGCACGCGTTCGATGCTTTCGGGTTTGGAAGTATAGCCGAGCTGCGAAACCGCCTGCATCAATCGAGACGCCGAATCGCGCATTTGCGCCCGCCGGTCGCGCGTGCCCTCTTCCTCGCCGTCNNGTGAGTTCGTAGATGCGGCGACCCTCCTCGTCGCGGCCGGCGATGAAACCGGCAGCCTCGAGCGCGGCGAGCAGCGGATAGACCGAACCGGCGCCCCCGGCCCAGCCCTTCTCCCGTATCTCGCGAATCAGGTCGTAACCGTGCCTCGGCACCTCGCTGAGCAGTTTAAGCAAGGCAAACTTGAGAATTCCACGCTTCAACCGCCGCATTCCGTGCCGGCGCATTCCCCATCTTTGCATGTTTCCAATAGTATACGATATATCGCGATACGGTCAATCCCTCATCCTTGCGCTCAGGGGTGACACTCTCAGGGTGACCCTCCCGGGGTGACAACGATACGCCGGCCGATGGCGAACTCTGAGGGCGTGCGGCTGGACAAGTTCATGAAGGTCTCGCGGTTGGCGAAGCGGCGAAGCGAGGCGCACGAGGCTCTGGAGCACGGACGCATCACCAGGGACGGAAAGCCGCTCAAGCCGGGCTATCAGGTTAAGCCTGGGGACGTTCTCGAGATCCACTACGCGACGAGGTTCGTGACGGTCCGCGTGCGCGAAGTTCCGTTGCGCGTCACGCCGGCCACGAAGCCGGCCGAGCTCTACGAGATTCTCGACTCGCGGCGGGACGAGGCGGAGTGGATATGATCTCGGCCGACACGAAGGACGCGCTCGCGCGGGAGCTTCCTGACGAGCGCCATTGCCGCGATTCACTGCTCGCCGGACTCTGCGTGTACGGCAGCATCGACGGCCACTTTGTGACGCATCGCAACGCCGTCGCGCGCCTGTTTTGGTCGCTATTGGAGGAGCGCAAGGCTCACGCCATTGAGACGCGCGCTCCCACGCGACTGCAACGCTTACCGACCTTCGCAGTGAGACTGCCGCAACGGCTGGGCGCGATGCCGCCCAAACCCGTACGCAAGTGCGATCGTTTGA
>PKWF01000136.1 GCA_003133185.1 Vulcanimicrobiota bacterium | reverse complement strand
AAGGCGTCGTACCAGTCGCCGCCGATGAGCGCTTCGCGCTCCGCCGCGATGTAAAGCACATCGCACCGAACGCCACGTCGCTGCGGGAGATGCTCGGGAAGAAACGCAGTCTGCAACGTTACCGCCGATCGCTTCGTCTGCGCCAACAGTTCTTGCAGATCGAGACGTGCGGTCCGCCTTTCGGCCGTGATCGCGCCGAGCACCAGGCCCGTTATTGCCAGAACCGACATCCAACTGTCAACTTGGATGAGTCGTGAATCGAGCGAGCCGGAGGCCCAGGGACCCAAACCGTGCGATGTTGCCCAAATGGCGAGACCGCTGACGACCGCAATTGCTGCAGTCATTTCACGCTGTCGAAACCGCAGGGCGGTCCAAATGATGAACGGGTAGACCGAAAAGCGCAGCGGGAAATTACTCAGAAACGAAATTGAGCTTGACGCCAGCAACGTTGCGGAGAGAGCGGCAAGCTCGAGCGTGCCACCCTCCGCAGGTTCCTTCTGTCTAGCGCCGATCCACGTGAGCAACAGCGGAGTAACGAACAGCACGCCCATCGCATCGCCCGCCCACCACACCCACCAAACCGATAAGAAAGCGCTCCACGGAACGATTCGAGCAAGCGCGAGCTCGACGACGCCATTGGTCGCGGATACCGTCATGGCAATGGCCGACCCGAACAACGCGAGGAGAAGAACGTCGCGCACGCGCTCGAGCGCATTCTCGAAACCGCCGAAGCGTCGCAAGAGGAAGTTGCCGAACACCGGCGCGAGCGTATTTCCGGTCGCGATCGCCGCGGCCGTCCAAACGGGTTCGGAGGTGAGCGCATTGCTTGCGAATGCACCCAGCCAAATCCCCGGCCAGACGCGATATCCCCAAAGCAAGAGGGCGGCGAGCGCAATGCCGGTCGGCGGCCATACGGCCGTCACTTGCTTTGTCGTGAACGCCAACGAGAAACCGAGCTTCGCGGCGGCAACGTAAGCGATTGCGACTAAAAGCGGGACAAACATTCTCCGACCGAGCTTCTTCAATCGAGCCTCCGCAGAGTAGAAGTTATCCGCGCCTTTGTTGCTTGCTTTGTCCACGGAGTTCATGAAGCCCCGTGACGGACCTATCTGGCGCGTGAAACGGTGCGACGGTCAACTCGAAGACGACGCCGAGCGCCGGGTTTGCTGCAGACGGGCGCCTTCTTGTATACTCATATGCCTAGCGGGACGGGTAACGCAGGCGAAGGCTGTCGGCCGCGTCAAAGGCCGCAGGCGGTGTTTACGAGCGTGATTGAGCGCGATCCGGTGGCGGTGTTGCGGTTGCGCGGATTCTCGGAAACGCCGCTCGCCGCAATCGCCGAGCTGACGTTTGCGTACGGCGCGCACGCCGTTCACTTCTCGGCCGACGAGCCGCACGAATTCCAGTCGGTGGAAGCGGACGGAGTCGGCCTCTGGCCCCGCCGTTACGAGTTCGAAGCCGCGGCCCGCGCGGCACTCGACAGTCACGGGTTACACCTCGTGACGTGGCCGGAGATCCAGTTCATCAAACATCGCAACTCAACGTTGCGCTTTCCGGGAACGGGGGAGCAGCGCTGGGTGCAGTTCCTCGACGGCGTAGTGCCGGCGTTGCGTGCGAGCGGCTGGCGCGTCGAGATCGACTCCTCATTTCCGTACGAGTTGGTCGAAGCCGACGATTGGGACGCGCAGATCCAGCCAAGCGTAAACAACTGGTTCGAGTTCGACCTCGGCATCAACGTCGGCGGCGAGCGCGTATCGTTACTGCCGATCGTCATCGGCGCGTTGCGCGAGCTTGGCATTCGTTCGCACGACGGGCTGGCGCAGCTTGGCGACGGCGCGACCGTCTACGGCCGCGTGCGCGAGGGCGCGTTTGTTGCGCTGCCGGCCCAGCGCATCGCGCCGCTCCTGGCGACGCTCGTCGAGCTCTTCGACGCACCGCTCACGCGCGAGGGACGCCTCGCGCTCACGCCCGCGCACCTCGCGTCGATCGCGCAGCTCGAACGCGCGACGCCGATACGCTGGGCCACGGCGGCGCAGCTGCGCGATCTGGTGCGCGCGCTCGCCGACGAAGATGCGCTCGCACCGGCCGCGACGCCGGCAACATTCAAGGGCACGCTGCGTCAGTATCAGGCGCGCGGCGTCGCCTGGCTGCAGCTCCTCGCGCGCAACGGTTTCGGAGGCGTGCTTGCCGACGACATGGGCTTGGGCAAAACGGTCGAGCTGCTCGCGCACGTCGCGATCGAGAAGGCCGCGCGGCGCCTCAAACGACCGGTGCTGATCGTCTCGCCGACAAGTGTTTCGCCGAACTGGCGNNCTGACGACCTACGCGCTGCTGCAGCGCGACATCGAGACGCTCTGCGCGCAGGAGTGGCAGATCGCCGTGCTCGACGAAACGCAGGCGATCAAGAACCCGCGCTCCAAGGGCGCGCAGGCCGCGGGGCGGCTGCGCGCGGCGCAGCGGCTCGCCCTCACCGGAACGCCGATGGAGAACCATCTCGAGGAGCTGTGGTCGGTCTTCGCGTTCGCGGTTCCCGGATTGCTCGGCGAGCGCGCGGCCTTCGGGCGCGCCTTCAGAACGCCGATCGAGAAGCGGGGCGACGTGCAGCGGCGCCGCGTGCTGTCGTCGCGCCTGCGGCCGTTTCTCTTGCGTAGAACAAAGGAGCTGGTCGCGCCCGACCTTCCCGAGAAGAGCGAGATCGTCACGCGCATCGAGCTGGACGGCGCACAACGCGATCTCTACGAGACGATCCGCATCGCCATGCACGGGCGCGTGCGCGACGCGCTGCGGCATCGCGGTTTGGCGCGCAGCCACATCGTCGTGCTCGACGCGCTGCTCAAACTGCGTCAGGTGTGCTGCGATCCCCGGCTGCTCAAAGTGTCGGCGGCCCGCGGCGTTCGCGGATCGGCCAAGCTCGAGGCTTTGCTGGAGATGGTTCCCGAGCTGATCGATGAGGGCCGGCGGATTTTGCTCTTCTCGCAGTTCACCTCGATGCTCGATCTCATCAAGCCCGAGCTTCGCGAACGCGAGATCGCATTCGTCGAGCTTCGCGGCGAGACGAAGGACCGCGTTACGCCCGTGCAGCGTTTTCAGGCCGGTGAGGTGCCGCTCTTTCTGATCAGCTTAAAAGCCGGCGGCACCGGATTGAATCTCACCGCGGCCGATACCGTGATTCACTACGACCCGTGGTGGAATCCGGCGGTCGAGCGCCAGGCCACCGACCGCGCGCACCGCATTGGTCAGCACAAGCCCGTCTTCGTGTACAAGCTCATCGCAGCCGGAACGGTAGAGGAGCGCATCGTCGAGATGCAAGAGCGCAAGGCCGAGTTAGCCGCCGGGTTGTTCGATGAGTCAACATCGCTGCAGCTCGATGCCGCCGAGATCGATCGGCTGTTTTCGCCGCTCTCGACCCTCGATTAGAGGTTGAGTGAAGTGACCGGTACTACGGCGCCATACCGTCCATGCTGTGGTGTGCATCGACGGCCCAAACCGAAGCATCCGTCTTTTCATTCGGCCACACGTGGACCATCCACCCGAAAACGCGCGGGATGAACCTGCCGCCGGCGGCGTCGCAGGCATCTTTCGTGTGAATCGAGCCCGCGAAGCCAAAGCGCGCGTTTGGTCCAAACCGGTCCGCTAGCGGGGCTCCCACTGGCGCTTTGCAGAAATCGACGTGGCGGTGCCACGTTCCGAAGCTCAGCGGAACCCGCGCATTCAGTTCGTCGCGGTCGGCGGAATTCGATGCCGTATACATCACGCCGACGATCTGCAGCGAGTTGCCGTCGCGCTTGAAGATGAGCGACGTCGGGTGCATCGGATCGAAGTGTCCCAGCCATGCCTCTACCGCGTAGCTGCGATTCGTGTAGTGCTCGATCGAAAGCGGAATAGCTGGAAGGAACTTCTTGAAGCCCGCCTTCTCGGCGGCGTCAACCGTGGGATAATCCGCCATCACTTGGCGAGCCGCCGCAACGATCGCATCGGCGCGCGCGCGGTCGCCGGGGCGCTCGGCCGCGTGAAGCGTCATCTCCATATGCCCCTGCCGCATCGTGGGGACGGCTATCGGCGAAGGGCCGTCGGTGGCCCGCGCGTGGACGAGCGCCAGTCCCAGCACGGCAATCGACGCGGTCGCAGCGACGAGGCCGACTAACCCAATGCGTTTCATGCACTCGATTATACCCGAGCGCGGCAAGCTTAAAAGCAAGGCGCTAGGGTTCGCGCCGCCTGGAGCGCGAATCGTGGTGCAGCAATGGAGCGCATAACCGAAGCCGGCGCCGTTTTTGAAACCGATCACCGCGGGTGCAGCGCGATGAAACACCACCGGCACGGCTCGTCGTTCGTCACGCTCGTCTTGGGCGGCGCGTACGTCGAGGTGTGCGATATGGTTCCCGCGCTCTGCCGCAGCGGCAGCATCGTCGTTCACGACGCCGCCGAGGAACATGCGGACCGGTTTGCTAGCGACACGCGGTGTCTCAACGTCGAGTTGCCGTGCGATTCTGGTGCCACAGGCTCGCGTGGAAGCATCGCGCTGGATCTCGCTCCGCTGCAAAACGCGGTGGGCGAGGTCGTGCGATCGTTCTATGGTGACGGCCGCGAGCTCGGTGCGGCCGTGGTGAGACTGCACGATGCGTTGCTGCGCCGATCCACCGAAGCTCCGCCAAAGCGTCCGACCTGGTTGCGCAGCGTGATTGACGGTTTTCCCTGGGAGGAGGCCGTTCCGCTGCGCGAGGCGGCTGCGATTGCCGGCCTGCACGAGACGCATTTCAGCCGCGCGTTCCGACGCCACGTCGGCATGACCGCAAACGCGTATCGCACCCGCGCCCGTATACGGCTGGCGTCGAAGATGCTGCTGACGACGATGGCGCCTATCGCGCGGATCGCGTTGAACGCGGGGTTCAGCGACCAAAGCCATCTCACACGCGCTTTTAGCCGGAGCCTCGGGCTCTCGCCGGCCGGATTCCGCCGAACCTTCGCGCGCTAAGAATCTTCAAGACGGCGTCCCGGCCGACGCGTATGCTCGGGGTATGATCGGGTTTATCGCCTCAGTTTCGCTTGCCTGCAACGCTGCCGCGCTATTCGCGCAAGTTGCCGCGGCCACCGGCGGCGCGGCCTGGAATCGCGTCGGTGAGATTACCGCTTCGGCGTCGCTAGCTAGCTCGGGATTGCGCGGCACCGCCGAGTTTAGCGACGAGATCCGCGACGGACGCTACGCGCGCTGGTCGACGCTTCCGGTTAAGGGGAGCGAGGCCCAGGTGTACGACGGGCAGAGCCTCTGGGCGCGCGATATCTCGGGCGGCGTACATCCGTACGACTCGTGGTATCCGCGGGCAAGGGCCGTCACGGAAGCGTTTATCACGCGGCGCGGCTACCTTGATCCGCGTTCCGGCGCCGCCATGACGTGCGTTGGATTTACAGGCAGCGGCGACGATCGCGCCGAGATGGTGCGCGTTGCGCCGCGCGGCGGCATTCCCGCCGTCGTGACGGTTGATACACGCAGCCATCTGATTAATTTCGTTGCGATTCGCACGCCGATCACCACCGACGTGACGACCTTTGGCGATTATCGTCAGGTCGGCGGGATCGTGCTGCCGTTTGCGATCTCCAGAGCGAGCCTCTTCGAGCCGGCAAACGGCGACCGCGTCGAGGTGACGCGCTACACGCTCTCCCCGCGCGTTCGCGCGGCCGATTTTGTGAGGCCGCGCATGGAGGTAGACGCGCGGATGCTGGCCGGCGCGAGCGCGACGACCGTGCCGATCGCGCTCGAAGGGAATCAGCTCTTCGTGTGGGCGTCGATCGACGGCCGCGCACCGATGCCGTTCATTCTCGATTCGGGCGGTCACGCGATCCTCGATGGTGCGGCGGCGAAGACGCTCGGGTTGCGCGGAACGGGGGGAGGCGTGAGCGGCGGTGCGGGGGCGGGGACGATCGCGTTGCAGTATACGCGCGTCGCGAGCGTTCGCGTCGGCAATGCGGAGCTGCTCGATCAGCCCTTCCTCGTGATTCCGTATCCGTATTCGTTCTACGAGCGCGGCCGCAAGGTGCCGCTCGCGGGCATCCTCGGGCTGGAATGGTTCGAACGCTA
>PKWF01000147.1 GCA_003133185.1 Vulcanimicrobiota bacterium | reverse complement strand
TTCGAAATATACCCTACCCCCGAGTCCCTTGCCCAGGCGGAGCCACCGGACGTCGCCAGAGTAATACTGGAAATGGTGAGAGCCACGCCGCACCCACAGCTAACGGGCTTAATCGCGGTGGTGCGGCAGCGCTTCAACCTCCCCGACTGGCACGATTGCGCGCTTCGGTCTGTCGCTGAAGGATGGAGTTGGCTCGAGCGCTACGGCTTAATCGTCAACGATCCAGGGCAATCTTCAGGGGTTCACCGGATGCTTACGCGACGGGCAGAGGCTATCAAAAATGAGGACGACTTTCGCGCCTTCCGCAAAGAGAACCAGACGGTCTATGACCTCCTGGATAAAACGACGCGAGGCAAAATCTGGCCGATGTACGTGCGCGGNNCTCGAAGGCGGATCTTAAGCAATCGGATTTCGGCGAACGCCTCATTAAGAAATTCTTTTCCAGGTTCAGGCTGCCTGGTACTTTTGACGAAAACGAGCTGGGGAAACAGAGTGCAGAGGAACGAGTATTTCTAGGAGCCTTCGGGATGTACCGTAACCCGGCGACGCATCAGCCGCCGTCGATTTTCGATGCCTCGCAGGCTGGCGAGGTGCTAATTATCGCGTCGCACCTACTGCGCCTCGTTGGCCTGACTGAGAAGGTTGTTGTGGGATCGGGGGTGAGCGGCGCCCGATCATTGCCAACCTAGACGTAGATCGTCCTTAATGAGTCCCGAGTATGNNAAGCTCTCCTGGGTCGATTAGAACCCCAGCGGCTCGCAAGGCAAACATCAGCGGACGGCGCGCCATTTCCTCGACCGTATCAGTTGCGAAGTTGACATCGTATTCGTACTCTCCGCCGGCCGGTTGGTGAGGGCGCTCTACGTCTGGTGGATTTCCACGATGACATATAATGGCACCGCTCGCGCGCGGACCGAGGCTGAGCGCTAGAAGCACCTGTGAGCCGAGGGCGTAAATGCTGCACAGNNCATCGACGACTTTTGCTCCCTCTGGCACGATCATCCGTGTTTCAAATAGGATGCCTTCACAGTAAGTTTCAGGGATCGCCGCATTTAGCCGATCTATATGCGAGACGATTCGCTCGATTTCACGCTGTCGTGTCCGTGAGAGTGGTTCATCACGTGCCACGGTTTCAGGGAAAAGGGTGCCCCCAACAAAGCGCTCCGAGACAGACCGATCGAATGAAAGCATACCGTAACTCCGAGCCCTTGCGGCGTCGAGGTCGTCGTAGTCCTCCGAATCTCGGCGACGAAGCAAGGACTCGAGCTCGCGGAGCGTCATCCCGGTGATCTCAGTACCGCGCCGCACCTCGAAGCGCCCGCGTTCGTTGAGGCGTTCGTGCGGTGCGGCGTCGCTGGGCTCGACGCGAAGCAATAGTAGGCGATGACGCCCGTCTGCTGACGTATAGCCTGCGCAGTCGATAGGAATGCTAGGATAAACTCGGCTCTGAATTCTGCTCAAGAGTCGGCGCCGCGCTGGCTCATCTATCTCGCCGGTGAAATCGTACGGCGTAAGAGGGATGCTTTCCGTCGGGTCCTCGAATCCCGCAATGACGATGCCTCCGCTCCCGTTAGCCATTGCCACGGCTTGCCTGGCCAACTCGTCTGGATTTAAGTCCCGCTTGAACTCCAAGCGTTGCGTCTCCGACCCAACGTCACGGAAGGCTTCGTAGATCGACTCGTACGTTAGTCGGTCGAATGGGTCAAAGAAGGGGTCCGTTCTTACGCGGTCTGTCATATCGCGGCCTTACCTGATCTGTGGCGAATACGTTGTGGAATTACGCCACTCTTCGATTGTTTTCGTCGAGAGGGAGTCGATGATAGTGCGCGCGACCCGTATCCCGGGAATCGTCAGGCCGTAAGGAAACAGCGGAAAGTCTAGCGCCGGCCAAGCGGTTGTTTTGGTAGATCCCGAATGTAAGCGCGCGCAGTAGATCGCAAACTCCGCCACTTTCGGCGGCCGGCTTCCCATGGCGTCGGCGGCCGGAAGGCCCCTTCGAGCGAGAACGTTGTTGATGACTGGCCCGTGTCGCGGCTCCGTTCGCAAAGAAGGAGTCTCTACGGAGCGATCCCGCTCAACCGCCCCGAGGCGTTCCAGATACGTGAGATCGTCCTGGTCCCAATGGCCGTCTACGAGGCGTTTCAAAAGAGGCATGTATTCCGTGTCCCACCATTCGGTTAGCGCCTCGTGCGGCATAAAGCTCACCGGCGGGTGATGGACCAGGTATAGTGCGCCCAAAGAGAAGAGCTGCGATTGATTCGCTTGACGAACGATACGCAACGATTCGCGTAGAAAGAGATCGTCGCGCGATTCCGTAGCCGTGTCTAGGCGCTCACCGATAAGGCGGCCTAAAAGGAAGTGTTTTGCTGCGAAAGGGCTTTCAAGAGCGCTCTCCAGGGCCTCCGCTACAAACGCATCCGTCGCACGATCGGACGAGCGTTGGGCATCGTTTCGACGGAGATCGTCGAGACCGGCTGCCATTCCGTCTACGACGCGCTTAAGCGTTTCTATGTCGTCGCGCTGCAGCTCGCTCTGGCTTTTGTAGGCCGGATTAAACACCTTCACGACACCGCGACAAAAGGTCGTGATTGCGAAATCCCCTGCTTTCTCAACTCCGTAGTCGTAAATCACGGGAACCGCTTGATGCGCACCCGATGCGGCCGCCTGGATCAGAACAGGGAGCAATGACTCGATTGGCATAACTCCTTTAGGGGGGCGGTCGAAGGGAGACGGCAACCGAATGGCAACCGTCGAGGATCGTGTATGCTAGGAATCGTTATGGCATATGACGTTTTGGAATAGCCCCAGCGGGATTCGAACCCGCGTTACCGCCGTGAGAGGGCGGCATCCTAGGCCTCTAGATGATGGGGCCGCGAAACTCCCGGGGATGGAATTGAACCACCGACATGCAGATTCAGAGTCTGCCGTTCTACCAGCTGAACTACCCGGGACCCATAGCGACCGTAATACTACATGAGCTTTGCGCTTCTTGCAACCGCCGCTGCCTGGCATTTCGGCCGCCGTAGGTCGGCGTCTGGCTGTGGCAGTTTGGGCAGAGCATCCGGAGGTTCTCGAGCCGGTTGTCGTCCGGAACACCATTTATGTGGTCCAGGTGCATACTAAGCGGCCGCCCCTGCCAGTCCTCTAGGCCGCACGAATGGCAGCTGTTCTCCAGTAAGCCGGCTTTAACGAGCCTCGCCTTAAGGTGCTTGCGGTTCCTCTTTGGGCTGGAGAGCAACTCTGGGATCGGCATACCAAACTGCCGCGGCCGGATCTCGCCTCGGCGCACGGCGTTCGTCCAAGACGCTGCGCAAAAGTTAAACTGCTTCCTACACTGTCGATAAGTGTGACCCTGATCGTAGTAATCTTGAATTTGCGCCCAATCGAACTTCCGTCGCCGATCTGGAAACGGCGACGGCGCCACCTGCAGCTTGGCGCGCTGTATTGCTTTTATCCATGCCGTGTGACTAAAACCGAAGCGGTGCGTGCATTCGACAAAGCCGTGCCCTTGATCGTGATACGCCTGCACGGCCTTCCAATCGTGTAGCTTTCGTGGCATACCACCATGCTAGAAACGCAAGGTGCCAACCGTGTGGCATTAAAGAAGTGTTTCCGGCAAGTAGCCGCCCTATTAACGCCGAACTAGCGTCGTCGTGCAAGCAATAGTGCTCGTTGGCGGCGAGGGAACCCGGCTTCGGCCGCTGACGTACGGCACGCCGAAACCGATGGTGCCGATCGTCAACGTGCCGTTCTTGGCACGAACGATGGAGCGCCTTTACGCCGCCGACATTCGGGACGTGATTCTAGCGGCGGGCTATATGCCGCAAGCGATCGTCGACTACTTCGGCGACGGCTCGCGACTCGGGATGAAGGTGACCTATGCGATTGAGGAGACGCCGCTCGGAACCGCCGGCGCGCTCAAGAACGTCGAGGAGCACATCACGGGCCCGTTTTTCGTCCTCAACGGCGACATCCTCACCAGTCTCGATCTACCCGCGATGCGGCAGTATCACCAGCAAAAAGGCGGCATTGGAACGCTGCATTTGATCCACGTCGACGATCCATCGCCATTCGGCTGCGTCGTGCATGATGCCAGTGGGAAAGTCAGCGCCTTCATAGAGAAGCCACCCAAAGGTGAAGAGCCGACCAACGAGATCAACGCGGGAACCTATCTTCTGGAGCGAGAGATCCTCAATTATATTCCTGCCGGTCGTAAGGTCTCGATCGAGCACGAGACGTTTCCGCAAGTGATCGCGGCGGGTAAGGCGCTCTACGCTTATACGACCGACGACTATTGGCTCGACCTCGGAAGGCCGGAGCAGTATCTGGCGGCACATCGTGACGTCTTAAGCGGGATGATGCCGCTGCTCGTCGAGTTCGGTATCAGCGGCGAAGGCAAGGAGGTGCTGCAGGGGCATCCCGGTGTAGTCCCGCCGGTCCACGCCGCCGGCGACGTCGTGGTAGATGCAAGCGCCAGGGTTGGCCCCAACGTCGTGCTCGGCCAAAGCTGCAGCATCGGCGCCGACGCCGTGATTCGAGAATCCGTCCTGTGGGATCGCGTCAGCGTGGGCTCGGGCGCCGTCATCGAGCAGGCCATACTCGCCAGCCGGGTGACCGTCGGGGCGAAGGCCAGGGTTGGAGCCGGCAGCGTCATCGGGCACGATGTGAGCGTCGAACCGGGAGCGACGATCGAGCCAGGGGCTCGACTGGGCTCGCCCCCCTGAGCCTGAGCCCCGCGCAAGGGCGACCCGGAGTTCGGTTTATGCTGCATCCGTCGGGGGGTAAATTAGGGTCCATCGCTGGAGGAGACCGCACACATGCTTCCCCCTCAGGCCTTATTCTTGGGTTCGTACCCGCCTCGTGAATGCGGCATCGCGACCTTCACCAAAGACGTGGTCGACGCGTACGACCGGGCCTTTGGATTCGCGAGCCCAGTTATTGCTATTGACGAACCGGGCGCGGAAATGCGGCGGTACGACCCGGAGGTAGTCGCTCGCATTAGGGAGCAAAGCCGCGATAGCTACGCGTCGGCGGCCGAGTTGGTCAGCATCTACCCCGCGGACCTCATCAATATTCAGCACGAATATGGGCTCTTCGGCGGTGAACGCGGCGAGTGGCTCGCCGACTTCATGAGCGTGCTCGATAAGCCCCCCGTTTT
>PKWF01000128.1:5820-6714 GCA_003133185.1 Vulcanimicrobiota bacterium | reverse complement strand
GACCCCGAAGGCTCGGGCTATAACCTCGCCCAGTCAAAGATCGCTGTCGGAAACGGCGAGTGGTTTGGGCGAGGACTGTACCACGGGACCCAAACGCAGTTGAACTTCGTTCCCGAACATTCGCGCGATTTTATCTTCACGGTGCTTGCAGAGGAATGGGGATTCGCCGGTACGATGATCGCGTTGGGACTCTACGCCGCCGTCCTCTACGCAGGCGTCCGCACGATGCTCGTCGCGCGTGACCGCTTCGGCTTCTTGCTTGCCGGCGGTTTGGTCGGCATGCTTTTTTTCCACGTCCTCATCAATGTCGGAATGACGGTCGGAATCATGCCGATCACGGGAATCCCGCTGCCGTTCATGTCGTACGGCGGGTCGGCGATGCTCACGGATTTTGCTGCCCTGGGGATCCTCTTGAACATCTTTTCGCAGCGGGACCGCAACGTCTTGGGCAACGCGTGAAGCGAGTGGAGGGGTCGGAGTAGAACCGGAAGGTCCATTTTCCCGCAGCGAGGAACAAGGGAAGCAGTCAGGCCGGCAGGCTGCGTTTCGCAACGAAAGGCCGCCGGTAGAGGTTTATAACAACAAAGATTTTCTAAGGGCTCAAAGCAACGCGGCGCAAAGCGCCGCCCGCACGGCGCACCGGAAACGGTAGGCGCGGCGAGAAGCGAGCCCAACGATTGAGGACAATTTGTCGAGCGAGATATTGATCTCGAGCGACCCGTGGGAAAATCGGGTCGCCATACTCGAGGACGGTGGCTTAGCAGAGCTCTACATTGAGCGCGAAGAGAAGGTCATCGGCTCGATTTATAAAGGTAAAGTGCAGAACGTGCTGCCCGGCATGGGGGCGGCGTTCGTCGACATCGGGCTCGGGCGAAACGCCTTTCTGTACGTCGA
>PKWF01000128.1:3698-5779 GCA_003133185.1 Vulcanimicrobiota bacterium | reverse complement strand
TATCTGATTCTGATGCCGACCGGAAAGTACTCCGGTGTCTCGCGCAAGATCGATTCGGCCGACGAACGCAATCGCCTCAAGAGCGTGATGAAGCGAATTCGCCCGGAGGGGATGGCGACGGTCGTCCGGACCGCAGCCGCGGGCGTCAGCGAGGCCGAACTGATCGCCGACCTGGGCGTACTGATACGAATGTGGCACGGCATCCTCGAAAGATACAAACGGGCGCAATCGCCCTCNNGCCGACGTCGAGCGGGTCTTGATCGACGACGAGGAGGAGTTTCGCAAGGTCCGAGATTTCCTGCAGTTGCTGGGCCCGCAGTATATCGATCGCATCGAGTATTACAACTCGGGCCGTACTCTGTTCGACGACTATAAGATCGACGCCGAGCTGCAAAAGCTCATGAAGCCGAAGATCAACCTGCCTTCCGGCGCTTCGATCGTCATCGAATCGACGGAAGCACTCACCGTCATCGATGTGAACTCCGGCAAGTTTACCGGCGGGCGCAATCTCGAGGACACGATTCTCAAGACCAACATCGAGGCGGCCGACGAGATCGCTCGTCAGGTGCGCTTGCGGGACATCGGCGGGATCATCGTCGTGGACTTTATCGACATGGCGTCGGAGGCGTCGCGCGAGAGAGTGATCAGGACGATGGAAGAGGTTCTGAGCCGAGACCGCACGCGCGCGACGATTCAGTCGTTTTCAAACTTGGGATTGCTGGAGTTTACGCGCAAGCGGATCGGCAAGGACCTGGGCGCTCAACTTCGCGGCGCGTGCCCGACCTGCGCCGGAATGGGCAGCGTCATGTCGTCTCAATCGGTCGCCATCGAAACCTTTCGCCGCATTCGCGCCGAGGCGCGTAACGGCGCGGCCGGCGACGTGATCGTTCACGTCGCGCCGACGGTCGCCGTACAAATGGATTTTTGGTACGACGAAGAGTGCAAAGAACTGGCAAAGGCGATCGGACGCCCGATTTTCGTACGCGTCGACCCGATGATTCACCCGGAGAAGGCGCGGATCGAGACCGTCGCGGCGATCAAGCGGGAGAAGGAGCGCGCGCTTCGCGTCGGCGACGANNGATGGACGAGTCACTGAAGTAGAAAACGCCGCCAACAGCGCCGGCAACTTCGTGCGGATTCG
Organism: Vulcanimicrobiota bacterium; assembly: GCA_003133185.1. Lineage (GTDB taxonomy): Bacteria > Vulcanimicrobiota > Vulcanimicrobiia > Vulcanimicrobiales > Vulcanimicrobiaceae > Cybelea > Cybelea tyrphae. The sequence continues at coordinate 4,638 of PKWF01000128.1, read as the reverse complement.
CATCCTCGACGTGGACGGCGAACAGGACTATATCCTCGCCGAGATGGTTACAGCGGGAGCGAAACCTCGGCGTAAACGCCCGGCCCGGCGTGCTGAAGTCTCGGCGGCCGAGCAGACCCGTCAGCTGCGCGAACTTGCCGAGGATGCGGCGCGTCAATCCGCAGCGCGTCCCCCGATCGGGATTACGTCGCTCACCGAAGAGGAAGAGGCACAAGACAAGGCGCTGAGCGCAGAACGCAGAGGCGAGGCGCAACCCGACGCGATCATTATCGCCGAAGGGGCCATACAACGCACGACTGCCGACGGCGACGGGAACCGAAAGCGCCGGCGGCGGCGGCGGCGCGGAGGACGCGGCCGCGAAGGGACCGAGGAAACAACGAGCGCTCCAATGGCGAGCGCCCCGACGGCGAGCGCCCCGANNNATCTTCGAAGTAAACGCCGACGGAGCCGCGCAGCCAACCGGCGCAACCGCGCCGCCGGAACCTTCGCGAGCGATCGCGACTCGCGGGCAAGCAACACCGCCGGCCGTGGAACCGCCGCCGCCCAGCCTTTCGGCGCCGCCGGAGAAGCCCAAGCTCACCAAACCGGCCCGCCGGCGGAAGTCAGCGCCGGGCGTCGCCGCGGAACTCGAGGGAGCGGCGAGCGCGATTGCGCTTCCCGCACCCGCTGAAAAATCAACGCGACGTCCGCGAAAAAAACCGGTAATCGCAACGCCCGAGCCGGAACCCGTGGCTGCTGCGAAGCCAAAGCGCTCGCGCAGCGCCGCCCCTGCAGCAGACAGCAAAGTCAAAAAATCGCCACGCAAACGCAGCGCCGCAAAAAAGACCAATTAGGACTTCCGATCAGTTCGGATATCGGGAGACGTTGAGTCTAGGGCTCTTCCGAAGGATACTTCGGGCGAGGACCGTCTGACCGAGCGCCGGAGCAGGATGCGGAAGGC
>PKWF01000128.1:0-3670 GCA_003133185.1 Vulcanimicrobiota bacterium | reverse complement strand
GCGTGCTTGTTTTCGGAAACGACGATGTCCGGCGTAATGCCAAGGTGATTGATGTCGCGATTGCGCGGCGTGAGATAGCGCGCGGTCGTGATCTTGACTGCGCTGCCGTCGGGTAGGGGATAGATCGTTTGAACGACGCCTTTTCCAAACGTCTTCGTGCCGATGATCGTGCCGACGCTGCTATCTTGAATCGCGCCCGACGTAATCTCCGAGGCGGAGGCCGTGTAGCCGTTGACGAGTACTGCCAAAGGTATTGGGGAGATCGCCGTATCGTCGGCGTCGAGCGTCGTAATGTTCGAGGCTCGCGATTCCACCGAGACGATCGGTCCGCTGGGGATGAACTTGGAGCTGACGGCGACGGCGGCCTCCAAATATCCACCACCGTTGTCGCGCAGATCGAGCACCAAAGCGCGCGCTCCGTCGCGTTGCAGACGATCGAGCGCGGTATTGAGCTCGTCTCCCGTGTCGCGGCCGAAGACCGTCAAAGCAACGTAGCCGATCTTGCCGGGCAGCATTTTCTGGTAGACGCTCAGTTGATGAATCTTGGCACGCGTAATTGCGATCGGGGCTGCCAAACCGGCGCCTTCACGCGAGACGGTCAACGTGACGCGCGTGCCTTCTTTTCCTCGCAACCTTCCGCTGGCCGCCGCGAGGCTCATGCCTTTTGTGGAGTTGCCGTCGATCGCAGTGATCAGGTCGTCCTGTTCGATGCCCGCCTTATCCGCGGGCCCGTCGGGCACGACGTTCTCGACGGCGATATACTTGCTCTTGTCGTCGACTTGAATGACGATTCCCGTCCCTCCAAAATCGCCGCCGTCGAGCCCTTGATTGAGGCCGGCGAAATCTTTGGGTGAAAGGAAGACGGTGTAGCGGTCGTTGACGGATCGCATCATGCCGTCCAAGGCGATGTAACTGAGATCGTGCACGCTAAACTTGGAAGAAGACTCCCTCGCCGCGTCGCCGATCTCGCGATCGATGTCACGAACGTTGGTGCCGGCGGAGGCGCCCGCCTGCATCGCCGGGAGTTCGGCGTGTTTCACGCCTGCAGTTCGCATCGCCGAAAGTAACGTCAGGCGAACGGAGTTGAGAACGACTTGCGGATCGACCTTTTTATAGAAGTTCTCGGTCAAATAGGTGTAGCTAGTCGAGACTTCCCCGGCGTCGGCGGCGGAGAGTTGCGGCGCCGCGGCCGATGCCGGCAAAAGCAGGGCAGAGCTTACCGCGACCGCGGCAAATATTAAGAGGGCGAGAGTGCGTTTCATAATCTCCACAATTAACGTAGGAGTTGGTGCAAACGTGCCTTAGCGGCGGCGAGCTGCTTGTCGGCCGGCGTGTCGACCAGCGACGGGTTGGGATCTTGGTTGACGACGACGTTCGGTTCGATTCCGTGGTGCTGGATGTCGCGCCCGGCCGGGGTCAAATAGCGCGACGTCGTGATCTTCAACGCGCCTTCGTCGGGCAGCGGGAAGATGCTTTGAACGACGCCCTTGCCGAACGTACGGGTGCCTAGGAGGGTCGCGAGATGGTAATCCTGCAGCGCACCGGCGGTGATTTCTGAGGCGCTTGCGGTGTACTTGTTGACCAGCACGACAAGCGGGTGCAGTCCGTCGATGGCATCGCCGAGTGCCTCCTCGGTCGTTCGCTCGCCGTCGCGCTGTATCGTCGAAACGATCGTTCCTTGCGGAATAAAGAAGCTCGAAATCTCGACCGCGGCGTCGACGCGACCACCGCCATTGTCGCGTAGGTCGAAGATATATCCCTTGGCGCCTTTGGCCTTGCCATCGAGAAGCGCCTTGCGAACTTCTTGCGCCGACGTCGTGCCAAAGTCCGAAAGACGGATGTAATCGATACCCTGTTCCATCTTCGCGCGGACCGTGGGAACGTGGATGATCTCGCGAACGATGGAGTAGGCTCGCTCGGCCTTCGGAGCGTCGTACGGGTGCGCTTGCAAGTGCACGACCGTCCCGGCTTCGCCGCGAATCATCGTTTCAACGTCATCGATCGGAAGACTGCGAACCGGCTTGCCGTCGACGGTGTCGACAACCTCGCCGGGCTTCATTCCCGCCTTAGCCGCCGGCATGCTCTCGATTGGCGCGACGACGATGCGACCGTCCTTGAGCTGACCGATGTAGACGCCGATGCCGCCAAAGTTTCCACCCGAGAGTGACTCGTTGAGCCCTTCGTTCTCTCGCGGCGAGAGATAGACCGTGTACGGGTCCCGAACCGATGTCATGATTCCGCGAAGCGCCGCGTCGGTAAGATCGTCGTCGCCATCCGTCCCGAGGGCCGCGCCATAATGCTGCTGTGCGTAGGCTAACAGAGCGGCGGCGCGGGCGCCGTCCGAGATGTCGTCTCCGTTCGCCGTTTGCAGCGGCAGCGATGCATCGCCGATCTTCTTGGTCTGCAAGAGATTTTTTAATGCATCGCGTTCGCCGTTGAGCGGAGTCTGCGGTGCGATCGGCTTGTAGTACTCGATCTCCAGTCGTCGCAGGGCCAGATCGGCGATGCCCGAGCCGGGCGCATCGTGCGAAGGAAGCAGAGCACGTAAATCGCCGGTTGTAGCCACTTCGAGCACGGACTGCCCAGCGATTCCGCCGGAACGGTAACCGACGTAGAGTGCGGTCGCCGCCACAAGGGTGAGCGCGACGAGTGCTGTCAGTAGAAGGCGGACGGAAAGAGTCATGAGTTCCCTTATAATACCCGGCTCGAAGGGCCGCGAGTTTCTTCTCTGCCTAGGTTATCTGATTAGTCTTAATGGAGCCGGGGTGCCGGGTCAACCGGTTTCCCCGCAATTCGGACTTCAAAATGAAGATGGGGGCCGGTCGATTGCCCAGTAGAGCCTACGGCGCCGATGGCCTGCCCGCGCTGCACCGACTGCCCGGTCGTGACGTAAATGGCCGAGAGATGTCCGTAACCGGTCGAATAGCCCCCACCGTGATCGATCAGAATATAGTTTCCATAGCCGCCGTACCACTGCGCCATGATCACCGTGCCTCCGGCCGCGGCCGTCACGGTCGTCCCGGTCGGTGCGGCGATGTCGAGCCCTTGATGGAACTCCGGCGCACCGCCAAATGGATTGGAACGCCAGCCGAATGGCGATGTGATCGTCCCGGTGACCGGCCACGAGAAGGTGCCGGCGGCGCCCGAATGATCGCCGCCTCCGGCTATTCCGGCCGCCCGCTGTTGGGACTCAAGCTCGCGCTCGCGCTCCAGAATGAGCCCCTCCAGCGATGCCTCCTCAGCCGCCGAAAGATCTTCCATTTCGGCGACTTCCGTGGCGACGCTGCGGCGGCGCATCCCGGCGAGGCTCACCAAGTTGCGGCGCTCGTCGGCAAGCGATCCGAGCTGACTGCGGGCTTCATCTTGCGCTTGCTCTTGTTGCTGTAGTTGCAAGCGTGTTCCCTCGAGCTCGGCTTCGATCGTCGCCACGCGAGCTTCCGCCGCTTTGCGAGCCCGTACCGCCCGCTGATTTGCGGCGATGAGCAGGCGCAGATCTTCCCACCGCTCGACGAACTCGCTGAAGGAGCGCGCCGCGATCAGCGCATCGACGTAGCTAAGGTCACCGTATTCGTAGATATCGACCAGCCGGCGCTTGAGCAGTTCGTCGTGCAGAAGCAACGACCGGCGCGCAGCATCGAGTTGAATCGAGTTCCAGGCGATGCGGCGCTGC
>PKWF01000117.1:8937-9188 GCA_003133185.1 Vulcanimicrobiota bacterium | reverse complement strand
GCGCCCCCGGGAATGAATCCGTAGTCGATGGCGAAGCGCGACCGCTATATCTCCACCCACGAACGAGTCCGCAGCTTTATCGGCTGGGCCTTCGTAATTTCGCTTCTCATACACTTAGCGGTAGGTTCGGTCTTTCCGAACATCAACAAGCATTCCGAGGAACAGGAAACCGAGAAGGTCCAGATTACAAAGAAGCCGACGATCATCCACACGCCGCCGCCGCCAACGCCGACCCCGCCGCCGACACCGAC
>PKWF01000117.1:0-8896 GCA_003133185.1 Vulcanimicrobiota bacterium | reverse complement strand
CCCCGTCGCGGCGACGGCACCGCCGGGAACGCCGAAGCCTGCCTGCGCGAATCCGGACGCCGACGCGACGGTTACCAACGCCGTGCAGCCGGATTATCCGGAGTCGGCAAAAGATATTGGGATCGGGGCGACCACCGTGCAGGTAGAAGTGACGGTGGGACCCTCGGGGAACCTCGTCGGCACGAAGATCTATAAGAGCTCGAATAATATGGCAATCGACCAAGCTGCTCTGCGCGCGGCTCGCCAGTCTACCTACTCTCCGAAGCTCGTCAATTGTCAGCCGGTGGAAGGCGACTATCTCTTCCGCGCCGACTTCCAACCAGATTAGTCGCGCTACCGGCCGTCGCGCGCCCAATGAGGTATGAGACGCGCTCAGCGCGTACTGCTCGTCGCCTTCGCGCTCTCGCTGGTGCTGCATGCGATCGTTGCACTGGTTCTGCATCCGGCGACTGCGGATTTTCAGACTCAGCCTGAAGCNNGCCGTCGCGCGCTCCGAAGGCGGTGGTGCCGGCCGCTCGACGCCCGCACCGCCGCCGGCTCCCACCGCGGTTCCTTCGGCGGCCGGCGCCGGATGCGCGGAGCCGAACGCCGCCGCGACGGTCGTCGCCACCCCGCCCCCGCCCGATATTCCGGCGGCGGTCCGTGCCGACCACATCAGTGGCGTCGCGCTGGTTTCGGTTGCGCTCGATGCACAGGGAGCGGTGAGCGGCGCGAGCGTCGCACAGAGCACCGGCAACTCGTCGCTCGACCTCGTCGCGGTTTCGATGGCGCGCGACGCTCGATACAGCGCGCCGTTGCACGATTGCAAACCAGTCGCCGGAAACGCCACGTTTAGCGTGAAGTTCGTCGCATGGTAACCGGCAGGCCGTAAGGCACCGTCGGGCAAACGCTGGGCCGTGACCTTCTTTCAGGCGCTCGTACTGGCTCTCTTGCAAGGGGTCAGCGAACTCTTCCCGATCTCGAGCCTCGGACATACGATCCTCGTCCCGGCATTGCTGCACTGGAATAACATCGATCGGTCGAGCGCTTCGTTTCTCGCATTCGTCGTCGTGCTGCACCTGGGAACCGCGCTTGCATTGATCGTCTTCTATCGAACGCAGTGGTATGCGATCGTGCGCGCGCTCGCGCGCAGCATCGCGGTCGGACGACTGAGCTCCGACCGCGACGAGCGAACCGGATGGCTGCTCGTGGTTGCGACGATTCCGGTCGGACTGCTGGGCCTCGTCCTCGAGCATCCCGTGCGCCGCCTCTTCGGCTCGCCGTCCCCGGCCGCGCTTTTCTTGTTGATCAACGGGCTAATAATGTTTGCGGGCGAGGCGCTGCGCCGGGCCCAAGAGCGAGTCGGAGCCAGAAAGAGCAAGCCGATCGATCGTCTGAGTTACCCCGAGAGTCTCTTCATCGGCGTCGCGCAAGCGTTTGCCCTCCTTCCGGGAATTTCGCGATCGGGAAGTTCGATGGTCGCGGGATTGCTCTGCGACCTCGACCACGAACATGCGGCTCGTTTTTCGTTTCTGCTCGCAACGCCGGTTATTCTCGCAGCAGCCCTCCTCGAGTTCCCGAGGCTCTTTGCGCCGCAGGCGCATCTGGTGCTCGTTCAAGCGATCGCCGGCGGGATCGCGGCCGGCGTCGCCGCGTACCTTTCCGTGGCTTTTTTGACCCGCTACTTCCGCTCGAACGATCTGCGGCCGTTCGGGTGGTATTGCATCGTCGTTGGTTCCATCTGTTTCGTGCTCGCGAGAAAAGGAGTCATCACATGAGAGTCGTCGCATTGGTCTTAGCCGTCGTCTTTTTCGCGCTTGGGATTCTGTACGGTACCGGTACGATCAACTACTTCACGGAATCGGGTGCCGCGCACGCACACCACATCACGCATCTCATCATCCTCTGGGTGCTCGCATTGCTCTGCTTGATCTGGGCGCGCTTTCAGAGCGCGCCGAAGCGATGAAGCTTTCTCACGTCGCTACGGACGGAAGCGTCGCGATGGTCGACGTATCGGGTAAGAGCGTCACGTCGCGCTTTGCGAGGGCGCAAGCGCTGGTGCGCATGAACGCCGCCGCGCAGACGGCGATTCGCGAAGCGACCTTGGCCAAAGGCGACGCGCTGGTGGCCGCGCAGATTGCCGGCATTTTAGCGGCAAAGCAGACCAGCGCGCTGATTCCCTTGGCCCATCCGCTGCCGTTGACGAGCGTGGAGGTGCGCTTCGACTGGCGTGCCGACGGGGCGCTGGAAATCGAGGCTGCCGCGCGCACCGATGCGCAGACCGGCGTCGAAATGGAGGCCATGATTGCGGCGACGATTGCGGCGCTGACGATTTACGACATGACGAAGGCTTTGGACAAGCGTATCACGATCGAGTCGGTGCGGTTGCTCGAGAAGACCGGCGGAAAACTTTCGTGAGCTTTCGCGTTGCGCTGATCGTGCTTTCGGACCGCGCCGCATCGGGCGAACGCGCTGACGGCTGCATTCCGGTAATGAAGGAGCGGCTTGGCGACATCTATTCGATCGCAAAAGAGAGCGTGATGCCCGACGATCCGGCAGCGCTTCAGGCCGAGCTCATCGAGCTGGCGGATTCGCACGAAGTGGATCTGGTGTTTACGAGCGGCGGCACCGGTCTCTCGCCGCGCGACCGCACGCCGCAGGCCACCGCTGCGATCCTCGATTACGAGGTCCCCGGGATCGCCGAAGCGATCCGGATGGTCTCCTTCGCCAACGTAAAAACCGCTATGCTCTCGCGCGCGCTTGCGGGCGTGCGCCATCGCACGCTCATCGTTAACCTGCCCGGAAGCCCCCGCGCGGTCGGCGAGGCGCTCGATATCGTGCTGCCCGTGATTCCGCACGCGCTGGAGCTCTTGAACGATTGCGTCGTCGACGGATGATCCAGATTTCGAGCTACGCCGAAGCCGAAGCCTATCTGCTCGGCACGATCGACGAAGTCACCTCGCCNNACGAGCGGAAAGGGCTCGACTTCGACGATGATCGCCGGCGCGTTGCGCGCTTCGGGCAAGCGAACCGGGCTTCATACGAAGCCGCACCTGCACTCGATGACGGAGCGCGCGTGCATTGACGGCCTATCGATCTCGCGCGAGCGATTTGCGGAGATGCTCGAACGCGCAATGCCCGCGATCGAACGCACTGCGTCCGCTTACGGGCGTCCGACGTATTACGAGACACTGCTCGCCTTGACGTTTGCGTACTTTGCGCAAGAAAAAGTCGACGTCGCCGTGGTTGAGGTGGGATTGGGCGGTCGGCTCGATGGGACGAACGTTCTGCATCCGGTGGTCGCCGCAATCACCTCGGTGGGCTACGACCACACCGAGATCCTCGGCACGGCGATCGAGGCGATCGCGCTCGAAAAGGCCGGCATCGCAAAGCCCGGCATACCGCTGGTTCTGGGGCCGGTTTCGGAAGCCGCGGCGGCGGTCATCGAGGCATACGCCGCGCGGGTCGGAGCACCGGTCGTTTACGCGCGCGACGTCGTCCAAATTGACGAGGTGCCGTCCTTGCCGGTACTGGGAACGTTTCAACGCACGAACGCGGCAACCGCAATCGCCGTTCTCAAGCAACTCGACGAGACGTTGCGCCCGAGCCGGGATGCGATCCTGCGAAGTTTCTCCGAGCTTTCGATCCCGGGACGGATGGAGTTGGTGCCGGCGAAGCCGCCGGTCGTCTTCGATATGGCTCACAACGCCGAAAAGGCCGAATCGCTCGTCGCCTCGTTGCGCGAAAGCTTCGCGGGCCGTCGCGTCCATTACGTCGTGGCGATCGGGGAGCCGAAAGACGCGCGTCGCATCCTTGAAATCTTGGCAACGTTGCCCTCCACCTTCACCTTTACGTCGTACGTCGCGGCCGGCCGCCGTGCGATTGCGCCGTCGCGATTGTCGACGATCGCCGAGTCGATCGGACGGTGGGGGCGCGCCATCGGCGATCCGATCGAAGCGCTGACGGTGGCGCGCCGCCTGGCGACGATGGACGACGTCGTCGTGGTAACCGGCTCGACGTTCGTCGTCGGAGAGTTGCGCGAGTGGTTCATACCGGCGACCGTGTAACGGGTGCCCTTCGTCTGCGTGGCGGCGAGCTTCGGTGGGGCGCGCGAACCTATATCATGGCGATCGTCAACGTGACGCCCGACTCATTCTCGGGAGATGGTTTGGTGGGCGTTTCCGACGCAGCCGCGCATGCGACGGAACAGTGGCGTGCGGGCGCGCATATCCTCGACGTCGGCGGCGAGTCGACGCGTCCGGGTCATCGTAGGCTGGACGAAAATGTCGAAATCGCGCGCGTAGTTCCGGTGATTCGTTCGTTTCGCGCGGCCTTTTCGGCGGCTCCTATTTCCATCGACTCGTACAAGCCCGGCGTCGTGCGCGCCGCCCACGCGGCCGGCGCGGATCTCGTCAACTCCGTGTGGGGAGCGCCGGACGCGCTGCTCGACGTCGTCGCGGAGCTGGAGATGCCGATCGTTGCAATGCACAATCAGAACGGCACGCAGTACGACGGGCCGGTCGTCGATGCGGTCCTGACCTATCTCGAAGCTTGCGCATCGAGGGCAGTCGCACGCGGGCTCGCACCGGACCGAGTCATTCTGGATCCGGGTATCGGCTTCGGCAAGACGGCCGAGCAGAACATCGCCGTGTTGGAGGCGTTGCCGCGACTGGTTGGGCTCGGCTTCCCCACGCTGATCGGCACGTCGCGAAAATCCACGCTTGGCAAGCTGATCGGTAGAGAGCCGAAGGATCGCGTATACGCAACGGTGGCCACGACCGCCTTTGCGATCGCGGCTGGAGTGGACATCGTTCGCGTTCACGACGTGCGCGCGGCGCGCGATGCAACCGCAGTAACCGACGCGCTCGTGCGCGGCTGGCGGCCGGACGGATGGATCGAGTAACGCTGCGCGGCGTGCGCGCTTACGGCCGCCACGGCTGGGAACCGGTCGAGCGCGATCGTCCGCAGCCGTTCGTGATCGACCTCGACGCCGAGATCGATCTGCGCGCGGCGCAACTCAGCGACGATCTCGCCGATACCATCGACTACGCGGCGCTGCACCGCCGGGTCGTAACCATCGTCGCGAGCACCTCGTACGGGTTGCTCGAACGCTTAGCCTCGGATATTCTCGAGGCCGTTTTCGAGGACGCTCGCGTCGCACGCGCGATCGTAACCATCGCCAAGCCCGCGATTCTCGATGGTACGACGCCTTCGGTTACTTTCGATCGGGCCAATCCGCATTACGAAGGCACGTGAGCGTGCACCTGGCCTACGTCGGGATTGGTACGAACGCCGGCGATCGTGCGGAGAACGTCTCGCGCGCCCTTTGCGGACTGCGCAGCGTCGGAACGCTCTTGGCGCGCTCTTCCACATATCGAACCGCTCCATGGGGGCGTCTCGATCAAGCCGAGTTCTTCAACGCAGTGGTCTCTCTTGAGACCGAGTTGTCGCCGCACGATTTGCTCGACGCGTTGCACGCGATCGAACGGCGGCTCGGTCGCACCGCCGGCGAACGCTGGGGACCGCGGGTCATCGATCTGGACTTATTGCTCTACGACGACCTGACGATCGTCGACGAGAGGCTGCGAGTGCCCCACGAGCGCCTNNGCGGTACCGTGATGTCGTCCGAGATCTCTTCGTCCGTTAGCCGGCGGGTGCGCGAGCTCGCGAATTTCTTGAGCAGCGGCGACGCGGTGCGCGTTCGCATAGAACGCGGAAGCGACGAGATCGAGCTGGCCAGGCGGCGGCAGCACGTCGATCGACCCCGTGGTGCGAACGATCGAGCAGTTGCCGGCGCCGCGGCGCTTCGGTTCGATACGATCAAGGCCGATCTGGTCGGGATATTTAATCTCAGCCGCCCCGCACCGTCCGAAGGCGAAACTTTCGACGGCGACCGAGAGCTGGCATACATTGAAGCACTCGGAATTCGAACGCCGGTTCATAGTATGGGCGCGGGGCGTCTCGTGCGTATTGCGGCCACGGACGGGTCGCCGGTCGAATACGGGCAGCCGCTTTTTTCGATCGCGCGAACGTAAGGAAGCCAGACAATTTTCCAAAAAGTTTTGATCGCAAACCGCGGCGAGATCGCCCTTAGAATTAATCGTGCCTGTCAAGAGCTCGGCGTTTTGACCGTCGCAATCTTCTCTGAAGCCGACCGGGATTCGCTGCACGTGCGTCAGGCCGACGAGGGGTTCTGTGTCGGGCCCGGTCCGGCGGGGCGCTCGTACTTAAACATTCCCAACATCATTTCCACCGCGCTGATCACGCGCTGCGATGCGATTCATCCGGGCTATGGATTTCTCGCGGAGAACGCGCGCTTTGCCGAGATNNTTATTGGGCCGGAACCCAGAGTCATCGCGTTGATGGGCGACAAGGCGACGGCGAAGAAGGTCGTGCGAGAGGCCGGCGTGCCGACGACGCCCGGAACCGACGTGTTGCGCTCGCTCGATGAAGCGTACGAAGCGGCGGAATCGATCGGGTATCCGATCTTGCTCAAGGCCACGGCTGGGGGCGGTGGCCGAGGCATGCGCGTCGTCGAGGAGCCCAACGAGCTCCAGCGAGCCTATGCCGGTGCAACGGCGGAATCGGAGGCGAGCTTCAAAGATGGCCGCCTATACGTTGAAAAGCTGATTCGCACTCCTCGCCACATCGAAGTCCAAGTGCTCGGCGACGAGTTTGGAAACGTCGTTCACCTTGGGGAACGGGATTGCTCGATTCAGAAGCCCGCCCACCAGAAAATCGTCGAGGAGACTCCGGCGCCGAATCTCGCGACCGCAATCCGCACGTCACTGCACGAGATGGCGCTGCGCGTCTGCCGGCACGTCGGGTATACAAACGCCGGCACGTTGGAGTTTCTTGCCGCCGGCGACGACGTGTATTTTATGGAGATGAACACGCGCATCCAAGTCGAGCATCCGGTAACGGAGATGGTCTACAACATCGACCTCGTCAAGGAGCAGATCCGCATCGCTTCCGGCGAGCCCCTGGGCTATCGGCAAAGCGATCTCGCCGGGCGCGGACATGCGATCGAGTGCCGCATCAATGCCGAAGACGTGGGCAATCATTTCGCTCCGGCCGCCGGCACCGTCTCAAAACTGGTCTTCCCAGGAGGTCCGGGAATCCGAGTGGATACGCACCTCTACGCCGGCGCGACGATCCCCCCATACTACGACTCCATGATCGCCAAAGTGGTCGCGTACGGCGATACACGGGAGATCGCGATCGCGCGGATGGAGCGTGCGTTGAGCGAGACGGTGATCGAAGGAGTTCAAACGACGGTCGATCTTTGCATCGAAATCCTCGCCGCGCCGGCGTTCCGCGATGGCCGCTACGACGTGGAGTTTCTTTCTAACGAGCTCGCGCTTCGATGACGTCGCGAACGTCGCGTCGCGCCGCGCGCGAGCAGGCGCTCCAAGTCCTCTACAGCATCGTAATCGGTGACCGAGAGCCGCAGGACGCGTTGCGCGAAGTAATCGGCGAAGATGCCGATGGCGAGCAACGGGCTTTCGTCAAGGAGCTGACGCTAGGCACGCTGGAATACGCCGAGCAGGCCGATCGCATCGTGAGCCCGCTGTTGGAAGGCTGGGCGCTCGAACGGCTCCCCACGATCGATCGTCTGCTGCTCGAAATGGCGACCTTTGAGATGAACTGCCGCCCGGAAACGCCGGCCGCAGTCGCGATAAACGAGGCCGTCGCGCTCGCCAAACGTTTCTCCACGGAAGACTCCGGACGTTTCGTGAACGGAGTGCTCAGCGCCGTCGCCAATGCCAAAGAATAAGCGCCGCAGACGGGCCGCCCGGATCTGGCGGGACATTGCGATTGCCGTCTTCATGCTCGCGCTCTTTGCCATCGGAACCGTCGCCGGGATGGTAGCCGCGTACGGGCGCAATCTCCCCGACATCAGCCGCATGGCCGATTATCAGCCGGCAAGCACCACCCGTATTTTCGCCCGCGACGGCACGCAGCTCGCTTCGGTCTATAAAGAGAATCGCGTCTGGGTTCCGCTCTCGCGCATTCCCCAGGTCGTGCGCGAGGCCTTTATCGCAAACGAGGACCACAACTTCTACTCCCATCACGGCGTCGACTTCGGCGGCATCGTGCGCGCGGCGTTCGCGGATCTCACGCACCAGCAGTTTCAGGGCGCCTCGACCATCACGCAACAGTTAGCCCGCAGGCTTTTTCTCAACGATCAGGTCTCGCTCTCGCGGAAGATTCAAGAGGCGCTGCTGGCGATCGAGATCGAGCGCTTCTACACGAAAGACGAGATCCTCGAGCGTTATCTCAACATCATTTACCTGGGCTCCGGAGCGTACGGTGTCGACGCCGCGGCACACACCTATTTCGGGCGCGGCGTCGACAAGCTCACGCTGCCGCAGGCCGCNNCGCGATCGCGAGCGCCACGTGCTCGATCGAATGGTCGAGCATGGCGACATCACTGCGGAAGAGGCCGACGCCGCATATGACGAGCCGCTCGACTTGGTTTCCGAGCGTCTTCCCGGTTTGCAGGGCTATCGCTACCCCTACTTCACCACATATGCGATTGCGCAGCTAGAGCATGTGTTCGGCGCGACCGCAGTCGAGGAGGGCGGCCTTCAGGTTTACACCACCTTAGATCAGCGGATGCAAGACATCGCGCAGACGGCGGTAGCCTGGGGCGTCCACCAGGCAATCGCCGAGGGCATCGGAGCCCATCAAGCGGCGCTGGTTGCCTTGCGGCCGTCCACCGGCGAGATCCTCGCCATGGTCGGCGGGGCGCATTTTTCGCTCGACAACCAATTCAATCGCGCGTGGCAGGCGCGGCGACAACCGGGTTCGTCGTTCAAGATCTACGATTATACGGCCGCAATCGATTCGGGACTCCCGGCCAGCACGATCGTTGACGATTCTGCGGTGAGCTATCCGATGGGCGACGGCACGC
>PKWF01000279.1:3800-7814 GCA_003133185.1 Vulcanimicrobiota bacterium | reverse complement strand
GTCCAACTCGGCGCCGCACTTCAGACGTCGTGGAGTTACGATTCGAGCAACCCGCTCAGTGCACAGACGCTGCGCCGCGAGATCACGCACTTCATACGTTCGCTCGCGCCGAACGAAGACGAGCTGTTTCGCACGGAACTCGTCATCGGTGAGGCGCTCGCAAACACGGTCGAGCATGCGCCGGGCTTAGTGAGCGTCGACGTCGATTGGACCGACGCGTATCCGGTCGTCACCGTTTCCGACACCGGCCCTGGATTATCGCCCTTTGTGGCGGCGTTACCCGCGGATGCACTGAACGAAAACGGACGCGGCCTTTTTCTGATTGCGTCCCTGGCGCAAGACGTGCAAATCGAAGCTCAACCCGGAGCGGGCACGAGAATGCGCATCGTTCTGCCGACGAAGCGCGCGGTCGAGGCCTAACGCTCAAACTTCGCTCGCACTCCGCAAGGGAGACGGCGGCGATGAGTGAATCCTCGACGGTCTATGACGCGTTACCATTCTGCTCTGCTGCGCCTCGCGGCCGCATCGGCCGGGCTTTCGCTCTTCGCCGCTTGCTCGGCCAACTCAACGGTTCCCGCAGGCGTCCAAGGCGAGACCAACAACCCGCTCGTGCCGGCAGCAAAACGTTGCAAAGAGAAGCTCTACGTCTCCAGTTACAAGCTCGACTACGTCGCCATCTACTGCACGAAAGGCCATAATCAGGCGCCAATTGGAAAGATCACGGACGGCATCGACGGGCCGGAGGGCGCTAACGTCGATCGCAAAGGAAATCTCTATGTCGCTAATACGACTGCAAATACGGTAACGGAGTATGCGCCCGGGAGCCTAACGCCGAGTTTTACCTATTCGAGCGGTCTTGGCGATCCCGCCGGCGTCGCGATCGATGACAAGCAAAACGTCTACGTGACGAGCTTGAGCCCCCCCTCTGTCGAAATCTTTCCTCAAACGTCGAACACACCGCGTCTCAAAATCACCGACCTTACGTATCCCATTGACGTCGCGCTCGATGCATCCGCAAATGTGTACGTCACAACGTACGCCCCGAGCTTCAAGGGCGGCGAAATCTTTGAATACTCCCCCGGAAGCACGCAGGGAACGAATCTCGGCATCGTCACCGAGGCGCCCGGAGGCATTGCACTCGACAAGGCCGGGGATATTGTCACCGCCGATCAGTCGTTACCCGGCGTCCTGGTGTTCCCTCCGGGTAAGACCAAGCCGTCGAAAACGTTCGCGCAAAATGCGCTCGACCCCGATCCCGTGCGCCTCGATAAGGAAGAGCACCGGGTATATGTTGGAGATTCAGTTGGAAACGCGGTCTACGTCTACGATTATTCCAGCGGCGCGTTAGTCGATACGATCACCGATGGCATCGACGGTCCCAACGGTCTTGGCCTCGATCCAGCCGCGCCGCTCTAGCGCACCGAAAGGAGAAACGGTCATGCAAAAAAGTCTCTGGATTGTGTCGCTCGCCCTGTGTGCTGGTTGTGCCGGCGGGCAAGTGACGCCCGCTGGGATGCCGGCGCAGAGTTCCGCGCAGCCATCCCATCGAGCCGGCGGATGGCTTTCGCCTGCGGCGAAGAAGGCGAAGCATCTGATCTACGTATCGGATTTTACGGGCAACGCCGTTGAGATCTACTCTGCAGCCGGATCGAACCAAAGTCCGATCGGAGAGATCACGGACGGGATCAGCGGCCCCGAAGGGAACTTCGTCGACACGCATGGCAATCTGTTCGTGACGAATGTATCCAACCAAACCGTAACGATGTATCCGCGCGGCAGCACGACGTGGAAGCGGCAATACACCGGTTTCGCGTACCCGACGAACGTCACGGTCGGCAAGGACGGNNCTATCCCCAAGGCGTCGCCCTCGATTCGAAAAACAATCTTTACGTCGAGTATAATTCGGGCGCCCACGGCGGAGGCCCGGGCGACGTTAACCAGTACGCGCCCCGATCGACGAGCCCCAAGGACCTCGGGCTTCCCATCGTATGGGGGGCCGGCGATGCCATCGACGGAAGCAGCGACGTCATCGCGGCGGATCAGGGCTCGGGCAGCAATGCCGCCATCTACGTTTTCCCGCCGGGTTCGCAGACGCCATCGGAGACGATCAACCAAGGTTTGGAGGATCCCTTCCGCCTCGCGATCGACAAGCCGTTTTCGCACCTCTACGTTGCCGATCCGGAGGTCAACAAAGTGCTCGTCTACGATTACAGCTCGGGCGAACTCGTCAATTCAATTACCAACGGACTGAAGTCGGTCTACGGAGTGGCGGTCTCTCGTTGAGGCAATCCGGATGGGACGGCCCGGGCGCTGCGAAAGAAGTATCGATGAGACTTCAAAGTATTCTTATCGTCGCGTGCGCAGCACTGTCGCTGATCTCAGCGCCCGCAAGCGCCCAGATACCCTCGGGCACGAGCACGCTCTTCGGAACGAATCTCGTCGTGAATGGGGACGCCGAATCTGATACTGGAGCCCCGAGCAACAATCAGGTCGTGAAGCCCACCGGTTGGACGACGACCGGGGAGTTCACGGCCGTCCAGTATGGAGCCAGCGGCGGATTCCCCGATAAAACCTCACCCGGTCCGTCAGACCGCGGAAAGAACTTCTTCGGCGGCGGCAACGTCGTGAAGTCGACGGCGACCCAGACGGTCGATCTTTCCTCCGGCGCGCAGGCGATCGATTCGGGCGGCGTGACGTACCTTCTGGCAGGATGGCTCGGCGGCTACAGCGGGCAAGCCGATAACGCGCAGGTCACCGTCACGTTCTTAAACGCTTCCGGTAGTTCGCTGGGCAGCGGGCGGATCGGCCCGCTCACGCCAGCCGATCGCCACGGTACGACGGGATTCTTTAAGCGCACGGCAACTGGATCGGTGCCCGCGCAGGCGCGCGCGGCGCGCGTCGTCATTACTGCAACGCGATTCGAAGGGACGTACAACGACGGCTATTCGGACGACGTTTCGCTCGTGCTCAACAAAGGCGGCTCTAAGTAGCTCCAATCGAGTATAGACGCCAGGCGCCATGCCCGCCGGTGAGGTTCACCGCTCGATCGTAGCCCAGCGCGTTGAGCTTTTTCGTGATGTACGCGCTGCGAGCACCCAGGTGACAGTACACGACGATCTCGCGATCGGTTGGAATTTCCCCGAGTCGATCCTCAACTTCGTCCATGGGAATATTCACAGAACCGGCGATGCAACCGTCGTCGACGAGCTCGTCCGGTTCGCGTACGTCCAGCAAGAACGGCGTGGCGCCGTTACCGAGACGTTGCGCGAGCTCGCGAGGCGTTATCGACTTCACCTATAACGGCGGCGGAATGCATTTTCCGGACGTCACACGGCAAGTGGCGATGACGGCAGGCGTCTGCCCCGCGGGAAAGGGCGATCCCTTCAGCGGCGTCAGAACGCCGTTGCTCCCGATCTGATAACCGGAAATAGAGCTGACGCCGCTGTTGCCCACGTAGACGAACTTGTCCGACGGATCGACTGCCCCGTAACACGCCCCGGTGCCAGCCGCAAACGGCGACCCTTTGACTTGGGTTAGCGCGCCATTGCTCTTGATCGTATAAACGGAGACATTCGCAGAGCCGTTGTTCGGAACGTAGATGAACTTGCCGTTCGGATCGACGATCACGCTGCAGGCTCCGGTGCCCGCTGCGAACGGCGACCCTTTTACGGGCGTTAGCGCGCCACTGGCCGGGTTGACCGTGTAGGCGGAAACATTATTCGAGCCATAGTTGCTTACATAGCCAAACTTGGCGGTCGGGTCGACGGCCACGCCAAAGGGTTCGCTCCCCGCAACAAACGGCGATCCTTTCACGGGCGTCAGAGCACCGTTGTTTTCGATCTTATAGGCGGAGACATTACCTGAGCCCATATTCGGCACGTAGACGAACTTGCCCGAGGGATCGGTAGCCACGTATTGCGCACTCGTACCGGCCGCAAACGGCGAACCTTTCACCGGCGTCAGCGCACCGCTGCTTCCGATTGTATACGCCGAAACGTTGCTGCTGCTGCTGAC
>PKWF01000279.1:0-3761 GCA_003133185.1 Vulcanimicrobiota bacterium | reverse complement strand
GCCGCAAACGGCGACCCTTTCACCGGCATCAACGCCCCGTCGCTCTCGATCTTATAACCAGAAACGTTTGTCGAGCCTTCGTTGGCCTCGTAGGCGAACTCAGCCGCGGCGTCGGGGAGCGCGGCATAACCGGGCAGCGCTGAGCTGGCCCCCCGCGATGCGTCGCTCGAACAGGCGGAGAGCAGAGCAATCGCGGCAGCCGCCGCGGTATAGACGGCTTTGGAGTTTCGCATAAGCGTTACTTTGTGAAGCGCAACCCGATGCCCTCGTCGACGTCGACCCGCTCGAATAAACGTGGAGCAAATGAGCGTGGCAAAAGATAGCTGCAGGGGCTCGCACGCAGTTAGGCGGTTTCGTTCCTACTTCTTGACCAAGGGCGATGAGGCGATCCCCAGCGGATCGGCGCTGCCGGTGATGGTCGAGAACGGCGTCTTCTGGCCTTTCTTGTAACCGACCACTGCGCCGAACTGGTTCGCCTGAAAGAAGTAGTCGGCTGCGGTCACGCCGTTGAGGTTGGGGCTCGTTATTCCATCTGTGATCGTCGCGGACGGCTTCTTCGAGCCGGCTGCATAGACGGTGACGGTGTTATTGCCGAAGTTTCCGATGTAGAGCGTATCTGCGGTTCCAAAGGATAGCCCAAGAGGTGAGCTGAGTCCGATGGGTCCGGCGTCCTTCACTTCCTTGGTTCCGGCGGGAATCGTATAGACTTTGTTGGCGAAATCGTCCGAAACCCACACGTTGTCCTTGCTATCGACCGCGATGCCGACGGGGTTGTCGAAACCACCGATCGATTCGTACGGTTTCTTCGCGCCGGCCTTATATGCGTAGACCGTGCCGCCGACGTACGTTGCGAAGATGTCGCCCTTTGAATCGACTGCCATTCCGTAATACCCTGGCGTCGGGATCGTCAAGCGCGGCTTACTCTTGCCGGGCGAATACACGGTGATCGCCTCCTCGGTGGAGCCGACGTTAGAAACGTACAGCGATCCCTTCGAATCGACGGCAAGACCCTGGGGGATTCATCACGCTGTCGGTGATGGTACGCCGCCGCCGCATCCGGCGACACCTACGAGCGCTGCAATAACGATAAGGGCGCGACTATAAAGCGATTCGGTCATAGCATTACCTCCGAGACGCGATGAGACGTGCGCCCCCTAATCTTCCGCTCGGCTTAGCCCGGACCCTGGAATCCCGGACTGTATCCGTCGACGATGAGTAAATCGGTCTCACTCAAGCGCTGACGCAGTGCCTTGGCCGGAGCATACTCTGCCGAATGCCACCACACGCTGGCGCGCTCGTACGAATCGAATTCGAGTACGACGATCCGTGTGGGCNNCCGAAGTTTGCCACGGCTTCGGCCGCCATCTTTTTGTAGCGTTCGTACTCACCGGGATCCTTCGTATCGACGTTGACGATAACATATGCAGGCATACTCTGCGAACGTTAGGCTCCGCTCGCGCGGTCACCTCGCACTCCGCAGCACGTGGAAGTCTCTACGGTCGTGGTAAGCGAAGGCGAGCGCTGGACGGCGCTCGCCTTTCTTTCCCTTTCGTGTGCCGGCGAAATTAATACGCCGTAATGCCGTTTGGAGTTCCCCATCCGGCCGGCCCACTGTACGTTTTGTAGCCGCCATCTTTCTTTGACAGACCGGCCTCGCAGAGATAGTTGCCGCAGCTGCCATCGTTGCCGGACGTGATCACGTGCAGCTCCTTTTTGTGTTTTCTCTTCTTCAGGTCCCAGAACGTTTTGCCGCCGGTTATGCTGCTCGCGTTGCCGGCCAGCCCAACAATACCGGCGGTGAGCGGCGATGCGACGCTCGTCCCGCAGACATCGGTCCAGCCGCCGTAGGAGCTGATGTACTCGGCGACGCCGGGGGAACAGCCGGCTTCGGCGGAGATGTCCGCGATCGTCTTTCCGCTGCAATCCGGATCGTGCTGCCACGACGGCTTGGTGGTGGTGGTCGCGCAGCCCGCTCCTGCGCCGTCCCAGACGGTTTCGCTGTAGGTCGACCCGGAGAGTGCCAACTGCGTGCCGCCGACGGCGAGCACGTTTGCCAGCGCCGCCGGCCATAAGATTATGTTATATCCGTCGTCACCCGATGCGGCCAAATACGCGATACCCGGCGTACTGAAGTAGTTCGGGAAGTTCGAGTCGCCGCAGTTTTCGCCGTAATTGAGGCTGCTGCATCCCCAGCTATTGCTGAGGATCGTGGCGCCGAGCTTCACGGCCGTCGTCTCGGCGTTCTCCAAGCCGCAGACGACGCCGCCACAGTTGCCACCTTCGATCAGGTAGATCGTACATTTGGGACAGGTTGCAGAGACCATTTGAATGTCCAGGTCGGTCTCGACACACCAGCCGAAGTCCTCGCAGCTCTCAGGGTAGTTGCTTTGTTGTCCGCTCTCGTTGTACTTGAAGAACGATGCCGTTCCCAATCCGAAAGTGCTTCTGTAGGTGGCGAGATCCGATGAAGCGGCAGACAGATCGCCAAGTTCGATGAGCGCCACGACCGTTCCCGAGCCTTTGCCCAACGATCCCGTCAGGTTATAGCGCGTCTGCAAGTCGATGGGGCGCCAGCCGCAGCTTCCGCTGGACGGCGAACAGCTTGAATTTGCATGCTTCGAAACAACCAATACCTGGCATTGTACGCCTCCCGCGAGCGCTTTGCAGACGCGCCGGGCTTCGTGCTTGGCTTGCCACTCGGGCACAAAGTGCGCGGAGGTGGAAGGCCCGCTTTGCGACGGGCCGCCGCCCGTTGGCGTATTTGGCGAGCCGCCCGCGTTACAGCTCACGATCGCCAGCGCCGCTGCTAGCGGAAAAAGCTTCAAGAATGCGTTCACGAATGCTCCTTTACATGTGTGGGTCTGGGAGTGTGCAGTACTTACAAGACGCACGCCTTGCTTCCTATTGGATGGGGGAGCGTGAGGCGCGACGCGTGCTGTCACAAGCGCATGCTTTCACTTGTTAGAAGCCAGTATCGTCAGGCAGGAGGTATGCTCTCATGGACTCCGTTTCGGGCCACATCCGTTCTGCAGTGATGTTGGCCGTCGTACTGGCCGTCGCTCGTCCCGCCGCCGCCTGCGCGGGGAGTGCCCCTTACGAACGAATGGCCCCGCTCGGCCGGTACCTCATGGCCGATCGTCAAGCAGAAATCAACCTTGCGCGAAGCGCGGCGCCCTCGGCGATATCGATCCACGCGACCCTCCTCGTGCTCGGCCGTCACGGCTACGAAACCGCTGAAAAGGGCACGAACGGCTTTACTTGCCTCGTGGAACGATCGTGGACGTCGCCGTTCGACTCCTCCGAGTTCTGGAATTGGAAAATGCGTGGGCCAATTTGCTATAACCCGGCGGCGGCGCGCGCACCGTTCTGCTCTGTTTCAACCCCAAGCTGGAAATCCCCAAGTCCCTCCGGCCCGACGTGGTCATTGCGCCCGATGTCGGCCCCGAAGTATTGACAGGATCGANNGGCGGCGGCGCGCAGCGTTCTGCTCTACACGCTCCAACGGACGGAAATGGCGCTGTCGGGGCTGACCAAATCACAAATGCTCGACCGTACAAAAGCCGCGGTTGCCGACAAGCAGCTCCCGACACCCGAACCGGGCTCCATGTCGTATATGATGTCGAAGCACGGCGATCTGGGCGATGGCGTCGGGCCGTGGTTGTCGCACCTCATGTTTTACGCTCCTAAAACAGACGGCGCGAAAGACGGGGCCAGCTGGGGCGCGGACTTGCCGGAGTCACCTGTCGTACTCGACACGTCGC
>PKWF01000190.1 GCA_003133185.1 Vulcanimicrobiota bacterium | reverse complement strand
CAGTGCGCAGCAGTCGGAGCCAGGTTATGGAACCGGACCGGTTCCAAGCTATGGAAGACCGGTTGCGCCTCAGGACCAGATCAAGGGCACCGTTACCGGTTTCGATGGGGCCTATATCGTCTACATGCGCGACGACCGAGGCTACGACGATCACATTTCGATGCACGACGGCACGGTAATCAATCCGACCGNNGGCTATGGCGGCTATGGCGGGTACGGCGGCTATTATGCCGGCGGCTATCCCTATTACGGCGCGGGCTATTACGGTGGAGGCTACCCCTACTGGGGCATCGGCATCGGCATCGGTCTTGGCTTTGGCTGGGGCTGCTGTGGTTATGGATGGGGTGGCTATTATCGTCCGTGGGGCTGGGGTTATCGCCCCTACGGCTACTACCGCGGGCCCTACGGCTATTACGGCGGTTACCGCGGCGGCTACTACGGCGGTTACCGCGGCGGCTACTACGGCGGCTACCGCGGAGGCTACTACGGCGGCTACCGCGGAGGCTACTACGGCGGCGGCAATCGTGGGACGGTGCACGGCTCGAGCGGCAGCGTCCATGGCTCCGGAGGCGGACACGGCGGCGGTCGACCCCGCTAGCAGACCGCTACC
Organism: Vulcanimicrobiota bacterium; assembly: GCA_003133185.1. Taxonomy (GTDB): domain Bacteria; phylum Vulcanimicrobiota; class Vulcanimicrobiia; order Vulcanimicrobiales; family Vulcanimicrobiaceae; genus Cybelea; species Cybelea tyrphae. Next base: position 2,306 of record PKWF01000190.1, on the reverse strand, counting down.
AGAGCGAGCCGTCCGCGACTAGCAGGTAAAGGATCGGCCCAAGGCCCCAAATGATGCTGACGACGAACCAGATGACCTTCTGGAACGTCGTCAGGTCGCCGCGACCGACCACGTTGATCCACATGAGGATCATGGCGATCGGGTGTAAGAGAATCGACAGCAAGATCTCGAAGAGCAGCTTCATGGGCTGCTCTTCGCGCTTGCATCGCTTTAGCGCCTTCGCCCGTTATGAAGGCTACAGATGAAACACGACGTGACGCCAGATATCCAAAAAAGCGAAGACGAGTGGAAGGCCCAACTCGGCCCCGAGCGCTATCATATTCTGCGCGAGGCCGGCACCGAGGCACCCTTCTCCGGTTCGCTGCTCCAAATTCAAGACGACGGCACCTACGTTTGCGGCGCCTGCGGGCAGCCGCTCTTCAGGTCAAACGAAAAGTTTGAGTCGCACTGCGGGTGGCCGAGCTTCACGCATCCCGAAGAAAGGGAAAACGTGAGGCTTCTCGATGACTCTACCCTCGGCATGCATCGCATCGAAGTGCGTTGCAAGCGTTGCGACTCGCATCTCGGCCACGTATTCGATGACGGCCCAGGCCCCGAAGGAACGCGCTATTGCATCAACTCACATTCGCTCGATTTTCGGCCCTCGCGGCAAGCCTAAGCCTGGCGGTTTCGTTTACTGCGATGCACGCGCAGGCAGCGACTCCACGCCCCGACCTCGGCGCCGTCTCCGTTCTTTACGCGGGATCCCTCGTGACGCCGATGGAGGGGTCGCTCAAAGCGGCGCTGCACGAAGATGGAATCGAGTTCGAAGGCGAGCCTGGCGGCAGCAAAGAGCTGGCGAACCTCATTGTGGCCGGCATTCGCTCCCCGGATGTTTTCATCAGCGTCAATCCGGCACTCGTCACGAAGCTCGGAGATCGCGTGGCGTCGGCGACGACGTTCGCCGGCACGAGCCTCGGCATCGCCTGGGCGCCAAACTCTAGGTACGCCACACTCTTCGACGGCGTCGCCAACGGGGCGACGCCGCTGCAGCGCGCACTCGAAACGCCTGGGCTGCGGATCGGCCGCACCGACCCCCAACTCGATCCGAAGGGCGTCTACACGATCGAAGGCATGACGATGTGGCTAGGCCATGACGGCGAGCAGCGGATTCTCGGCGCCGACGAAAATCCGTCACAGATTTTTCCCGAACAAGACTTGCTCGCGCGCGTCGACACGGGCCAAGCCGACGTCGGATTCTTCTACCGCACCGAAGCCATCGCGCGCAGTTATCGCTTCGTAGTGCTTCCTGGCAACGCCGCGCTCACCGACCGCATCACCTATACGCTGGCGATCATGAAGGCCGCGCCGCATCCGCAAGCCGCGCACGCCTTCGCCGATTTCGTACTGAGCGGCCCCGGGCGCGCGATCCTCGAGAAGGCCGGTCTCATCTACCGGTGACTACCAAGGCGCAGTTCCCGCAAGAACAAGCCTCCGACGGAAGCTTCGAGCGGCAGGAGGATGCCTTTCGCGATTGGGTGACCGCCGACGGCAGTTCCGGCTATCCCGCTGCGGCCGGCCGTTATCATTTATACGTGTCGCTGGCCTGTCCGTGGGCGTGCCGCACGATCGTCGTTCGCAAACTCAAAGGCTTGGAAGAAGCGATCGGCATGACGATCGTGGACCCGATTCGCGACGAGCGCGGTTGGCGCTTCACGACGGCGCAGCCCGATCCCGTCAACGGCTGGCGGTTCTTGCGCGAAGCCTACACGGCAAGCGATCCGGCCTATGCCGCTCGCGTCACGGTGCCGGTGCTTTGGGATAAGCAACGGCGGCGCATCGTCAGCAACTCCGACGACGATATCATGCGTATGCTCGAAAGCGAGTTCGATGCCTTCGCCGTCAATCCGAAACTCGATCTCTATCCGCGCGAACTGCGCGCCCAGATCGACGAGCTCAACGATTTCCTCTACGTAACGTTCAACAACGGCGTCTACCGCGCGGGCTTTGCAACGACGCAAGAGGCCTACGAAGGTGCCGCCTACGAAGTCTTTACGACGATCGACGCCATGGAGGAGCGCTTGGCCTATCGCCGCTACCTCTTTGGAGAGCGTCCGGTCGAAACCGACTGGCGATTCTTCGTGACGCTCGTCCGTTTCGATCCGGTCTACTACGGTCACTTTAAGTGTAACCTTCGCAGGATCGTGGACTATCCGAACCTTTACGGCTATCTGCGCGATCTATATCAAATTGACGGCATCGCCGAGACCGTGAACTTCGATCACATCAAGCGTCACTATTACTTCACGCACGACGACATCAATCCG
>PKWF01000148.1 GCA_003133185.1 Vulcanimicrobiota bacterium | reverse complement strand
AGCGAGTGCCGTTCGCTCGCTCCCGTGATCCGCCGTCCGAGCAGCACGATCGCATCGCCCGGAATCAAGCTCACGTTTGAGATGCCGACGTCGAGCGTCGGTGCGGCGGCAAACGCGCGTATAAGCACGGGGACCGGCCGCTCTTCCATCACGTCATCGTCGCAGAGCGGCACGATCGCGCCGGCGCGCGCCAGATATGCCGCGGTCGCTCCCACATGAATCACATAGGCCAAGCCTTGCACGATGATCACCGCCGTCAACGATGCCGCCGCCNNATCGCCGTCGCGGCGGCCTGCGGCCGATCGATGGCACGCCGGAAGAGCGGGCTGCGCATCCGTCCTTGGCATTCGGCGCGAAGCCGCGCGAGCAGCGCCGACTCGATTGGAAGGCCGCCCATCTGGCCAAAGCCTCGCGCGACCGCCAGCAGCCACGTGCCCGGGCCGAGTTGCAAACTCAAACACGACGTCCGGTCCCCCCGGATTGCAAGCGTCATCCGGTGCGCACCGATGTCACGACGATCCGCGTCGTTCCGACATCGATCTCGTCGCCCTCGCGAACTTCGATCGCTTCGGTTACGCGACGGCCGTTGAGGAACGTGCCGTTGCGGCTGCGCAGGTCCTCCACGTAGACGACGCCGTCGTAGCTCGACAAACGCGCGTGCTCCCGGCTCACCTCGGGATCCGGCAACGACACGCCGGCATTCTTAGCGCGGCCGATCTCTACGGGAGGCCGCACGTGATGCGGACGGCGCCCGCTTCGCCCGAGGATCTCAAGACCGACTTGCACCGGGGTTAGGCTGCCGATCTCTGCAGCCGCGCGAACGCGCGGACGGGCCGCCAGCACCGCCACGACGGCCAAGGCCGCGGTAATCTCCAGCGATCCGATGCGCATCTGCGTCGTGAAGCCGGCGATCGCACCAAGCACGATCATCCCGATTCAAATCTCATTCGGGTGTTTCCAAATTGCAGCTCGTCTCCGTCGCGCAAGGCTTCGACGCTCACCCGCCGGCCGTTGACGAAGGTGCCGTTCGTCGAGCCCAGGTCCCGGACGACGGGCTGCGCACCCTCAATTTCAACGATCGCGTGGGCGCGCGAAACGCTGGGATCGACCAGGACAATCTCGCTTTCATCGCCTCGTCCCACGCGGGTCGTTCCATCTACGGAATATACCCTATCGGGCGGCACGCCCTTGAGCATCCGCAAAGAATACTGAGCGTTATGTGTCGCCGCCTCCCCCACCTCAATTGCAACGGCGCCCAGCGGCACGCTTTCGCGCGGCGCCATCGCGACCCGCGCCTCGCCATCGATAAAGGTGACGCCGACTTTCGCGGCCAGATCGTGTAAGAGCTCGGCCCAAGCTCGCTGCAAATACTCCGCGTGCTCCGTGAGTCGCTCGAAATCTTCGGGACTCACGTACACTGCGTACGCGGCGGGCGCGCTCAAACGGCCGTTATCGGCGCGGGTCTGCGCTTGCATCGTCGAGACGAGTTTCCGGGCGATCTGCGCCGGCTCGACGTCGCTGGGGAACGTCTTTGCGAAAGCTCGCTCGATAAAGAGCGCGCACGCCTGTTCGATCCTCTCTAAGAAACTCACCCTTCGACGAAGCCCACGGCAGGCTTTCGACGTTCCAGTCGAGCGATATAGAATCCATCGCGCCCGTCGATCCCGGGCGGCACGAGCAGGTCGCCGGCGCCGGTCAACAGCGGCTCGTAGGCCGCCGGCATCGGGCCGCGTTCGAAGTTCTCTCGCGCCAAGAACCACTCCACCACTTCCGTCGTTTCGCGCGGGTCCGTCGAACAAACTGCGTAGACGAGGCTTCCCGACGGATCGACGTGACGAGCCGCCTGCTCGAGAAGTGCCCGCTGCGTATTGGCCAGGCGTTCACCGTCGGTGCTCTGCTTCTTCCACCGCGCCTCTGGCTGGCGTCCGACGATGCCGGTGCCCGAGCATGGTGCGTCGAGCAGCACTCGGTCGAAACGCTCTTCGGCCGGAAGCAGCGCCTGCGTCGCGTCGCCGCTCACGATGCCTCCGACAACGTCCGCTCGTTCCAAACGCTGCGCGAGCGTGGCAGCCTTACGCGCATTGCGCTCGATGCAGAGCAGTCTCCCTTCACGTGCGAGGCGCGCGCCGATCTGGAGCGCCTTGTTTCCGCGTCCGCTGCAGACGTCCAAAACGCTGTCACCGGGCTGCGGATCGAGCACGGCGGCGGCCATCGCCGAGCTCTCCGATTGCGGCCACCATAGGCCCTCCCCGGTCCCCTCCGAGACGTGGCCCTGCCGCACCAGCAACGCCTCCGCTACGAAGGACGACCGGTGCGTCTCTACTCCCGCCGATGCAAGCTGCGCTTCTGCCTCGTCGATCGTCAACCGCAGTCCATTGACGACGATCGCCGTTTGCGCCGGAGCGTTGACCGCAGCGCAGACCTCCTCGAGCCGCCCGTTAAAGCTTTCCCGCCACTGGCGAACGAGCCAAGTCGGNNCGGCGCGACCGGCCGTTCGCGAAGAAACCGGCGCAGCACCGCATTGACTAGGTTCGCCAGCCCGCGATGACCGAAGCGCTTTGCGAGGTTAACGAACTCGAAGAGCGTCGCATATTCGTCGGCATGCGTATAGACGAGCTCGTAGATGGCGAGGCGTAAGAGCTCGCGAATCGCCGGCGGCAACGCTCTATTCTTTTCGTCCTGCGCCGGATCGAGCGAAAGATACCAGTCAAGCGTACGACGCATTTTGATTGCGCCATAGGCAAGCTCGGCGGCAAACGCCACGTCGCGCTCGCTCAAGTCCGAGCGTCGTACGCGGTAATCGAACGCGGCATGCGCGCTGCGGGCTGTCGCCTGACCTTCAGGCGGAAAGACGTCGCTCACGACGCGCAGCGCCAGCTCACGCGCAGTCATCCCCTGTCACCCTGAGCACGTATCAGGGCGCGGTAGTACGCCGCACCGCTCATCTTTCCGCGATTGGGCGCGATGAGCTCGTCGATAACTAGTTCGCCCGCATCGCCGACGTGCGCGCGCAGAATTTTGACGACCTCGCCGTTGATTTCGGCGCGCGCTGCCGGCCGCGGAGCGTAAGCGCGAACCGAGCGCACGATGCGTTCGGGTACCCAACTCAAGTCGACGCGCAGATCCTCTCGGTTAATGGGACGCGTCACGGTCGGCTCGCCAACCTGCGGCCGCGCGGCCAGTTCTCCGCGCTCCGCGAAGGCGATGGACTGCGCGAGCATCTCGGCGCCTAACGCCGCTAAGCGGTCGTGAAGCTCTCCGTAGCTTTCGCCGGGGTCGATTGCGACGAGCTGCTGCAACACGATCTCGCCGGTATCTAGGCCGGCGTCCATCAGCATGATGGAGACGCCGGTCTCGAGTTCGCCTTGCAGAATCGCGCTTTGAATCGGCGTTGCCCCGCGGTACTTCGGAAGCAGCGAGGGATGAACGTTGAGCGCGCCGAGCCGAGGAAGCGCGAGCAGCTCTCGCGGCAAAATGCGCCCGTACGACGCGAGCGCGAACAAATCGAAGCCTTCGCTGGCCATGTCGCGCGCAAATTCGCGGAGCTGCAACGGTTCGAAGACGCGCAAGCCGAGCTCGAGCGCGGCGCTCTTTACCGGAGTGCTTTGCAAGCGATGGCCACGCCCCGCCGGACGGTCCGGCTGCGTCACAGCGCCGGCACATTGGGTGCGCTCCGCAACGACGCGAAGGCTCGGCACGGCAAATACGCTGGTGCCAAAAAAGAGCGTTTTCACGCCTCCGCCGTCTCTTTTTCCTCTTCGCTGACGGCAGGACGCAAATTCTTTGCGCGATCGATGTAGAGGGCGCCGTTGAGATGGTCGATCTCGTGCTGCAGGCACTGCGCGAGCAGGCCCTCACCTTCGATCCGGATCTTCTCACCGTGGCGATCCAATCCGCTTACCGCCGCGCGCCTAAAGCGCGCGATCTCGCCGACGAGGCCGGGCACCGAAAGGCAGCCTTCGCGCAGCTCGATTTCTTCACTGAGCTCTTCGATCTTCGGATTGATGACGACCGCCGGCTCGTGTTCGTCGTC
>PKWF01000233.1 GCA_003133185.1 Vulcanimicrobiota bacterium | reverse complement strand
ACCGCGAGCAAACGCTCGAGGAAAGTCATCTTGAAGCTCTGCCTCGCGGGACCGCTAATGCCCGAAGGTACGTACAGCGAGGCAACGGTCGCGGCGCCGAAGTCGGCCTGCACGAAGCGTCCCTCGGAATCCATGTCGTCCCAGCCCAGCGAACGCCGCACGGAGAGCGGCTCGCGCCGCGAGTAGAGTGCCACACCGCTGTAGCCGCGGCGGCTCGCGTCGACGAAATACGGCGTGAATCCGGCCAGCGTTGTCGCCTCGGGCGGCAACTGATGCTCCTGTGCGCGCGTCTCTTGCAAACAAATTACATCGGCCTCTTCCGACTCGGCCCAGGCAAAGAACCCCCGGCGTGCCGCCGACCGTATCCCGTTGGCATTGAGCGAAATTATTCGCATTAGCGGGACATTTTTTGACGGCCCGACGGAGGCCTGTCGTGCTATCATACAAGAGTGAAGACTCACCGGTACGAGACCAGCGTTGCGTGGGCTGCCGGCGGCGAGGGCACGAAATCCTATCGCAGTTACTCGCGCAACTTTACGATTGCCGCGCAGGGGAAGGGCGATATCGCGGGTTCGAGCGATCCGGCATTTCGTGGAGATGCGACTCGTTATAATCCCGAGGAACTGCTCGTCGCGAGCCTCTCCTCTTGTCACATGCTCTGGTACTTACATCTCTGCTCGGTCAGCGGAATCACGGTCCTCGATTACCAGGATAATGCAACGGGCACCATGGAGGCAGGTGATAGCTCCGGGCAGTTCGTCAAGGCGGAGCTTCGACCAAAGATAACGATCGCTCGCGGCGGAGATTCGGCGCGAGCGCGCGCGCTGCATGAGGAAGCACATCGCCTCTGCTTCATCGCACGGTCGGTGAACTTTCCCGTCGACGTCGAGGCGGAAATTGCCGAGCAGTAAACCGTCGCCCGAACCGTCGGCTAAACAACAACTCGCACACTTCATCTCGCAGTTTTCTCCGGAGATCGCGAGCCTGGCACGAGCCGCCTTGTCGATCATGCGCGATCGGCTTCCGGGAGCGTTCGAGCTCGTCTACGACAACGCATACGCACTCGTCGTTGGCTTCGGGCCGACGCCGAAGCCATCGGAGGCGATTTTTTCGGTTGTCATCTACCCAAAGAAAGTAAGTCTCTGCTTTCTGTATGGCGCGCGCTTGTACGATGCCGAGCATTTGCTCCAGGGCACCCGCAACCAAGTGAGGCACATTCGTCTAGAGAGCGGTGCAACCCTCAAGAAGCGTGGCATCCGCACGTTGATGAACGTAGCCATCGACGATGCGGTCGCGCCCTTTGACGGTACGCAGCGCGGGCAAACGATCATTAGAGCGATTTCGAAGAACCGCAGGGCACGACGGGTGACTTTATGACGAAACCGAGTCGCTATACCTACTGCGAGACGATCGAGCGCCTATCCAAGGCGATCACCGATGAGGGAAACACGATCTTTGCGACGATCGATCAAGCGCGGGCCGCCAAGAGCGCCGGTACGCCTTTGCGCCCAACCACGCTCATCATCTTCGGAAACCCCAGGGGCGGAACGCCCTTGATGGACGCCTTTCCGCTCGTCGGCCTCGAGCTTCCATTGAAGCTGCTCGTGTGGGAAGAGGGCGGCAACGTCTTGGTCGCCCACGTGACGATGTCCGAGATCGCCGCTCGATACGGTGTGGCAAGAATGGACGAACGTATCGCGGCAATGGATCGATCGGTCGACGCGCTAGTAAACACGGTAGCTTAGCGGGCCGAGGTTGCCGCGTTTAGTGCTTCAAAAGAATGGCAAGCATTGTCGTGATCCATGTGACAACGATGAGCGAGGTCATCCGCCACTGAAAACCGTCCAGCCGTCGCCCAAGGCCGTCCAGGCGGTGCCCGACCTGCCCGAATCGCAAGTCCATCTGCGCGAAGCGACCGTCGANNCGAAGCGCGCGTCGATCTGCGCGAAGCGCGCGTCGACTTGCGCGAACCGCGAGTCTATGTTCGACGCGAGGTCGCCCAACCGCTTGTCGAGCTGCTCGTAGCCGCCTTCGAGGTGGGCCATCTGAACTTCCAGCGGCTGGCCGGTCATTGGTTCATTCTATCACGCCACGGCAGAGCGGCGGAAAGGCGGCCGCCGGCACGAAGCACTTTGCGTGCCCGAGTTGCCCGACATCGCCGCCTACATAACCGCCCTCGAAGAGCGCATCGTCGGTCAGCCTCTCGAACGAATCTGCATGGTCAATCCGTTCGTCCTGCGAACGCAGGAGCCGCCGGCTGCCCTCCTGCAGGGGCGCAGTGTTCGCGAGCTGCGGCGGATTGGAAAGCGCATCGCAATCGGATTCGATGGCGATTACTGGCTCGTGCTTCACCTGATGATCGCCGGGCGGCTGCATTGGAAACCAGGAGGCGCCGGCACCGCGAACCGCGCGACGTTGGCCGTTTTCGACTTTCCAAACGGCTCGCTCGTCTTGACGGAAGCTGGCTCCAAGCGCCGCGCCTCGATACACATCGTCGAGGGCGAGGAAGCGCTCTACGACCTCGACCCCGGCGGCATCGACGTCCTTCACTGCGATTTCGAGGCGTTTCGTAACGCACTCATGAGCGAAAACCGCACCCTCAAACGAGCTCTAACGGATCCGCGCATTCTCAGCGGAATCGGCAACGCGTATTCCGATGAGATTCTTCACGCGGCACGCCTCTCTCCGGTTGCGCTCACGCACAAACTCACGTTCGAGCAGTGGCAACGGCTCCTCGCCGCAACACAGGCGACACTGCGGCTCTGGATCGATCGCCTGCAAGATGAGGCAAAGCGTGACTTTCCAAAGCGCGTCACCGCGTTTCGCGAGGAGATGGCCGTGCACGGGCGCTACGGGAAGCCGTGCCCCACTTGCGGTCAAAACGTGCAGCGAATCCGTTATGCCGACAATGAGACAAACTACTGCGCGCGTTGCCAGACGGGCGGCAGGCTCTTGGCGGACCGGAGCCTTTCACGGCTCTTGAAGTCCGATTGGCCGCGCACGCTCGCCGAGCTCGAATCGCTTCGTCGCCGGGCTACGTAGATGGATCTCCATGCCGCCAGCGCGCTCGCCGTCGTCTTCGCCGCCATCATCGTTCTGGTGACGATCGCGAACCGTATCAACATTGCATACCCGATCGTCTTGGTTCTCGGCGGCATCGCGATCGGCTTCATTCCGCACGTTCCCACCATCGAATTGCCCCCCGCTTTGGTGCTCGTCGTCTTTCTGCCGCCGCTGCTCTATTGGGAAAGCGTCACGGCACCGACGAGCGAGTTCCGCGCAAACGCTTTCTGGATCTTCCAGATGGCGTTCGGGCTGGTTATCCTGACGACGGGCGTGGTCGCGGTGGTCGCGCACGCGATCGTTCCCGGCATGGGCTGGGGCGTTGCCTTCGTACTCGGCGCCATCGTTTCGTCGACCGACGAAGTGGCGTTCGTCGCCGTCGCCGATCGACTGAACGTGCCACGCCACATCATCGGAACGATCGAAGGCGAGAGCCTCATCAACGACGCGACGTCGCTCATTCTGTACGGAGCAGGCATCGCAGCAATTGTCGGGGCGTCATTCTCATTGTCACACGCTTTCGCGGCGCTGGCGCTCTCGGTCGCCGAAGCCGTTGCGATCGGGCTTGCGGCGGCCAGCCTTGCGGTTCTGGCGTGGCGAGTCATTCAAGACGAAACGCTGCAAGGCGTCATCTCGGTCGTCGTCCCGTTTGTCGCCTATCTTCCGGCATACTATATCGGCGCCTCCGGCGTCTTGGCAACGGTAGTCGCGGGACTCTTCATCAGCCGCTTCACACCCA
>PKWF01000126.1:676-2686 GCA_003133185.1 Vulcanimicrobiota bacterium | reverse complement strand
CGTCTGGCCGCGGCACTCTCGAAGGCCGAAACGGAGCTGGCGACGCAGCAATGCCCGAACGCGCAGTTCATCATCGAGCGGCTGCAGGCATACGCCGACGCGGCCGCGCGGATGGCGCGCCTCGTGGGCGTCCCAAAGGGCGCCCCTTAGGCGTAAATGCCGCGGAGCAGCGAGGCTTTGACCACGCGATCGATGGCCAGCGTGTACGCAGCGGTTCGCAACGTTGCGTGCCGGGAGTTTGCGATCGCGCGGATTGCGCGCAGGTTCGACAAGAGAAAGTCCTCGAGCTTCTCGTTGACCTCGGCTTCCTTCCAAAAATAACCCATGCGATCTTGCGCCCATTCGAAATACGAGACGGTGACGCCGCCGGCGTTGGCCATGATGTCGGGAATGACGACGATGCCTTTTTCACGGAAGATTCGGTCGGCTTCGGGCGTCGTCGGTCCGTTCGCGCCCTCGACCAAGAGCTTTGCCTGAACTTTCGACGCAATTTCGGCGGTGAAAACTTTTTCGAGCGCGGCGGGAACGAGCACGTCGCAAGGGCTGGTCAGCAGCTCGGTGTTGGTGATCCTATCTCCGCCTTTAAAGCCCTCGAGCGTTCCGAACTTGGACGTATGCTCCATCGCGCCGTAGACGTTGATGCCTTGTTCGTTATAGTAGGCGCCGGTCACGTCGGAGATGCCGACGACTTTACAGCCCCGGTCTTTGAAGAGTTTTGCCGCATAGCGTCCGACGTTGCCGAAGCCCTGGATCGCGATCGTCGCTTCTTCGGGGCGCAAACCCATCTCGGCCATCTCGTCGAGCGCGCAGATCGTTACGCCGCGACCGGTCGCTTCCACGCGGCCGCGCGAACCGCCGATCTCCAGCGGTTTGCCGGTGACGACTCCGGGCATGTTCTGCCGCACGTGCATCGAGTACGTATCCATGAACCACGCCATCACCTGCGGCGTGGTGTTGACGTCGGGCGCCGGAACGTCTTTATCCGGACCGACGACCTCGACCAGCTCCGCGGCGTACCGGCGCGTGATGCGTTCCAACTCGTTTGACGAGAGCGTTGCGGGATCGCAGGTGACGCCCCCTTTGCCGCCTCCGAACGGCAGATCGACTACCGCGCACTTCCACGTCATCCAAAAGGCCAGCGCGGTAACTTCGTCGAGCGTCACGCCTGGATGGTAGCGGATGCCGCCTTTTGCCGGTCCGCGGGCGAAGTTGTACTGCACGCGATAACCGGTGTAGACTTCGAACTCGCCCGAATCGCGCTGGAACGGAATCGAGAAGATGATCTGGCGCGACGGATGAGTGAGAATGCGGCGCATGCCGCCGTCGAGTTCGAGCAGGTCGGCGGCCTCGTTGAAGTACGCGATCGCGTCGCCGAAGACGGAAACGTCGCGAACGGAGGGCGCCGTTTCGCGCAGAGCAGTGGTCATGCGACACCCTTTCCCGATTTTGCCGCCCGAGCCCCTCGGTTCATACGTTGAATCGGAAGTTCACGACGTCGCCCTCTTGCATCACGTACTCCCGGCCCTCGCTGCGGACACGCCCGGCGGCGCGCAACGCCTCCATGGTCTGGTACTGCACGAAATCCTCGTACGAGACGATCTCGGCCCGGATGAAGCCCCGCTCGATATCGCTGTGAATCGTGCCGGCCGCCTGGGGGGCCTTCGTCCCCTTGCGAATCGGCCAGGCACGAGCTTCCTTTTCGCCCGCGGTGAGGAATGTCATCAGGCCGAGCAGCTCGTAGGTTTCGGCGGCCAAATCGTCGAGGCCGCTGCGCTCGATGCCCAACTCCCGCCGAAACTCGACCGCCTCGGATTCCGAGAGCCCGGCCAGCTCGGCTTCGACTTTACCGCTAAGCACGATGGCCCGCCCGCCGTCGGCGCGTGCGATCTCCTCGACGGTCCGCACCTTGTCGGAGCTCTTGCCGATCTGGTCCTCGTCCACGTTCGCAACGTAAAGGATCGGTTTGGCGGTGAGAAGGAACGAATCGGCCGCGACCTGCGCCTCGAGCGA
>PKWF01000126.1:254-616 GCA_003133185.1 Vulcanimicrobiota bacterium | reverse complement strand
TCGAGTGCGCCCTCAACGTGCGTGACCTCATCGTCCTCAAAACAGCGAACCACCATCGCGATCGCATTGGTCTCCCGGATATGGCTGAGAAAGGCGTTGCCCAGTCCCTCGCCGGCGCTGGCGCCGCGCACCAAGCCGGCGATGTCCACGAAGCGAACGGTCGCCGGGATAATTCGCGCCGCGCCGGCGAGGCGTTGGAGGACGGGCAGCCGCGGATCGGGTACCGCGACCTCGCCCACATTGGGCTCGATCGTCGCAAAAGGATAGTTTGCGGCCAGCGCCTGGGCCGAGCGTGTCAGCGCATTGAAGATTGTGGACTTGCCGACGTTCGGCAGGCCGACGATTCCGCAGGAGAGTGGCAT
>PKWF01000126.1:0-160 GCA_003133185.1 Vulcanimicrobiota bacterium | reverse complement strand
CGACGGCGATCGCGCTCGCGCTGGAAGGCGCGCCGGTGCCTCGTCCGCTCTCGCACGATCTGATGCGTAATATCCTCGAGTCGCTCAACACCAACCTCGAGCAGGTCGTAATTCACGACATCAAAGACTCGACGTTTTTCGCCAAACTCGTCGTGCGCAC
>PKWF01000302.1 GCA_003133185.1 Vulcanimicrobiota bacterium | reverse complement strand
TTGAGCCGCGTCTTTTCGCGCCCATTCCTTCATGTACTCAATCTCGTGGGCGTCAGCTTGCTCGTTGAAGGTGATCTCGGGAGGCTCGTGCGGGTCCTCTTCCCAAAAGCCGATGATGTACCGCTCCGCGAACTCCGGCCGTTGGAAAGCTGCGTCAACTGGTTCAGTACCGATCTGGCTAACGTGCTCGGTGCGAACACTCTCAAGTAGAAGGCCGTTTGCGCGATCTTCCGCGTACCATTTCCAGCCGAGATCAGCAAGGTCAGCGAGGGCTTGAAGTAACTCGCGGTAATAGCCTGCGTTGCCGAAGGCCTCGGTCCAAGGAATGTCGAGAAGTGCGCAGAGCTTTCGTAGCGTTGCAGGAGCTGGCAACGTGACCTTCGGACCGGCTTTCGTCCATCGCACCTCTGTGTAGAGTTTGATTTGGTGCGTCGTTGCATCCTCGGCGCTGTTTGGCCAAAGCTCACGCGCGATTTGCTTGTGCTTGAGCGGTGACTGGGCGATGAGCTCTGCCAACCATCGTACGAAGTCGACCCGCTGCTGGAGACTAGCGTAGCTGCGCGACCCTGGGCGAGCCCGCTCGGGCGGCCCCTCGGGGAGTAATCCTTCCACCCCGGTAATATTCCCTGACAACGCCTTACTTCCCGGTTATGCTTACTGCGTAAGGGCCCCCACCTTACACGGAAGGAGTAAGGAAAATGCTACGATTGCGGCTCTGGCGCCTCTCCGCACGGCTGACCCAGGCCGAGGCGGCGCGGCGACTCGGGATGAGCCACCTAACCCTCGGTTACCTCGAAAGTGGGCGTTTGGCCGCTAGCGAGCGTGACCGAGAGAGACTCCGCAGCTTCTTCGGCGACCGCGCTGAGCGGATGTTCGAAGAGGTCGGAGACGGGCTGGAGGTCGCGCCGTGAGCACGGATCGCGAGGCAATCGAGAGTCTGCTCCGTGAGGATGAAGCGCGCTCGTTCCGTTCGATCTCACGCGAACTCGGTGTGAGCGACTGGCTCGTGCGCAAAACGGCTCGCGAGTTCTACGGCGATCCACGCCCGATGAAGCAACGGCGCTCTCAATCGGACGAGACGCCAGTCGAGGAGGCCTCGCCACTAACCGGCTGGCTTGTCTTTGTCAGCGTTGTCGGCTTCCTTGCACTCGCGATCTGGGCTGGTGCGCGCTGGACGCCTCCACCCGATCCGTGAGTCTCTCCGTACAAACACAGATCACACACTTCAAAGAAAGGACACAATGACGAACAAAGCTGATTCCCAGCCTGGAAAATCGATCGTCTCGGAGACCGTGGAGAAGTTCTCATTCGGTTCCGGGCACGTATACGCAGACAACTCCGAGTTCGCGAGCAAAGGTCTCCGCTTCGACATCCTGGAGATCAAGTTCGAGCCAGGTCGCGGCTACGAAGGCCACGATCGTTGGCTCGTTACGGTCAAGGTCGCCGATCGTGAAGCCGAGCAGCTCAGTCTCACTTCGAATCCCGGCCGTGATCAGCAACTCCGAGATGCTCAGGCGTATCTCGCACGCGGGGGCAAAATCGAGAACGTACGACTGCGCCAATCGGGCAAGGCGTACTACTTCACGGAGAGCGACTGCTAACGAGCAAGGGCCGAGGCATGCCCGCCTCGGCCCTCTTCTAGTTGCAGTNNCCAAGACGCTCGCGCAGTTCGGCAAGCTGCCGCGCCGCTCGCAGCTAGCGATCGAGAATGTCGCGCACGTGGTCACGCGCATGCGCGACGGTGTGTCGCTCAAGAGCGCTGCGGCCGAGTACGGCGTCGATCCGCGCACCGTCGTCAAACTGGGCGGCTCGGCGCTGCGCAAAACCGAGGGTGGCCGATACGCAGCCAAGCCGGGCGATAATCTCTTTCGTCCGCTGGTTGTGCCGGGGCACGGCGGCAAGATCGAGGTTGGAGTGCGCGGCTCCCGCGCCGCATCGGAACTTTCAAAGCGCGCAATTGCTCAGCGCGGGTTCCTCAAAACAGGCGACGATACAAACCTGCGCAAGCTGCGCAAGACCAAAATTCTCGATGCCGAAGGGCGCGAGGTGCCGTTCCTTACAGATGAGGAAGAGCTCGCGCGCCAGGGCGACCTCGGAGCACTTTCCTTTGAGAGCATCTACGCTCGGCGTGGCTGATGCGCAAAGACGCTCCGACCGGCGCCTGGCTGCGCAGCTCGCGCTCCCAGCGCCTTGTCGGGCCTGGGGCGGTGTGCGTATCGTGCGGCAAGGAATCGCGACCGTACGGGCTGATTTTCGGTCGCGAGCTGCCGTGCTGCTACCGCTGCGAGCGCATTGCCCAAGGACGGCCGCCCTACGAGCTCAATCACGTCTTCGGCCAGCGCAACAGCGACCTGACGATCCGCTATCCCGTCAACGACCACCGGGCGGTCTTTAGTGTGAAGCAGCTCGACTGGACGCCCGAGACGCTGGAAAATCCGACCGGCGNNGCCGCCCGGAGCCCTGGAAAATCCTAACGGAAGCGTCCTGCTCGCGAGCATCGCGGAGTCGCACGGGCTGTACGATAATACGGAGCACATGCTTGCGGAGCACAAGGCAAACAGCGCGAGGTTGCTCCACGTCGAGGAGCTGCTCGTTACCGTCTATGGGCTGGACTGGCTTCCAAAGCTCGAAGCTGCTGCGAAGCGAGCATCCCGCAAGGCTGCGACGAAACGTAAGCCGCATGACTAGTGATCTGCCGATCGCAGTTCGCGTCTATCCCGATCTACCGTCGTCGCAGTCGGATCGCAAGACCATGCCGCAGATCGACGGCATGCTCGTTTTTGACTGCGAGACGCGCACGGATAAAGCGCAAGCTCTGACCTTCGGCAGCTATCGGTTCCTGGTCGAAGGCCGCTGTCTCGAAGAGGGTCTGTTCTACGGCGACGATCTGCTGCCACGCGAGCTGACGACCTTGGAGCGCTACGTCGCGAGCCATTCGGCCGACACCGATCCACGCGGCATCCCAGAGCGCAGCATCCCGAGTAATCCAAAACTGATGCTGTTATCGGCAGCGGAGTTTCGCACGCTGCTCTACCGCGTGGCGTACAAGGGGCGCGGGCTGCTCGTTGCATTCAACTTTCCTTTTGACATCTCGCGCCTCGCGCTGGATTACCAGCCCTCGCAGGGCCGCTTCCTGGGCGGCTTCAGCTTCGCGCTCTTTCAGTACCGAGACCGCAACGGCATGCTGCGCCCAAGCGCGTACCGTCCGG
>PKWF01000139.1 GCA_003133185.1 Vulcanimicrobiota bacterium | reverse complement strand
GTCAACGTCATGGAGATGGTTTTTGGAAACATGGGCGACGATTCCGGGACCGGCGTCGCATTTACGCGCGATCCGAACACCGGCGAGCGGAAGCTCTTCGGCGAGTATCTTACCAACGCGCAGGGTGAGGACGTCGTTGCGGGCATTCGCACTCCGGAGAAGATCGCGGACCTCGCCCGGCTTCAGCCCAAGGTCTACGGGCAGTTCGTAGAGATCGCCACCCGTCTGGAGCGCCATTATCGCGACGTTCAGGATCTGGAGTTTACCGTCGAGCGTGGGAAGCTCTTCATGCTACAGACCCGCAACGCAAAGCGCACGGCTGAAGCCGCCGTGAAAATAGCGCGCGATCTGGTTGAAGAAGGGCTCATCGATAAGCGCCGCGCCGTTGGAATGGTCAACGCGCAATCGCTCGACCAGCTCTTCCACGCTCGCATCGATCCCAACGAGCGCATCGCCGTCGCGTGCAAGGGCCTCAACGCCGCGCCGGGCGCCGCGGCCGGCCAGATCGTTTTTTCGGCGGAAGATGCCGTCACCTGGAAGGAGCAGGGCCGCAAGACGATCCTCGTGCGAACCGAGACCACGCCCGACGACGTCCACGGAATGATCGCCGCCGAGGGAGTTCTAACCCAAAAAGGCGGCGCGACCTCACATGCGGCGGTCGTTGCGCGCGGTATGGGTAAACCGTGCGTCGCGGGTTGCGAGGCCATTCGAATCGATCTGCGCAACAAACGCGCCAGCTTCGGCGGGCGGGAGCTGCGCGAAGGAGATTGGCTGACGATCGACGGTACGACCGGCAACGTGGTTATCGGCGAACTGCGATTGATTCCGCCGCCGTCGCACCTGCCCGACTGGCTCGCGACGTTTCTGTCGTGGGCCGACGAGCTGCGGCGCATGCAGGTCTGGGCGAATGCCGATACGCCCGAGGATGCGGTGAAGGCGCGCGAGCTCGGCGCGCAGGGCATCGGTCTCTGCCGCACCGAGCATATGTTCATGCAGCCCGCGCGCCTGCCGATCGTCCACGAAATGATCTTAGCGACCACCGTTGAGGGGCGGGCGAAAGCGCTTGAAAAGCTGCTGCCTTTTCAGCGTGACGATTTTCTCGGCATCTTGGAAGCGATGCAGGGATTGCCGGTGACGATCCGGCTGCTCGATCCGCCACTGCACGAGTTTCTGCCGTCGCTCGAAGAGCTGCTCGTCGAAACGACGGAGCTGCGCCTCACCAAAGGCATCGAGTCGGCGGAGTATCGCGAGAAGGAAGCGCTGTTACGCCGCGTCGCGCAGCTGCACGAACAGAATCCGATGCTCGGGCTGCGCGTCTGCCGCTTGGGAATCGTCTATCCCGAGATCTACGAGATGCAGGTGCGGGCCATCTTCGAAGCGGCCTGCGAGTTGCGGCGCCGGGGCGTGGACGCGCGGCCCGACGTCATGATTCCCGGCGTTGGAACGAAGGAAGAGATGAAGACGACGCGCGAGGCCGCCAAGCGCGTCGCCGACGAAACCTTAAAGAGAGAGGACGTGGAGGTGCCCTACCGGATCGGCACGATGATCGAGCTTCCCCGGGCCTGCATCGTCGCCGACGAGCTTGCCGCCGATGCCGAATTCTTCTCGTTTGGTACCAACGATCTCACGCAGACTACCTACGGATACAGCCGCGACGATGCGGAGGCGTCGTTCATTCCCGTCTACCTCGATAAGCGAATCCTCAAAGAGGATCCCTTTCAAGTGCTCGACCGGCGTGGCGTCGGCGCGCTGATGCAGCAAGCGGTGACGCTAGGGCGTTCGGCGCGCGCAGATCTCAAGATCGGCATCTGCGGAGAACACGGCGGCGAGCCCAGCAGCGTTGCCTTCTGCGACGGCTTGGGCCTCGACTACGTCTCCTGCTCGCCCTATCGTGTCCCAATCGCGCGACTGGCGGCCGCTCAAGCGGCAATCGGCATCCTCAGCTAGCCGGCGACGACGTTCGCGCAAATGCGGCGTGCCTCGCGTACGTCATCTTCGCGGCCGGGAGATCGGCGCACGAAGAGCTTGCGCCAGTAGGCAATCCCGCTAAGTTTAGCGATGACGTCGGAGGCCTCGCGCGCATCGACCTGACCACTCGGGCCGTCCACCAGAACGGTCGAGGGCTGACCGATTCCCAAGGGGAGGCGATGCAGGAGCTGCGATTGCGAGTCGGCCCAGACGTTGGCTTCGCCGAAGCGCTCGCGCAGCGCCGCCTCACAGGCCCCGAAGGCGCGCAGGTCGCGTTCGGCATTGAACTCGGCGGCCAAAGCGTAGACCCTCACGCGGTTGCGCAGAGCGTAGGCCGCCTCGCTGCGCGAATCGTCGAGTGAGTTGAGCACGCGGAAGTCGTCCCAGCGAAGGAACTCGCCGATCTCGTCGAGTGCGCGCGGGTTCGGCCAGAGTTCGCGCAGCACGTCGTGCAGCACGTGTTCGAACACGCGCGTCGTGTGATGGAAGTAGACCGACGCGAACATCATGTAGCGCGCCATCACGAACGACTCGAGTGCAACGACGCCTCGGCGGTCGATGCCGACGACCTGGCGTCCACCGTGGCTGATGATGCGCAGCGATCCGAGCAGCTGCTCCGCGTCGTAGCGGCCGGTCGCGACGCCGGTGAAGTAGGCGTCGCGCTGAAGGTAATCCATGCGGTCGGCATCTAGATTCGGTCCGCTTACGAGCTCGCGCAGCGCGGGATATCGGCTCGCAGGGTCCGCCACGATCAGTCCGAGCACGTCACCGGCGTCGACCTCGAGCGCGGCGATGCCCTCGGCCACGTCGCGCAACGCCAGCATATCGGAAGTGCGACGCTCGTGACGAACGCCGAGAACCTCCTCGCAGGCGTGGCTGAAGGGCCCGTGGCCGATATCGTGCAGCAATAGTGCCGCGCGCACGAGACGCCGTTGATACGCCACAGCGCTTTCGTCGCCAAAGAAGTCGCGACCGTAGCGCACCAACTCGTCGAATGCGCGGGTCCCCATTTCGAGCGCGCCGAGCGCGTGCGTGA
>PKWF01000191.1 GCA_003133185.1 Vulcanimicrobiota bacterium | reverse complement strand
GTCGCGCGACCTTCCGCTGATGCGAGCGATGGGTGCCAATGCGATTCACGTCTATAACGTCGTGCCGCCGCCCTACGACGATAAGACCGGCCCAATCACCAAGTTTCTCGACGCCGCTTGGAACGGCGGGACCAAGCCGGTCTACGTCCTTATGAGCATCCACTTCAACGGCGACGTGTTATTCAATGCGGACTCGGTGCGTGCGCTGGCCAAGCAGTATCACGATCTCGATGCGAAGTACGCAAAGTACCCGGCGGTCTTCGGCGTTACCATCAGCAACGAGATCGGCGCCGACAACTTCATCACCCAACAGAAGTGGTGGGACGGGTTCAACACCGTTGCGAAGGCGGCAAAGCAAGGATTTGCCGACGGCGGCGATGCGGATAAGATCGTGACGACCTCAGAACCCGACGGCAACATCGGCTTCGTGAAGGCCGGCGAAAAGTTCGGAGCGGCCGTCGACGCGTGGGGTATTAACATCTACCGTGGTCGGACGTTCTTAAACCTGTTCACGCAGCTCAAGAACACGACGACCAAGCCGACGATGCTGACCGAGTATGGCGCGAGCGCGGCATATCACCCGGCGTGGAGCAACACCTACAGTTGGAAGAATGGCTTCTATCAAGAGACGCAGTGCGTTCCCGACAAGAAGGCCGGCCCGAGCAATCGCGACGTCAAAGAGCTGACGGCAAAGGGTGACCCGGGCATGCCCGGTCTCGTCGATCTGGTTTGGAACAACGGCCGGTGGCTAGCGTCGGGATTTACCGATGAGAATGGCATCGTCTCCGGCGGATTCTATTTCGAGTGGACCGACGAGTGGTGGAAGAGCGGCGACAAGGACGTGCATCAAGGCAACGACACATTCAACGGGGGCTTCCCCGGCTGCAGCGACGACCAAGCGTGGTTCGGCCTCAACTCCGTCTCGCCAGGCAGCAGGGGCGTCGATGTCCTTACTCCGCGACCAACGTTAACCCAGCTCAAGCAAAGCTGGAAGTAGGTTTCATACAGTCGCGCTACTGGAAGAGTTTCGTGGCGTTGGCGATCGTGACGGCGATGCCCCAAGCCAGCGGTAGTCCGACCCAGAGCCAGGCCACAACGAGCATTGTCGTGTTGCTGTCTTCGGGGCCCATGCGTTCTTCAAGCTGATCCATCGTAGAAACCTCAGGTTACGGTTTGCGCTTCGAGATAGTGGCGCTCGTCTACAGGGCGAACCGCGAGATCGCACAGGAGCCCGACGACTAAGAGCGCGGCCATGACGTACATGGTAACGGAGTATGCGTCGGCCTTGGCGACGCCGTGATTGATCTCGTACTCGCGAATGTAGTTGATCAGGACGGGCCCTGCGATTCCCGCGACCGACCATGCCGTCAGCAGCGCTCCATGAATCGCGCCGACGTTGACGGTTCCGTAAAGATCGCGCAGGTAAGCCGGAATCGTTGCGAAGCCGCCGCCGTACATGCTGATGATCAACACAAACGACAGGACGAAGAGCGCGACGGCGTGCAGATGTCCCCAGGTTGGAACGAAGGCGTACAGAACCGCACCGGCGATGAAGAAGATGGCGTAGGTTCGCTTACGCCCGACGAAGTCCGAGAGCGATGCCCAAAAGATTCGCCCGCCCATGTTGAAGAGGCTGATGAGGCCGACGAAGCCCGCCGCCGCCACGGCGGTCACACCAAAAATGTCTTGGATCATGAGCGACGCTTGGGCGATAACTCCAATCCCGGCGGTGACGTTCAAGCAGAGCACGAGCCAGAGGAGATAGAACTGCGGCGTGCGCAGGGCTCGTTCCAGCACGACGTTTTTGCTCGTAATCATGGCCTGCGAAGCGACCGGCGCGATGTAGCCGACAGGCTTCCAGCCTTCTTGCGGGATTCGCACGATCAGCGAACCGACGACCATCCAGATGAAGTAGAGAACGCCCAGCACGAACATCGTCTGCGCGACCCCGGTGCCCGATGGGTTGGCGAAGTGTTTCATGAGGAGTACGGAGAGCGGCGCGCCGATCATTGCGCCGCCGCCAAAGCCCATGATGGCGGTGCCGGTCGCCAAGCCCGGCCGGTCGGGAAACCACTTGATCAACGTTGACACCGGGGAGATGTAGCCGATGCCGAGTCCGCATCCTCCGACCACCCCGTAGCCGAGATAGACCAGCCACAGCAGATGTGCGTTCACGCCGATACCTGCGAGGATCAAGCCGCCGCTAAAGCAGAGCGCCGCGACGAACATCGCCTTGCGGGGGCCCGCCCGCTCCACCCACTTGCCGCCAAATGCCGCGGAGAGGCCGAGAACCAAAATGGCGAGGCTGAAGATCCAGCCCAGCTCGGGGACCGTCCAATCGGCACCGGGCTTTGGAGCGGTGATGCCGATCGCTTGCGCCATCGGCTTGGTAAAGACGCTGAAGGCGTACGCTTCGCCGATGCAGAGATGAATGCAAAGCGCCGCAGGCGGAACCAGCCACCGATTGAAGCCAGGCTTCGCCATCGCGTTGGATCGATCGAAGAAGGCCATAGACTCAATTGCTACGCGCCCTCGCGGGCCCCTCTTGCGTAGCGGAAGGAAGGCCGTCGCCCGAAGGTAGTAACACACTCTTCGTATGGTAAGAAAAGCCGTTTGGGCGTTGACATTCGCGCTCGTTCCTAGCCTGGCGCTGGCATCCCCGACGGCGCTGACGCCCTCGCAGATCATCGCTCTCGTTAAGGCGACGCCGCAGCTCAAGATCGATCGGAGCGTGCCGCCGTCGTCGGCATTCGATCCGAAGTCTCACCCGTACGTTGATGTGCTAGGCGCTCCCGAAGGACAAGCCATCGGCGGATACGTCACATCTGAGCTCGCGCACCAGGGAACGCTTACGAGCGGCTATGAGGTGCTCGCCGTTCCGCTCGATAGCGGCGGAAGCGGCGGCGTCTTTACCCAGATCGTCTTTGCTCGCCGTGGTCACGTGTCGTTCGTTTATGCGGGGCACATCGATTCCGCCGGCCACCTCGGCGTGCAGGTCAAAGGCGGGAAGCTCGTCGCGACCTCGCCCTACTACGTGGCCAAGGATCCCAATTGTTGCCCCTCAAAATTCATCGTTGCAACCTACACGATCCGCGACAACAAACTGCGTCGGACCACGCAGCGAATGATTCCTGCGCCAAAGCCGTCACCCTAGCGGGCCACCGTAAGGAAAAGGCATGTCGAGAAAGCGTACTCCCGGCCCGCGATTCGATGCCGAAACGATTCGCGCTTGCGCCGAACTGCTGAGGTGTGTTGAAGAGTCGCGCCCTCTTCGCGCCAACCCTCTCGCCAAGCGAATATCTCCCTCAGTCGATCGCCGCGACGTTGCAAGAGTAATGCAGTCTGTGTTCGGCGAGCTTTCGTTGCGACAACGTGAAATCGTCGTGCGCTGTGACATCAGGGGCGAGCGCTGCGACGCGGTCGCAAAGTTACTGCACGTTTCCGAGCGCCACGTCTTCCGCGAGCGGCGAACNNGCGCAGCGGCTTCTCGCTGAATTACCTGCGGGGGTCGAGCCGGCCGTCACCGTCGCGCCCGACGCCCTCGACGTTCGGGTAGCGCTGAGCGGGGCTCTCGAGAACGGCGGCAACTGGCAGGCGGCTGCAGATATCCTCGAACGGCTC
>PKWF01000196.1 GCA_003133185.1 Vulcanimicrobiota bacterium | reverse complement strand
CACGTGCGCGATCTGACGCAGATGCGCGGCGCCATCTTCTCGAGTTCGAGCTATCCGCAGCTGCGCGTCACGCGAACTGGTGACGGCGTACGGATCGAACGTCGCGCGGCGCATCATTTTTCCGTCGAGGTATTTGGTTTTAGCACCGAAGCCATCCAAGTGGATGTTCCGAGCGGATCCCACGTCCAGATCGCCCGTTGCTCGGGCGCTGACGTCGACGGTATCACCGGCGGCGTCAACGTTCGGTCGCAGGACGGACACGTGACGTTGAGCCATCTGCGCGGCACCGTGGATGCCGGCAGCGACGATGGATATCTTACCGCAACCAACGTCCAAGGCGATCGTCTCGCGATGGAGTCGAATGACGGGCACCTCACGCTCGCGGACGTTAGCGTTGGATCGCTGGTCGCTCGCACGCACGAGGGGCGCATTGAAGCCAACAATCTGACGATAGCCGGCGCGCGTCCCGATGCGACGCTGCACAGCGACGACGGCCCCTTGCGCGTGGCGGGTACTTTCGCGCCAAACGGGTCTTACGAAGTATCGACCGACGACGGTTCGGTCAACCTGCGGGTTGCGCAGGATTCCGATCTGGCCATCGACGCATCGACCGGCGACGGACAAATCGAAGTCGATGGAACCTCGCTCGCGCGTGACGATTCCGCGCGGCAGACAATACGTCTTGGTGCCGGCTCGAGCACGATGAAGCTGGCGACCTCCGATGGATCGATTCATCTTTACACGAACGGAGATTTCCAAAGTCATGGATTCTGATACTCTCATCCCGGTACTCGCGATCGTCTGCATCTTCGGAGCACCCGTCGCCGCCTGGATCATCTCGCGCGTCCTCGCGCATAAAGAGCGAATGGAGATGCTGCGGCACGGTATCGTTCCGCCGGCGAACGAGCGTGATATGAGACGCGCGATGAAACACGGCTGGTCGCCGAACCAATCGGCGGGACCCGCTACTAACCAATACGCGTACCAAGCCGACTACTACGCCCAGCACCAGCTCCGCCGAGGCATTCAAGTTGCTTGCGTCGGGTTCGCGCTGCTCATTGGACTTGGTTTCATCGGATATCGAGGAGACGGCACGTACGTCTACGGTCCGTGGTTGCTAGGCGGCTTGATCCCGCTGTTCGTGGGTATCGCACAGATCATCAACGCGGTTCTCAGCGGCGCGACGTTCGGAGTTCCCGCAGGGCAACGGCGATTCGGCCCCACCTTTGACGCTGGCGCCCCGCCCGAGCATTCGGCCGGAAGCGCGGTGCCGCCCGGTCCAACCTACGGCGGCTGGCGCCCAGGGTCGATTCCGGAGATCGAGAAGCCGGCATCGCCGCCGGACTATCGCGCCTAACTTTTCGAGTTTTGAAAAAATAATGCCGCCAGGCGGTTGCCGGCGGCATTAACTTTAGAATAATAACGGAATGCTACTTGCAGGTGACCAAGGCCATGGCCCAACCAGCGGTTGTACGAGTCCTGACCAGATATCCATCTGCAGTCCGATCGTATACTTGATAGCCCGCTCTAAGTGCGTCGGCTAGCGATTTGAAGACGATAAGACCTGCCATCTGCGGACCCCTCCTTTCTTTTTACTTACGCTCTCTATACAGTATAACGGCTAGAGTAGCAAGACCGTTCACCCGTTCTCGAAGAATTTTCTGAAAATAAGCAGAAAATATGATTGGTATGGCGATGCTTGACTTGCATCCACGCGTTGCGGCGACGACGATACTCGAGCGCCGCGAGCTCGCAGATGGAGTGGTCCTCTTGACGCTTCACGCGCCGGAGCTCGCCAATGCAACGCAACCGGGCCAATATCTGATGGTGATCCCGCCGAGCGGTGAAGCGGCCGC
Source organism: Vulcanimicrobiota bacterium (assembly GCA_003133185.1). GTDB lineage: Bacteria > Vulcanimicrobiota > Vulcanimicrobiia > Vulcanimicrobiales > Vulcanimicrobiaceae > Cybelea > Cybelea tyrphae. The sequence continues at coordinate 2,172 of PKWF01000196.1, read as the reverse complement.
GACGGCGCTGGCCGTCTACGAAGCGGAAGGCAAGCGCGTGAGCATTCTCTTCTTCGTAACAGGCAAGCGCACGCGCGAACTTGCGACCTTGGCGTGCGGGGATCGGCTCGACGTGCTCGGGCCGCTCGGCAACGGCTTCGATTGCTCGGGCGACACGCGCGACGTCGCGATCGTCGCCGGCGGCGTCGGCATTGCGTCAGTCTGGTTGTGCGCGCGCGAGCTGCTGCGTCGAGGCGCCCACGTGCGTCTTTTCTACGGAGCGCGAACTGCTGAGCTCTTGGTCGACGCCCAACGATTCGCCGATGCCGGTTGCGAGCTCGTCCTGGCTACGGACGACGGCACGCGCGGCGAACGTGGATTTGTGACCGACACATTGGTGCGCTCGCAGAGACCCGAACTTATCTACGCCTGCGGTCCTTCGCCGATGTTACGACGCGTCGGGGAAATCGCGAGCGGCTTCGGGGTGCGCGCGCAGCTCTCGTTGGAAGAGACTTTTGGATGCGGCGTCGGCGGTTGTTGGGGCTGCGTCGTCCCGCTGAGCAACGCTAGCGCGCAAGCACCCAGCTTTCCCCCGGCGGAGCGCGGCGGAAGCGACGTCGTGTACGCGCGCATCTGCAAAGAGGGTCCGGTTTTTTGGGCGCACGAACTGCGGTGGTGAATCCACAACCGGCGCTCGCGATCAAGCTCGGAAAACTCGAGCTTGCCTTTCCGACCTTGATGGGCAGCGGATGCTACGGATCGGGCGAAGAGTTTGCGCCGTTTGCCGATCTTTCGAAGATCGGCGCGATCGTGCTCAAGAGCGTGACACGATTGCCGCGTCTGGGCAATCCGACGCCGCGGCTCGTCCATACCCCGGCGGGCATGCTCAACGCGATCGGGTTGCAGAATCCAGGTATCGAATGGTATCTCGAGCGCGAGCTTCACAAGTATGCCGGCCGGCCGTGTAAGATCGTTGGAAGCGTCGCCGGATTCGAGATCGACGATTATGCCTACGTCTGCGAGCGTTTGGCGGCACGGGACGAGATCGAGGCCATCGAGCTGAACGTCTCGTGCCCCAACGTGGCTCGCGAGGGAGAGACGTTCGGCTGTGATCCCGACCTGACCGCCAGAGTCGTCGAAGCGGCGCGCGCCACGACGAACAAGACGCTGATCGTCAAGCTCTCTCCTAACGTGACCGATATCGTCGCGATCGCCCGTCAAGCGGAGAACAGCGGAGCGGATGCGCTGGCGGTTATCAATACGGTCCGCGGGATGGCGATTGACGTGGAAACGTGGCGTCCGCGCTTGGGTAACATCACCGGGGGCCTTTCCGGCCCCGCGATTCGTCCGATTGCCGTACTCGCCGTTTACGAAATCGCACAGGCCGTGAGCATTCCAATCGTCGGTCAGGGAGGTATCGAGACTCTGGCGGACGCACTCGAGTTTTTCCTGGCCGGAGCGACGGCAATCTCGATTGGAACGGCGAACTTCACCGATCCGCGAATTCCCGAGCGTCTCGTCGCGGAGTTGCAAGCCTACCTTACGCGACGCAATATCGCATCGATTGAAGAAATCGTTGGCCGGGCGCACGTGGAAATCGCGACCGCACATCAGTACGAAGGAGATGAAGGCTGACTGGAATGGCCACTCAACTGATCGTTGCCCTCGACGTACCGAGGGCCGAGGATGCCGAACGGCTCGTGGATGCGCTCTACGAACTCGACGTTATCGTGAAAATCGGGCTCGAGGCGCTCTGCGGCTATCCGGAGCGAATATTTTCGTACTGTGAAGCGCGCGACGTGCGAACGTTCGTCGACGCGAAGCTCCACGACATCCCGCGAACCGTCGCCGCGGCCGTCTCCGCGCTGGTGCGCCCGACCGTGCAGATGCTCAACGTGCACGCCCTCGGCGGCCTGGAGATGATGCGCGCCGCGGTCGACTCCGCCGCCGAGCGGGCGGCGGAACTCGACCTTCCCGCGCCCCACGTCTTCGCCGTCACGTTACTGACCAGCATCGCTCCAGAGGATCTCAACGAGCTCGGGCTGCAAGGAGGCCCCGGCGAAAACGCGATTCGTCTGGCGGCGTTGGCGCGCGACGCCGGCTGTGCCGGCGTCGTTTGCAGCGCGCGCGAGGTGCGCGATCTCAAGCGCTTCTTCGGTGACGACTTTCTGACGCTGACGCCCGGAATTCGAC
>PKWF01000003.1:3613-6469 GCA_003133185.1 Vulcanimicrobiota bacterium | reverse complement strand
CAGCGCGCGGCTGTTGTAACGGCTCTCGAAGAAATCGGGGCTCGTGAGAAGATTGCCTTCTTTTGCGACGCGCCAAATCGCGGGAGTGAGGAAGTAGCCGATCGCATAGGCGGCCGCGCCGTAGGCGATCACGTAAAAGGCCGGTGCGCCCGCCGAGTACGAGAGACCGGCGATGCCGAGAAACGTGAATGTCGTGTAGATCTCGCCGGCGAGCAGCACCCAGAGGAAGATCGTGCCGAACGAGCGGCCGCCCACGATGTACTGTGCCGGATCCATCTTGATGCGGCGCACGGCCAAAAGCGCAAAGATGATCGTGCCAAAGACGATCGCCGCGACGATGGCAAGCGCGATCGGCGAGCCGCTCACCAGCGCCGCTCCAAACGGCCGATCGTCCAGAGAAAGGCCGGCGTCAGGAGCGCCCACCCGACGATCCAACAGAGGAGAAAGGGAAGTCCGAAAAAGCGCGGCTCGACTCGGTTCACGAGCGGTACGGCGACGCTGAGCGCGGCGATCGGTATTGCAACCAGGAGCAGGCGCAGCATTGGGCGCATTTGCCTCGCCACGCAACAACGTCCTTTTCGGCTGCTCGGCCCCTCGAAAGACAATGAAACAAGCGGGGGGGCGCGACTCGGTAAAATCTTGAGGGCGAACGAGATGACGATTTCCAGGGCCCGAACCACGGGCGCCGTGTACTTGCTCTACTTCGTACTGGTCATCGGCGCCGAAGCATCGATCGGCCGCACGCCGGCCGCGCTAAGCGATGCCGCCAACCTCATCGCGAATGCAGCCTACATTGTCGTGACGCTGCTGCTCTATCAGTTGTTCAATCGGGTGAATCGAAATCTGGCTGTGCTTGCCGTGACGACCAGCGTAGTGGGCTGCGTGATTCAATCGCTGAGCTTGTTTCATCTCGTTCCCGCCCTAAGCGCCCTGCCGATTTTTGGTCTGTTCAACCTCACCATCGGCATCCTCATCTTGAAATCGACCTTCCTTCCGCGCGGGCTGGGCGTCTTGATGGTTCTCTCCGGTCTGGGCTGGCTAACGGTTCTGTCACCCGAGCTGCTAAAGCATATAAGCACGTACGTCGAGATTCTCGGCATCGCGGCTGAAGGGTCGCTGATTCTATGGCTGCTTGTCAAGGGTGTGAACGTAGAGCGATGGGACGCTCAGGCGCGCGGATGAGACTATCGATACTCACCTACGCCACGCTGCTCAACTGTTGACGACCTACACGCTCGACGGGTATCGCATCGCTCCGACGATCACGACCGGCTTATACGAACCTTCCGCCATCGCGATTCACTAGCATTGCGCGCTCCGCTGTCGAGGAGCTATTGCCAATCGCTGCGTTCGGCCAGATAGATTTCGACGCCATCGGGATCCTTGAAGAAGGCAAAACGCATGGGAGGATCGGCGACTATGCCGCCGGCAAACGTGATGCCACGTTGTGCTAACTGTTTCATGCTGGATTCCACGGAGTCGACGCCCAGCCCGATGGAGAGGTTTCCCTCTTTCGCGCGTCCGTTCTTCGGTTCGGGGTGCAAGGCGATAACGACGCCGGGTGCCTCGACTACTGCGAACTCGTTGCCGTAGCGCGTTTTCAGGGGCAAGCCAAGCCGCTTGGTGTAGAAGTCGATCGAGCGTTCCATGTCGGCGACGATGATCGTTACCATACTCTCATTGAACTGCGTCTCGATTGGAGAAACATTCTGCATGTCAGGCTCTCCTCCGCGTGGTGCCTCGTTGTCTGATTCTTTTTCGGCCGACTTTCACGATGACGTCCAGAAGGGTTAGGTGACGAGCCAGTTCGAGCCGACCCGCTGCGGTTAACGCGTACGGGCGCCGGCGGTAGTCGTCGGTCTGAACCTCTTCAATCCACCCGCGCCGATCCATACGAGCTAGCGCCCCATAAAGCGTACCGGCACGCATCGACCACCCCGTCACCGCTTCCACGTCTTGCATGATCGAATAGCCGTGCTTGGGTTCGTGGGCGAGCGCCACGAGGATTAGTAAAGTCGGTTCGACGAGGTGTGATGTACCGTTTTGCATTATATCGTGTTACGGCATACTAGCCCTACGAGGGAGCCCTTGTCAAGGACGCGCGAGGAGTCCGGTAATCAGGCTTTGAGCGTGGGCTCTTGGAATTCCGAGCGTCGTGTACTGCGACGCTCAACGACTGCGCTACGCTAAGCTCTACCTCGCGTGGCGCTGGTGACACAGATGCAGGATGTTCTCGGCCAAATCGAGCAATCAAACCTCGGCACCGGCACCTTCGGAACGCCCTCCGGTCTGCTTCAAGCGGCAGCGTCGTTTCGTCGGTTCTAACAGCCACACTTCTCGTCACGTCCAAGGAGACTCCCTGATGCGTTACTTTACTTCGGCGCTCTGCACCGCGGTTGGCGTGGGGCTTCTCGCCGGTTGCGCCGGCAATCTGTCCGGGCAGAGCGGCTCTGTCCCGAGCCTTATATCGCCATCACGCGTTGGGCAAGCCAACAACCGCGTGCCGATCAGCTTGGTAGCGCCATGGATGCGCGCTACGGGCATACAGCGCTTGCACCTTGGAAGGGCCTTCCCGGATAAAAAGAAGAAGCCGGCTGGCGGCCTTTATGCTAGCGAATTCTACAGCAACCTTTCGGAGGCGGAAGGCCTCATCAACGGATATCCAAATCCGAACAGTAAGAACAGCGCGCCAACTTGTACGATCGACGGCTATGCAATAAATGGTTGGGGCATCGATCTCCAGCAGAACCTGATCCTTCCGTCAGCAAGTGACGGAACCTCGGAACCGTCAATCAATGTTTATGCGGGCCCAAAGCTATGCGGAAAACTTCTCGGATCGATCCCTGACACGAGCGG
>PKWF01000003.1:0-3594 GCA_003133185.1 Vulcanimicrobiota bacterium | reverse complement strand
TGACGAACTCGTCGATCACGGGATATGGCGGCGGCGTCGCCGCGGACACAAAAGGTGACTGTTGGTTGTCGGCAGCCACGTCGGCGACGAGTGGTTTTGTCTTGGTTTATTGGAAGGGCTGCAAAGGTAGCGGCGCGGTTGCAACCGGCACCAAGAACGCGGGGTTTGGCGGTCTTTTCTTCGACGCGAAGGGCAACTTGGTCTCGATCGATGTGACGGGCGCGCTTTACGTATACAGTGGCTGCGATCCGAAGTGCAAGGTCGTCAGCTCCTCGACCCTCAAGGGTGACTCGATTTTTGGCAACCTCAACCAGAAGGGCGATGAGGTAGCCATGGGTGACGTCACGAACAGCGACATTGACGTCTACAAGTATGCACCTACGGGCGTGAAGTATCTCTATAGTTTCGATAACGGCCTCGACGGTACGACCTACACCGAAGCTGCCGGCTTCTCGCCCACGAACAAGAACTTATAAGCCGCGCGCTTTACTTAACGAGAGCAAACGACAAGGGGATAGCCGGTCCGGCATTATCCCCTTGTCCCGTTCCTAACCGGTCTGGTTTCTTTTTAGTCATCGCCTAAGAAAGCGCGCACCGCATCTACGGGTTAAGACGCACTGTTTCTGAATCACAAAGGAGCTACGGTGGCGCTTAGGCTTGGCAAAAAGGCACGCAGGAGCCGATGAAGCCGCTCGCGATCTTCGGAGTTAATGTACTCGCGAGCTTCGTGAGCTCGGTTGCAGCCGCGGTGCTTTTCGCAATGCCGTGGCTACAAGCTCAGGACACCCATGTAGCGCTACTCTGGCTTGTGGTTCCACACATGTTTCTTCGCTTCATTGGCCTTAGCTTTCTGGTGCCCGGCGTCGTTTCCGCGTCCTTACCGAGGAGCTGGGCCGCGCCAGCGGCTTACGGCGACCTCGTCGCTGGGATTCTCGCCATCATCGCGGCGGCCGCGCTAGCACACAACCTATCTTGGGCAATTGCGGCAGTCTGGATGTTCAATGTTTGGGGCGCGGTCGATCTTTTGTACGGGTTTTACAAAGGACTGCGTGTCAACCTCGCGCTCAACCCCGGTTTATTGGGCGCCGGGTACTACCTCGTAACGGCAATCGTACCGCCGCTGTTAGTATCACATGCGTTGATCTTCTTGCTGCTCGTGCGGAACGGCGTGTGATGGGCGTTTCAGAGTTTATTCAGATTTTTCCTAGACGATAATCTCCGCATTATAGCACTTCTGGCTGTCGAACCGAGGTCCGGTTTTTGCATGCAGCAACCCGCTCAAGACGCTACTAGGAAGGGACTAAAGTAGTGAATACGACTGGTTTCGTGAAATACGCCGGTGCGCTATGTGCACTCGCGATACTGTCAGCGTGTGGCGCCCTTCCCCTGAGCGTGGCGAAGGGTCAGGATGACATGGCGGTCGCGCCATCGGCCGCTACGCTCAATGCGACCTACGTAGGTAGGACGCTGTTCGTGAACGGGAGGCCGGTAACGGCAGCGCGCCTAAGCCCGCTGCCCACTTACGCCACCATTCTTCCTGACCGGCATAAGAAGTCGAAATACTATGAATATGTATTTAACAATTACGGCAGCTACGCCAGCATTTTCGACTATNNCCTGACCAGATCACAGAGTACAAGGTCCCCAAGACGCCAATCAAGACGCTGTCCGTCCCGGACTCTTTCCCAACCAGCTGCGCTATGGATGCCAGCGGCGATCTCGCAGTCGGAATTTATGACGGGACGGCGAGTACTACTGGCGGCGACGTCGTCATCTTCAAGAACGCAAGCGGCTCGGGCACCGCTTACACCACACCGTTGGACGAAGAGTTCTTCGACGGCTACGACAATCAGGGTAATCTCTTCGCCGACGGCTTCACCGGCAGCCGCGAGGGCTTCGCGCTCGTCGAGCTCCCGAAGGGCAGCTCTAAATTTGTAACAATCACAACGAGCAACTCTCCGGACTTCCCTGGCTCGGTGCAGTGGGATGGTACCTACCTTAGCGTCTTCGATCAGATAGCGAACGCAACGTATCAATACACCGTTAGCGGAACGACGGCGACGTTGAAGGGTACGGTATCGTTGTCGGGTTCCAGCGACTGCGCGCAGACCTGGATCGTTCAGGGCCTTGTCTATTGCGGAGATGCGGGTAATGGTGACGGCGAGGTTTTTAACTACCCGGCCGGCGGTTCACCGATTGCGGTCTTCACGGGCAATTTCGACTTCCCGCTCGGCGTGGTGGCAGCTAAGAAGTAATCGGACGCGAAAGCGACGGGTTTAGGCCGTTCGTTAAGGAGTAAGCGTAATGAATACGACTGGTTTCGTGAAACACGCCGGTGCTCTGGCTGCACTCACGATATGCTCGGCGTGCGCCGCCGTTCCCTTGAGCCTGTCGAAGGGTCAGGATGACGTGGCGGTCGCGCCGTCAACCGCTGCGAACGGAAGGCTGGTAACGGCGGCGTACCCGAATCTGAGCATGCTGCCCCGTTACGCGACAATCGTTCCTGACCGGCATGCGAAGTCAAAGGCGTTTGAGTACATCATTAACGACTACGGTAGCTACGCCAGCATTTTCGACTATCCGAAAAGCGATCAGCAGATCGGTACGATCACGAACGTCGGCGGCCAAGGGTGCACGAACGTCCTCTACGGATATGGGAGGAAGACGTTCTGGATCGTCGCCGGCGCTAACCAGATCACGGAGTACGAGGTTCCCCAGAAGCCGATCAAGACGCTCTCTATTGCCTCCGGCCAGCCATCCAGCTGCGCCATGGATACCAGTGGCGATCTTGCGGTCGGGAACTTGGCCAACGGCTCGGTCGTGATTTTCACGAACGCGACCGGCTCGGGCACCGTCATGACCACGCCGCTGTTCAGAGAGTACTTCGACGGCTACGACAACCATGGGAATCTCTTCGCCGACGGCATTAGCAGCAGCTATAGCTTCGAGCTCGTCGAGCTCCCGAAGGGCCACAGTAAGTTCCAAATCATCACAACGAGCAACCCGGTGTTTTTCCCTGGCTCCGTGCAGTGGGNNGCGCGCAGACCTGGATCGCTACTGGCGTTGTCTTTTGTGCGGACGCGGCCAACGGCGGAAGTGGTTTGGTTTTCAAGTACCCAGCCGGCGGTTCAGCGGTTGCGGTCTTTACGGGCAACTTCGACCTGCCGCTCGGCACGGTGGCAGCAGAAAAATAGTCTAATTCCCTGAGCACGCGGCGGGGCGGCGTTTGATTACAAGGGCGGCGGCTTGCACGTGCTACCGACACGGCGGCACGTGGCTACGCCATAGGGAAAGCTGCCCGCTTTAAATGGGGACCCGGCCACCGGCTTCAGTGCGCCGCTGGNNTTTATACGCGGAAACATTGTTGGAGCTATCGTTGGCCACATAGGCGAGTTTGCCCGTGGGATCGACTGCCACGAAATAGGGCGCGGTGCCTGCTTTAAAGGGCGAGCCAGCCACCGGCGTCAGCGCGCCGCTGGTCGCATTGATTGCATAGGCGGAAACATTCGCGGTGTCGATGTTGGGCACATAAGCAAACTTGCCATTCGGAGCGACTGCCACGCTATTCGGTTCGGTGCCCGCCGCAAACGGCGA
>PKWF01000252.1:21466-21631 GCA_003133185.1 Vulcanimicrobiota bacterium | reverse complement strand
TTTGCCCGATCTCCTCGAGCTTCGCGCCATCGAGGAGCAGCGCGAGCACTTGCAGCTCCCGCGGCGTGATGTGAAAGCGCGCCGCGGGTCCGGCCAGCGAGTTCGAGGGCGCAAAGCGGTCGATCCGCACCCCGATAAAGAGCCCGGCGGGCCCCGACATCGGCT
>PKWF01000252.1:0-21451 GCA_003133185.1 Vulcanimicrobiota bacterium | reverse complement strand
TGCAAGTCGCTGTCGAGCACGTAGAACGATTCCCCCGAACTCCCGGCCTGCGCCCCGTCGAGGCTGGCCTCGTGTGCGTTGAGGCGCAACGCCGAGAGACGCTCGGACGTGGCGTCGAGCGCCAGGGTTAGAACGCTGATTTCGCTCGACGTGAACGCCCCAAGCTCGTTTGTGCGCAGGAGCGTGAGAATGCCGAAGTTGGCATGGGCGTCGGCAAATAAGAGTGTGATACCGCTTGCGAAATCGCCGAGCGGGCCGAGCGTCGCCGCAATGCGCGCCCCGGTCTTGGCCTTTCCTCCTTGGCGCTCGAACTCGTTTTGGAGCCGCGCCAGCTCACCGCCGTTGCCTTGCGAATCCAGGAGCATGCCCAGCTCGCCATCCGCCGTCACGCGCGCAAACGCCCAGCGCGAAGCCGGAACGACGCGAAGGATCGCCTCGATGACGGGATATGCCGGATCCGACTCCGGCACGAAGTTCGCTAAGAGCGGCCCGCCGGCAGTCACGCCGGCGCTATCGTTCTTTTTCACGATGGTGGTCTTTCGGTTCCAATGGTACGATGACNNGCGGCTCTCGAAGGTGCCGGCGAGCCGGCTACCACGATCGTTACGCACCTCGAAGTGCCGGCACTCAAGCGGATCGCGCCCGACGTTCTCGTCGCCGATCTCGACCGGTGCCATTCCGATCCGCTGGAGAAGTTGCGTCAGCTACGCTTCGTTTTGCCGAACTGCGTCATCGTCGTCTATACGGCGAACATGCAGCCCTCGTGGGGGCGCGACTGCCACCTCGCAGGGGCGAGTTGCCTACTTTCAAAAGAATCGCACCAGCTGCAACTCCAATCCGGCTTACGGCAGGCGATGAAGAGCGGCTGCTTTACCGACGTGCACTTTAGTGTAAACGCTCTTAAGGGTGCGGTATAAAGCGTCGTCGGGCATAACTTCTTCAACGAAGTACCACCAGAACGTTCCGCCGCCGGAATAGGCGTATCCCATAATCGCCGATTGATACGCCGCGGCGACGGCAACGCGCCCCCGCGCGATCGAATCTTGGGAGCCCCACCACCATCCTCGGCCTGCGTCGTAGTCGAGCTCCGTTATCATAATGCGCTGTTGCGGGAAGGCGGCGTGTAACGCGGAGACGACGCGGTCGAAAGGCTCGCCCATCGGGTTCTGCCGCGGATAGAGCGAGATGCCGATATCGTCGACGTACGGAGCAATTGAGGTCATGTTCGTTTGCGCCCAATTGAAGATCGCGTTGGCGGCACGGCCCGTGCCCAGCTCCCAGTACAGCGTCACAAGTACGCGGGCGTGGGTGTGCTCCTTGACGTACTTCGAAGCAAAAAGCGTCTTTGTAACGACGCTCGAGGTCGACCCCAGCCAATTCCGGTTGACTTCGTTGCCGGTCTCCCACTCGTCCACGTCGGGTAGTGCGCCGACGTACTCTCGCGTGCGCCGTTCGAACGCGCCGATGCTGATGCGGCGCATCTCGGAAGAGTCGGTGATCTGTCCGACGACGCGCAGCCCAAGCGCGCGAGCGTGTGAGATTTCCGCGGCATAATATCCTGGCTTTACCCCGGGGTCGAAGCAAATGCGGAGCCAGCCGTCTTTGGGATAGAGGTTCGCCTCGACTTTGAGGCCGGCGATCCCGCCCTTGATCGTGTCAAACGTTGCACCCCAAGCCTCGGCATTCGGATGCGCTCGCGCGTACGCGACTCCGGCTTGTGCGAGCAGTGTCATCTCGGCGCGCACGCCGGCGTCGAGCGATTGCGCGTAGCGCCGTCGAGCGTAATCGGTCTTCGCCGTACGCTGGAGTCCGACGAACCTCGGTCCGGGATGGTACCACGGCCGCTGGAGGAGGCTGACGCGAATATCGTCGAGCACTTGCGCGGCGGCCAACTCGTTGAAGTCGTACGTCCCGCCATTTTCCGGCAGGGCAATGATGAGGTTGGAATAACCGTCGCTTGCCGGCCACGCTAGAGAAAGGGAGCTCGCGCTACGCGGAAGCGTCAGCGAAGGATCGCCATCGCCCATTCCATTGGAGGAGAAGAGCGGCTCGGTGCGCGTCAGCATTAGCGTCGCCGGATCCAGCAGCGCATCGTTACGATAGCCTCCGGGCCCGTTCTCCTCGAGCTGACGAAACGCGCTCCAATCGATGCGCTTACCCTCGGCGTCGACGACGTGAAAGACGACGCGCCGCGTGGCCTCCTGTTCTGCGCCGCCGGTCGCCGGAATGCTTCGCGTAAAATACCCCGAGCAGCCGGCGCAGAGTAACAGCATGCAGGCGCTCGAAACCTGCGCAACCCTTCCGATCATGGCATGAATGATACTACTTAAACGCGCCAGGGCCGAAAGCAAGATTCGGATGGACTCCGCCGGTGCCGCAGCGTTAGCTTAGTGTCATGCACGATCTCGAACCAATCCGCATCGTCTGCCGCTACATCGAGCAGCACAGCGACGAGGCACTCACGCTCGATGCGCTCGCCGCCATGGCCGGTCTGAGCAAATACCACTTCGCCCGTCGCTTCAAAGCCGTGGTGGGCGTAACCCTGAAGGAGTATGCCTCGGCCGCGCGGCTACGCCGCCTGAAGGACGGGCTCAAAGACGATCGCTCCATCGATGCAGCGGTGTATGAGGCGGGTTATGGCTCGCCCAGCCGTGTCTACGAGAACGCCGCGCGCAACCTGGGGATGACTCCCGCGCAATACCGAGCTGCGGGCAAGGGCGTTTCGATCTCGTATGCGGTGCTCGAAACGCCATTAGGGCCGATGCTGATCGGCGCGACCGATCGCGGCATTTGTTTCGCGCAGTTTGGCGAATCCGAAGAAGAGTTGCGCAAGAAGCTGCAAGCCGAGCACGTCAATGCCGAGATCGCGCCGATGCTGCGACCCTACCACCCCGATTTTGCAAAGTGGACGGATGCGATTGTCCGCCATCTCGCGGGCGATCGGCCGGATCTCGATCTTCCGCTCGATATCCGCGCCACCGCCTTTCAAATGCGCGTTTGGAAGTATCTGCAGTCGATCCCCAGCGGTGACGTTGCATCGTACCGGGAGGTCGCTGCCGGCATCGGCCGCCCGAAGGCGAGCCGCGCCGTGGCGAATGCCGTCGCTCGCAACCCCGTCGCACTTATCATCCCGTGCCACCGCGTCATTCGTGAGTCGGGGGCGCTGGGCGGCTACCGCTGGGGGCTCGAGCGCAAGAGAACGTTGTTGGATATCGAACGCGTAGCCCGATGAAGCCCATCTCGATCGTCGTAGGCGCAGCCGCGCTCTCGTTGATATGCCTTCGGTCGGCAAACGCCGATGCGACGAAGTTCTGCGAGGGATGCAACTACGCCGGAGCGGCCCTGGCGAACTCGGACTTTGCCAACGGCGCTCTGATCGGTACGAACTTCGAAGGCGCGACGCTTACCGGCTCGTCGTTTCGGGGCGCGCGGCTTATCGCGGTGAACTTTGAGAGAGCCGATCTTCGGGGCACGCACTTCGATGCTGCAAATTGCGTGGCGTGCAACTTCGCGCAAGCGCGCTTCGACGGCGCGACGTTTTCCAACGTGCGCATGGTAGCGGCAAACTTTAAAGGCTTCAGTTCGGCCGTGGAGGACGCGCAGTTGCGGCAGCTACTCGACGGCTGTATCTCGTGCAACTTCAGCGGTGGCCATCTGAACGCTCGCGACTTGTCCGGAGTGACGCTGATCTCCGTCGACTTTTCGCAAGCCGATCTTCGTGGGACGAACTTCACCGGTGCGGTTCTTTGCTGGAATCAGGTGAACGGCGCGCAGCGGGTTGCGGTATGCGATCCCATGCACGACGCCCTAACTACCGGTGCAAACTTTAACAACGCGCAGCTCTGCGATAACCCTCTCGACCGAGTCGGCTGCGTGCCGGCGCCCACCGACGTGCTGCAGCGCTCGTTTGGGCCCAAGCCGAGCCCGTCGCCCGACCCTCCCTAGCGCCCGCGTGCAGTTCGGCTAGTCCATGGATGCAGACGTCATCGTCATCGGCGCCGGCGCGGCGGGTTTGGCGGCCGCGCGAAGCGTTGGGCGGCGACTGCCGCGAGTGCTCGTGCTCGAAGCGCGCGACCGGATCGGCGGCCGCGTGCTGCCGCATCCGATAACGCGGATCGCAACGCCGGCCGAGCTCGGCGCGGAGTTCATTCACGGAGCGGCGCAACGCACGAAGGCGCTGCTTCGCGAGGCCGGCAGCGCCGCGATCGACATGGGCGGCGATTCGTGGATTCAAAAAAACGGCAGGCTCCAATCTGACGGCGACGATTTCACGTCCTCCGCACGTATATTTGAACGCTCGCGCTCCCTCCGGGACGACGAAAGCGTGGAGCAATTTCTGAGGCGTTTCGAAGACGACGATGCGCTGCGTGAAACCGCAGAAGCGGCGCGTGCGTTCGTCGAGGGATTCGAAGCCGCCGATCCGCAGCTTGCAAGCGCCAAAGCGATTGCCGACGAATGGGAATCGGGTGCGGATTCCACAAGTGCGCGTCCGCTGGGGGGATACGGGCCAATGTTCGAGCTCCTTCGCAATGACTGCGAGCGCGCCGGGGTTCGCTTCGCGTTCTCGACGCGCGCGCGCCGCATTGCGTGGCGTCGCGACGGCGTCGCCGTCGATGTCAGTGGCCCGCATGGCGAATCACAAACGCTACGCGCGCGCGCGGCGATCGTGACGCTTCCCGTCGGTGTCCTACGGCACTGCGGCAGCGATGCCGAAATTAGCTTCGAGCCGAAGCTGCCGGCGGCAAAGCGCGAAGCGCTGGCGCACATCGAGATGGGGCACGTCGTGAAGGTCGCGCTCTGGTTTCGAACGTCGTTTTGGGAACGGATCGCGCGCGGGCGCTACCATAACGCGGCGTTCTTCCACATCGAGGGGCAGCCGATCCCGACCTATTGGACGCAGTTGCCCGTACGCAGCGAGCTAGTCGTCGCGTGGGTCGGCGGACCGGGCGCGGTTGCCTTGAGCGGCCTTTCACAGGCAGAGCTCGTCGAAACAGCGCTCGTGGGCTTCGGGGAGTTGTTCGGAGAGGTCGAGCTCGCGCGCGGGGAGTTCGAGGGCGGCCTCACGCACGATTGGAGCGCCGACCCCTTTGCGCGCGGAGCGTATAGCTACGTAGCCGTCGGAGGTGGCAACGCGCGTGCGGCCCTCGCGCAACCCGTGGGCGAGTCGCTTTTCTTTGCNNCGCGGCCGCACTGGGGGTGAAGGAAATTGCCTGAACCCGCAGCGCCCTTTCTACCGGAATGGTCGAACTTTTATGTTATTGCGGGGTCGTCGGCCGCGGCGTTGACCGGCCTGATGTTCGTGGTGATCACGTTGGTGCGTGGGGAGGAGCAATCGCAAGTGCGTCACGACGGCATCGCCACCTTCAGCACGCCGACGGTCATGCATTTCTGCGCCGCATTGTTCGTATCGGCGATTCTTTGTGCGCCCTGGCATTCGCTGGTTTATGTCGCCGTCATCGTCGGGCTCGTCGGAGGTTACGGGGTGCTGTACCTTGCGGGCGTAGCGCGGCGAGCGAAGCGTTTAACGAAATATACTGCGGACGTCGACGATTGGATGTGGTATACGATCCTTCCATTGCTGGCGTACGGAGCGCTCGTTGCAGGCGCGATCGTTCTGAACGCCGTCCCGCGAGGTGCGCTCTTCGTTCTCGCGGGTGGCGTTCTTTCGCTGATCTTCATCGGCATTCGCAACTCGTGGGATGTCGTCACATTTCTCGCCGTCGGCGGCGATAAGGAGTCTTAGGCGAGAATGTCTTCAAGGCGATCGAAGCTTGCCGCGACACCCTTCTCCATTCCCGATTCCATTGCGGCATCACGTCCTTCGCGCGAATCGAAAAGCTGCGCCATCGTAACGGTCGTAGAGCCGTCGCGCTCGGCGAAGGCCGTCGTTACGACGACGTCGCACGGATACCACGACTGATCGAAGTTTTCGGCGTGCACGATTCGCTCGTGCGGCGTAACCTCACGATAGGTCCCGTGTAAGCCGAACTCCGTACCGTCCGAATCGTTGTGCCAGACGTAGTGGAACGTTCCGCCCGCTCGCAGATCGACGTCGCAGACGGGCATCGACCAGCCGTCAGGTCCCAGCAGCCAGCGTTTGATCATTTCGGGTTTCGTAAATGCGTCGAAGACCAGCGCGCGGGGCGCACGCACGACGCGTGTCATCACGATCTCGCGATCGCTTGGGGTCGCGATCGCAAGCTGAAGTTTCGCTTGGGCAGACATGATCGTTTATCTCCTCCGCCGCTTGGCGCGTTTAGAATGCTTTGCATCGCTTTGGAACTCGTCGAGCAGGGCGTCGAGCCGCGCGAAGTTGCCTTCCCACCGGTCGCGGTAAGGTTCGAGCCAGCCGCTCGCCTCGGCGAGCGGCTTTGCCTCCAGGCGGCACGGCCGCCGCTGAGCGTCGCGGCTGCGCGAGATGAGCCCCGCGCGCTCGAGCACTCTGAGGTGCTTGGAGACCGCCGGCTGGCTGATCGCAAACGGCGATGCCAACTCGAGGACCGATGCCTCGCCGGATGCTAGGCGCGCGAGGATCGCCCGGCGCGTGGGGTCGGCCAGCGCGGTGAACGTTGCGTCGAGGCGTTCGTCCGAACGATGTCCATAACCTATTGGTTCCATAATGTAATGGTAATATACGCGTACGGGAGGCCGTTTGTCAAGCCCGGCAGTTCAGACTTTTTTCATCCGCTTGTGAGGTACTGTGGCAATGCGGGGCCTGACGTGATCGCTCGAGCGCTGACCATTACCGTCGCACCGCTCCCGTGTCTTTCGGGCGTCTCGCATTCGTCCGGACTCCATCGGCTTCGGCGCGATTCGTGTTGCGATCGGCGCCAACGGCAACGTGTTTTTCACGGTTGATGCTTATCGCGAGCCAAGTCAGATAGGCAATTGATGTTTCACTAGGTTCGCAAGAGTTCTTGCGATATTGTTAGGAGTGCTATGAACAGAATCACGATCGGAATGGCAGCAGTTTTATTCGGCCTTGGCGTGGCCGGCTGCGCGGAGCGCGCCCCTCAAGGTGGCACGAGCGTCGTGTTGCCCTCAATCAACCGGGACTTGGTAATCGTCGCAGTACTTCCGAAAGATACGATCGGCGAGAAGCTTCCCTCCGAGGGCTTATGGTCGATAAAGTCGGTAAAGTGGAAAGCGGAGTTGGGCGGCTTTACCCAAGAAACGTATTCGCAGGCCCTCGGCTTCCCCACCAACACGAAGCTTACGATCCACAATCTTTCGACGAAATATACGCACACGCTCGACGTGGTGAAGGTGATCTCGGCGCCGCCCGCCGATTTTCCAAAGGGCCCAAAGCTCTCCATAAAGGCAGAAGGCGACGGTAAACTCGAGGCAGGCTACGCGAGCGGACCGATCAAACCGGGAAAATCCGTCACGGTCACGCTGGTAAAAGCCGGAACCTACCTGATCGGTTGCGCCTACCACTACGACCTAGGAATGCACGACGTCTTGGTGGTCGGGGCTCGCGCGACGCCTGGACCGCAAGCGACCCCAACGCCGCACGGCGGCGGCGGCGGCGGTGGAAGCGGAAGCGGCTGGGGCGGCTAGCGAGCGCGCTCCCAAAGCACGCGCGTGTAAAGCCTAATGAAACCGCAGCGCAAGAAATTTCGCTCGGAGGCGCTGCCTGGCCCAGCCGTCGCGTGCACCAGTCTCGCGCCGGCGTCGCGAGCCCGCGCGACGCGGTCGCGAATCAACTCCGTATGCCAACCCTGCCGTCGAAACGCCGGGTGCGTCGATCCCGCGAAGAGCGTGGCGTGCTTGCCGCGCACGCCTAAGGCGGCGGTGGCGATGATGACGTCCCCTTTGCGGACTTCCAACGCAGTCGTTCCTTCGGTCGTCGCGAGAATGAGGGCGATGCGATCGTCGTTCGGCTCAAGCGCTTCGCGCTCGAGAAAGGCCGTCGCCGAAGCCCTGGCCCATGAAGCGAGATCGCGCGCAACGCCGATGCGTTCGTCGCGCTGCGCGTGGCCGAACAGTTCGGCGGATGCCAGAAGGCTTTGCTCGCGCTCGCCGGGAGCGTAGCCGGCCCCCGTCAACTCGCGCATGAGTGACGGGTCGGCCGTGGGCGTGACGAAGACCATCGGAGTCGCGCCGCGCGATTCGTAGAACTCGGTAATCTTCGCGATGTCGGAGGTGCTCACGGGTCCGCGAACGCCCACGCCCAACGCTCGCGAAAGCGGCGAATCGACCCCGGCGAACGCGACGAGTCCACCCGCGACTTCGATGCTCGCCGCGGCGATTTCCGGGTCGAGGCGACGGGCCACTTCGATCGAATGGCGGACGCCCTCGATCGCATTGAGCCGAATCGCTTCCTCGATCAGAGCTTTGCTATCCTTAACGGTGTCGCGTTCTTGTCTGCTCGCGACGACGAAAATAAAACTGTTCCGGAAACATACAATGGCGTCGACGACGCACCCCGAATCGGGAGGGCAAGGGCTTCCTACCTTCGGTCGGGCTGCCGCTCGTCCTGCTGTACGGAGTCAGCTAGCATGGCAGTAGCGAAAGCACGGTAGAATACGCTATGGAACAACGTAAACTTGGCACGCAGGGTCTGACCGTTTCCGCGATCGGGCTGGGCTGTATGGGGATGACCTCGGCCTACGGCAGCGCCGATGAGGGTCAGGCAATCGCGACGATCCGCCGCGCGTTCGAGCTTGGCATCAACTTCCTCGACACGGCAGAGGTCTACGGCCCATACACCAACGAGCAACTGGTGGGCCGGGCTTTGCGCGGTCGCAGAGAGGGTGTCGTCGTAGCGACGAAGTTCGGCTTTAAGTTCCAAAACGGCGTCCGCGGCGTTGACGGATCGCCCGAGAACGCAAAGCGTGTGGCCAACGAATCGCTGATGCGCCTCGGGATCGACGTCATCGATCTTTATTACCAGCATCGCCGCGATCCCGACGTGCCGATCGAGGAGACAATCGGCGCGATGAAAGATCTCGTTGAGGCCGGTAAGGTCCGGTATATTGGTTTATCGGAAGTCGGGCCGGAGACGCTGCGGCGCGCGAACGCGGTACACCCCATCAGTGCTCTGCAGAGCGAATACTCGCTCTGGGAGCGCGGCGTCGAAAACGACGTGCTCCCGGCGGCGCGCGAACTCGGTATCGGCTTCGTATCGTACAGTCCGCTCGGACGAGGCTTCCTCACCGGATCGGTAGACGTAGCGACTCTCTCGCGGGACGACTTTCGCAAAACAAATCCGCGCTTTTCGGAAGAGAACGCGCGAGCGAACGAATCGCTGGTAGCCGTCGTGCGTGGCGTTGCGGAGCAGTGCGGCGCGACCCCGGCGCAGGTAGCGCTCGCGTGGGTTCTTTCGCGCGGTCAGGACGTGGTTCCGATTCCGGGGACGAAGCGCGTGCGCTACGTCGAGGAGAACGCCGGGGCGCTCGACCTCAAACTCACGCCGGAACAGCTCGCGCAGCTCGATGGGCTTGCATCGAAGACCGCAGGTCCGCGCTACGCGCCCGAGATGATGAAGCTCGTCGAGCGGTGAGTACCCCGGCGGATCTCGACGAGTACATCGGCGGCTTTCCCGAAGAAGTGCAGACGCTGCTTAGGAAGATGCGCCTAACGATTGGAAAAGCCGCTCCAAACGCGGGGGAGGCGATCAGCTACGGCGTTCCGGCTTTTACTTTGCACGGGAAGAAGCTGGTCTGGTTTGCAGCCTTCAAATCACACATCGGCTTTTACCCGGGTGCCGCGGCCATCGCGGCATTTAAGAAAGAACTGTCGCAGTACAAAACCGCAAAGGGATCCGTGCAATTCCCTTTCAAAGATCCACTGCCGCTTGACTTGGTGAGCCGAATCGTGAAATTTCGGCTAAACCCCTCAGCCGTTTAGTGGACGACCCTCCCTCGCAACCGCCGCCGGCCCGACGGTTTCCCACGAGATGATGGTCGTAGATTACCGGATCGTCGACGTCTTCACCCAAACGCCGCTGGAGGGCAATGCGCTCGCCGTCTTTTACGACGCGACCGGCCTCGACGACGCTACGATGCAGAAGATTGCGCGTGAAACAAATCTCTCGGAGACGACGTTCGTCTTTCCGGCCCAGCGTCCGGGATCTGCCGCGCGAGTTCGTATCTTTACGCCCGTCAAAGAGATGGTGTTCGCCGGCCATCCGACCGTCGGCACGGCTTGGGTGTTGCGGGACGTCGGAAAAGTTGCTAAAGATCTACGTCGCTTTGTGCTCGACGAGAACGTCGGGCCGGTTGGCATTCGCATCGATGACGAAGGCTTGATTTGGCTGCGGACGCCGCCGATTCGCACATCGCGCGACTACGCTCCGGCGCTCTGCGCGGCGGCGATCGGCCTTGCGCCCGGCGACGTGCTCGACAACGTGCCGTGCCAGAACCTCTCCGCGGGAAACCCCGCGGTCTTCATCCCGCTGCGCGACGAGGCGGCAGTCGATCGCGCCGAAGTCGACACCGTNNTTTTCACCGACCGCCCAGGGCGCGTATTCGCGGATGTTTGCCAACGATTTCGGCATCGTCGAGGATCCTGCAACGGGAAGCGCGACCGGTCCCCTCGCGGCTTTCATGATGGCACATGGCCTGGCGCCCAGCGTAGACGGAACCCGGTTCATCAGCGAACAGGGCACGAAGATGGGGCGCCGCAGCATTCTCCACGTTCTCATCGACGGCCAACGCGGCGAACGCGGCATCGAAATCGGGGGCCACGTTACCCCGGTTGCCACAGCGACGCTCACGCTCACCTCGCAGTCGCGCAACGCGCCCGCTAATACCTAATCGGGCAGCCCCGCGGCTCGAACGATTGCTCCGCCGGTCACGGTATACGTGACGGTCGCGTCGAGCACGGCGCCGTTGGCGAATCCGGTCACGTGCTCTCTGTCGACGACCGTTCCTCCGTTTGCGTTACGGTCGACGATCTCCACATGCAACTGCGGGTTGCTAGCGAAGAGGCTCTGGTAGGCTGACGCAATCGCGGCGCGATTCCTCACGTTGGTACCGGGACGTCGGACGACGGCATAGGTCGCGTACGTTTCCGCGAAGACCTGTGCGTCGTGATAGTTATAAGCGTTGACTTGGCGCTGCACGATCTGCTCGGGCGTCTCATTCAAGATCGCGGCGGCATCGAAGACCTGCCCGCCTTTGACGACGAACTTGACCGAGCCCAGCGCTGCGATATCGTCGAGCGGATTGCCTTTGAGAATTGCCAGGTCGGCGAGCTTGCCTCGTTCGATCGTTCCCAGGTCGCTCGACCTCGCCATCATCGCGGCGCCGCCGCGGGTGGCCGTCAGCAACACCTGTTTCGGCGAAAGCCCCGAGGCGACCATCTCCAGCGCCTCGTCGTAGAACGACGATGCATGCTGCGTGCCGATGTTTCCGGCATCGGTGCCGGCCGCGATGCGAACCCCCGCCTCGTGTACGCGCTTGAGGTTGCGCATCGCCGCGTACGGCGGCTCCGTCGGCCGCATGGCGCGGATTCGCTCCAGAACGTCGGGTGGCAACGAGCTCTCGACGTCTTGCATGTTGAAGAGCGTTCCGACGACGTCGGGATTGGCGACGCGCAGATCGTTCGGCGTAAGGTTCGGCGTGCCGTGGAAGGTGTAGCCGTAGTTCCCTACCACGATGAGCGTCGGGCAGTAAATGACGTTGCGCGATCGCACGAGTTCGAGGAACGCATCGTCCACGTCGACATCGAAGACGCTGTGGGCGAGGATATCCGTCCCCGACTCAACGGCGAGCCGCGCGGTTTCAAGCTGCGTCGCATGGATAACGACGCGCGCACCGCGCGAATGGGCGTACTCGATCGCCGCGCTCGCTATCGGCTGGAAGGCCGCGGCGGGCTGCTCTGGCGTGACGATCCACCAAAACTTCACGAAATCGGTTTGCGCGTTGATTTCGCGGTCGATTAACGCACGGGCCGCGGCGATCGTGTCGATCTTCACGATCGGCGGATCGTCGTACGGATCGAGAATGCTGCGATCGACGCTCGAGATGAGCGGTCCGGCGACCATCACGCGNNGGTCCGCCGACGTCGACGACCGAAGTAATGCCGGCGCGCAGATAGCGCGCGAACGTGTCCTGCAGATTGTTGCGGATCCACTGGATCTCGTCGGTATACGGACGCACGGCGCGCAGATCGATTGCGTCGGGGCGCGTATAGAGGCCGCCCGATTGGAAGAAGTGGACGTGACTGTCGATCAGGCCGGGGATCGTAAAGAGGCCGGTCGCGTCGATGCGGAAGGCCGACCCCGGAATGGCGACGTCGCGCGCAGCCCCGATCGCTTCGATTCGCTCTCCGCGTATCAGGATCGTGGCGTCGTGCAGCGGCGTTAGATCGTCGCCGATCAGCGCGGTTGACCCGAAGATCGCCGTCAGGTCGCGGCCCGCGTTGAGATCTCGTGCGGACGGCGCGGCGCTGATGGATGGCATGATCGGCAGCGCGCTCACGGCCGCGAGGCCTTTGAGAACTTGCGCGCGGGTCATCGAGTCGGTAAAGGGCGAATGGAAGAAACACATCGTTAATCGAGCCTCATGTACGTCACTTGCGCGACGGCGACCAACACGCCGTCATCGCGCCAAAAATTGGATGTTACCGGAATTATCGTGCGTCCCTGTTTGATCGCTTGCGCGAAGAGCCTAACGTCGCTACGGGCGGGTGCGAGGAAGCGGATGTTCATGTCGGTCGTAGTGATGCGGCTCTGTGCGCCCCAGACCGTTAGGCCGACGATCGCGGCGGCGGAGTCGGCAGCAGTCATCAGCAGGCCGCCGTGAAACGAGTCGAAGATACCGTCAAACTCTTTATTACGCGCGACGGTGCAGTCGAACCAGCCGGCGCCGAAACGTGGCTGCGAAAAGCCTAAGCTATTGAAGATCGGAATCGATTGCATGCGATCGCGAATCGCCTCTTCCATACCCGGTGCCAGCGGCGGCAGTTCGCCGGAGTAGGGCGCCATCAGCAAGCCGGGGGCGAGGGGATTCACGGTTGCCATGCTGCCTATTTAAGAGAGCCCGCTTACCGAGCCTGCGGGAAGATCGCCGCCAGTGCTTTTCCGAGCAGAGCGATATCCGCACGATCGTTGCGCGAGAGCAAGCCGTCGATCAAGTCCAAACGGGCCGCGCGAGCTTTTTCCAGCGCCGCCGTACCCTTCGCCGTCGCTTCGACGATCGAGGAGCGCGCATCGTCGGGCGAAGGGGTGAGGCGGACGTAGCCGTCGCGCCGCAACGCCGCAACGATTCGAGTCATCGTCGGGGGAGCCACCTGCTCGGCGTCGGCAAGTTCGCGGAGGTTGCACGGGCCGCCGAAGACCAGGACCGAGAGCGCCGAGAGCTGCGCCGGGCCCATCGCGCTCTGGCGATCTGCCTGTCTCGCATAACGGAGGACGTGGATCGCGGCGGAGTGCAGTCGCTCCGCCACGCGCCGCCGCTCGTTACTGCGGGCCATAGAACGAGCAGTAGTGCCCGTCCGGATCTCTGAAGTTGACGGCCCAGTTCTGAGCATTGACCGGGCGCGGCTCGTTGATAAAGGCAATGCGATCCTTTAGGGCCGCGTGAGTTCGACTGACGCTCGCAACGCCGAAAACGCATTCTTGCGTGGGGCCACCGGCGCCGGCAGGAGCCAGCTCGCCGCTCAGTGCCAGCGTCGTCTGTCCCGTTTCGAAAAACACGAAGTTGCCGAAGCGGCCGCTCACGCGAAGTCCAAGGATCTCGCCGTAAAAGGCAACCGCGCCATCGAGATCGCTCGAACCAAGCATCACAAAGGCCAGGTTTGCATCACGCATTGGAGAGCCTCCGAGGTCGGGTTAGTTAGCTAAGCTAACTATATGGCGTCGAGCCGGCACCTGTCAAGCGGATCGCCACCGGGAGTTCGTCGTACCGGCGAAGCTTGTAGATCGCGGCCGACGCTCCCCAGCTCACCAGAAACACACCAACGATGATGAAGCCGAGCGTTCCGAAGTTGCCGCTCAGCGAGTTGACCGTGTCCCAGATTCCGCCGCTCAGCTGGAGCTGCGAAGCGACGACGCTCGCGGCTTCGATCGCGCCGATGATGAGCGCGACGAGCACCGAGACGAGCGTGATGACCATGTTATAGTAGAGCTTTCGCATCGGTTTGATAAAGGCCCAACCGTACGCGCCGAGCATCAGGATGCCGTCGGTGGTATCGAGCAGCGACATTCCCGCCGTAAAGAGCAACGGAAAAATGAGAATGTCGAAAACCGGAAGTCCCTTCCCGGCCTCTACGGCCGCGATGCCGAGGAGTCCGACTTCGGTCGCGGTATCGAATCCAAGGCCGAAAAGCAGCCCGATCGGATACATCTTCCAACTGCTGTCGACCAACCTGAGTAGCGGCCGGAAAAAGCGTCCGATGAGGCCGCGCCCATCGAGCATTTCGTCGACGCCTCGATCGTCATACGCTTCACCCTGGCGCGCACCGCGAAACGCGCGAAAGATATCGATCAGCACGATCAGGTTGATCGCGGCGACGAGCAGCAAGAACGTGGCGGAGACACCGGTGCCGACCAGCTCGCCGGCCCGTTGCAGTGCGGGCAGCCGGCCTTTAACGATCGAGGCGGCCACGGCGATCCCCACCGTGAGCGCGATCACGACGGTGGAATGCCCGAGCGAGAAAAAGAATCCGACTCCTACCGGCCGCTTGCGATCCTGCATGAGCCGTCGCGTGACGTTGTCGATCGCGGAGATGTGGTCGGCGTCGACGGCATGGCGCAGCCCGAACGTATAGGCCAGCAACGCCGTTCCCAGCAGCAGCGGATGCGATGCAAAGAGCCAGAACGCCAAGCCCCACGCGGCAAGGTTGAGGCCGATTAATAAAGCGTAGAGGAGGTAGACCTTATTACGCAGTTCGGTCATTTCGGAATTGCGACGAGAATCCGGCGTGCGTCGTCGGCGTAGACTGGATGGAACTGGGCATCGACGGCAAGCGCTGCCGAAAGGCGACGCCGCGCCTCGCCAATATGGCCGGTATGCCAGGCAATGACGCCGCAGTGATACTGCAGCTCGGGATCCTCGGTGCCGTAACGCGCCGCGCGCATTGCGTAGACGCGCGCTTCCTTCCAACGGCCCATCGTGGCCAAAACCCACGCCATCGTGTCGTCCGCATAGATTTCATTTCCGCGTTTGCCTATGTCGGAGCGAGCCGCGGCTAAGGCGTCGCTCAGATGCTCGCGGTGTTCGGCATAGTACATCGCCAAAAGCCGGTCGTTAATGCCTTGTAAGTTGAAAAGCCGCTGTTCGGCCGAGATCAGCGCGTCGGTTCTGCTCGCGTCTTCATCGTCACCTAAAGCTCGCTGCGCGTCGGCCTCGTATCCTAACGCTTGCGGAAGCGGGTAGAGCTCGGCGCTGCGGGTGGCCGCTGCCAACGCACGCTGCCAGTCGTGGCGCGCGCGGTAGAACTTCGCTTGAAAGAGCAGTGCCATGGCATTGTCGGGATAGATGCGAAGCGACTCGTCGTACTCGACTGCGGCGGTCTGCGCGTCTCCGGCCTCGAACGCAAGCTGCGCGTCGCGCAGGTGATACCACGAACGAGTGTAAGCCGGTACGCTGATCATCCGATCCACGTGCTGGGTCGCTTCAGCCATCTCGATGCGTGCCACGGCGAGATTGCCGGTCACTTCATCGTAGCGAGCGCGAATCGATTTCCAAGTAGGGCTGAGATCGGGGTCGGTCGGACTTGATAAGATGCGCCGGGAACTCTCGTAGCGGCCGACTTCCATAAGAGTGGAGGCCAGCTGCGCGCGCGCGTCGTCACTAAACGGGTCGGCCTCCAACGACGCACGTTCGGCCGCGAGTGCCTCCGAAAAACGATGAAATGCAACGTCGCTGGAGGCGATGACGCCCAAAGCTTGGACGTTCCCTTGCGGTTGCAGCGATAGCGAGCGCGCGGCGATTGCGTGCGCGCGCGTAACGTCGTTGAGATCCCCCGTTTCGCGGAACCGCTGTAGATATTCGCTCCCCAGCATTCGACGAGTGATCTGATCGCTGGGATCGCGTCGCGCCTGCTCCTCGTAAAAGCCGATGAGCCGGTCGCGTTCCCGGTAATCGGTGGATATCGGCGCCGGTGGCATTCCGGATGCCTGGGCTCGATACGAGGCAAACCACGGCCATGCTGCCCCAAGGGCGATCGCCGCCAAAAAGGCGACGATCGCCGCCGGCGTCTTCACGTTACAGAGGCGCCTGGATGTACGGGAACGTCTTCGTGTTGGACTTATCGTATGCCACGTTGTCCTCACTAAGGCACGGAGCTTCTTTTTTGTCGTCGGGAATCAGACCGAGAGCCGACAGCGTATTGCCGAAAATGGCGCCCAGCGAAATATCGACGACGTCGTCGTCGAGCGCGCGGCCGCCCCATTTGCTGCCGGTCGCGCCACCCGTCTCGTAACCAAGATAGGAAGCCGTCGTAACGTCTTGCGAAAGATCGGCCTTCAGCACGTTGGGGTAGAGGATGGCTTGCAGCGTTTCGGCGTTTTTCTTGCTGCGGAACATCAAGGTGAACGATTCGATCTGCGCTTGCAGAACGGGATCGGCGTACGGTTCGGCGCGGTTGGTCTTGTTATGATCTTCGAACAGTTCGAAGACCTCTTTGACGGCTGGCCGCGAGAGCAGCTCGATCTGTTTGTACACCGTCGATCCCGAGGGCGAGAGGCCCACTCGTTCCGCCTGCGGGTTGAAGACTCCGGCGTTTGACGTACAACCACCGACGATCGCTCCGGCGAGGATCGTAACAAGAAGCGCGATTGTGTAGCGTGTTGTCATTGTTTGTGTTCTCCTTACTCTGACTTGCCGGATGTGGCAGTGGTGGCCCAGAGGCCGACGACGCCGGGCGATCCGCTCGCCGGAGCGAGCAACTTCTTAGGCATTTCGATGACGATCGAGAGAACGTCGTAGGGCGCCAAGAAGTCCTTCGGTTTTGCGATCACGCACTTGTTGGAACCGGCAGTTCCGTAACTTACCCCATTGAGGACGATCTTTTGATTCTTCGATGCGAAGCGGAAAGACGTGGCAGTGGCCGGCGGAACGTGCGGGTGGTTCATGTAGTTGCGATCGGGAATGACCTTGAAGAACTGCGCGAGGTCGAAGAAGAACGGGTCGCGTCGCGGGCCGACGAAGACCTTAATGCCGCCCTTGAGCGACGCGACTTTTCCGAACGTGAACGTCCCGGTCTTACCGATGAGCGTATTGGACGTTCCGACTTCGTTAGGTTTGCCGGGTCCGTAGAGCGTGATGTTTTGTGCGGTCCCGGTGGAGTCGGCCGTGAACTGGATAACGGTGTTCTCGGTAAATGAACCGGATGTCACGCCGGTGTTGGCGATCTTGAACTGATAAAGCAGGCTGGGATCGAGTGCGATCCCGGCGTACATCCCGCTCGGAATGAGGGGGCGCACGTCCATGACCAGCGCGACCTTCGAGGCGTCGTGCGGATCGGGGAACGCGAAGACATCGGTGATGTCCGCAAGCGGGTTGGCCACGACGGTCGGCGAGTCTTGGTGGTCGGATCCCCGGGCGGCTCTAACCGAGTAGAGCGAAACCGAGAAGGCGAGCAAGAAAACCACCGCCATCGTTACGATGGGTCGAAGCAGTTTCATACGGGCTCCTTTATGGCCAGTGGGTGTTGGTGTGTCGAACGTGTCGAGAGCAGCGACGGAATGAAGACGAATGCAGCGATGCTGCAGAGCGTGAGCGCAATCACGGCGAGGCTGGGTACCCCGGCGCCCTGATCGGCGAGGCCCTGGGCGAGCATGATCGCCCCGATGGTCGAGATGACGCACGAAGTAATAAACGGCGCGATGCGCGTAAGGCGCGCAAAGGACGACCTCCGTTGCAGCCAGGCGGCACCGTGAACGACGGCGAGGCCCAGACCGGTCAGAATCGTCGCTAAGCCAAGGCTGAAAACGACGATGAGAAATAATCCGTAACCGACCCGGTGCAGGTGCAGCGCTGTAAGCAGCACGACGATCGCCGCCGGACACGGCGCAATGCCGCCACTCATTGCTGCGATCACGGCGCTCGGGAAATGGAGCGGCGCCGAGCCCGGGATCGCGTGCGCGTGTTCGTGATCGTCGTGATCGTGGTGTTGGTGGTGGAGATGGTGGTGGTGCTCGTGCGCGTGTCTCGCGCGCCTAACGGCCGCCGACAGCGTACGCGCGCCGATGACGACAACGGCCGCGCCGGAGAGCAGCGTGACCCACGTGAAGAGGCGCTCCGTGGCGAACCCGGCAGCAAAGAAGAGTAACGCTCCGAGCAAAAGCACCGCGATGGTATGCGCGAAGGTCAGTGCTGCCGCCAAAATCACCGCTTGTTTGAACGTTGCTCGAGCTCCCACGAGCGTGAAGGCGAGCAACGCTTTGCCGTGGCCCGGTTCGAGGCCGTGGAGCGCTCCAAGGCCAAACGCGGCAAGGATCGTAAGAAAGATCAGGAGCGGCGTCTGCGTGCCGCGCGCGAAGAGATCGGACAGAGCGGACGACCGCACTATCGAACTCACTCCCCAGGAGGCCGCATCGTCGCCACTAACGCGCGCGTGCGCGACGCGTCCGTTGACGAGGTCGAATGTCGCGAGGTCGTTGTGACGGGGTGAGCCGATCAGCGCGCTGGGATACGAGCGGAGTTCGTTCGTCGGCTCGGACAAGCCGGGCAACACGATGTCNNCGGTGAAGTCACCGGTCCAATACAAGATGGGAAGGCCCCCGGCGCCCGGACGCGTGCGCGATGCTGCGCGCTCGAGGTGTATTGGAAGCGCGGCGCCGCCGGCCTCGATGGATAGGCCGTTGCCCACGCGCAGCGCCTCTTCACCCTCCCAGTCGTGCCGCCGCAGCGGCGTCCAGGAGCCCGTCGCGTGCATGATTTGAAACGTCGGAATCTCCGCAATATCCAGAACGTAATGGATGCGCAGCTCTCCGCGCTGCGGACGTATCTCTGCGAGGTGATTGATCGTGAAGTTTCCGAGCGGATGCGCTGAGGCGCCGCCGGCGGCGGCAAGGAAAAGGAGGGCGCTCCAAGCACCCAAAGCCGCTAACCGCGTCATGTTAAGAGCCATCGTCCCCCTTTGATGGCTTAGGAAACGTTGGCGAGACGCTTTTGGATTGGGTCGGACGGTAGCGAGCCAGGATGCGGTCATCGACTGGGAACCGGCCGCGTCTGCCGTACGCCATCGTGATCCGGATGACGCAGATCTTTAGAATTTTTCCATGAAACGAGAAGCTCTAATGCAGGGTTTCTTAAAGCTTCGTAATGGCACTTTAAGAATCGCTTGCTAGCATTATCGGATGGATCTCGCCGGCGAAGAGCAAGCCGAGCAATTGATAGCGCGTCGCCACCTTACTGAAGCGGCAGCGCGGCTAGCCGCGGCTAGCCATGACGACGGCGATGCCCAGGGCTCGCGCAAGCGCCTCTGTGCTGGGGTCTATGCGCTGTTGGGCGACGACCGAAATCTCGCGGCGGTGGCCGCGCCGCAACTGCTTGCGTCTCGCACGGGCGTCGCCGTGGCCTCGCACTTCGAATCGCTAGGAGGCGAACCAACTTCGCACGACTATCTAGCGGCCGCGGTCACGCTCTCGTGGGCAACGGATGCCGCCGGAACCTACGACCTCTTCGGGAGCGCGTACGATCGCGCGATTCTCGAGAGGCGCTTTCATTTCGCCGTAGGCGCGCGCGAACGGTTAGCACACCACGCCGTCCTCTTCGGCGATCTCGAGATTGCGCGAAATGCGCTTGATGACGCCGTGCGTCTCGCGTCGCTTCACCATCTTTCGGAATGGTTTTTACGCAGTGCGGCTGCGGCCGCGCGCTTGGCACTCGATGTCGGCGATTCCGACCGCGCCGCAGAGTTAGTCGAGCGTGCGCAGATGCACGCGCGCAGCCCTGACGCGATTGCTTTATTGGCGCCGGTCGGCGCCGCGTTGGCGATCGCCGCCGGAGACGACGAGGCCGCGGCTGCATGGAGCTCGCCGGAGATTCTCGACACGGCGCTCGGCTCGCAGGACCTGGAAAGCGCGATCGCAGCGACGATTGCGCTACTCTGCGCGCGCGCGTTCGTTCCCGGCTCCCCCCTCGCGACTGCGCTGCGACGGGCCTTGCTGCGGGCGAGCGGAACAACGTGCGCCGTCGAGCTTTTCTCGCTGGCGGCGCGATACGGGGATATCGAAGAGGCTCGGCTTGGCGCGGATACGCTAAATGCTCTGGTGGCNNCGCGCGGCATGGATCGACCATGCCGGCGACGCGGCACGAGCCTTTAACGCGATGGGAATGCGACGCTGGATGAATGAAGCGATGCTTCTGCTCGTCCGGCAAGAAAACGAGAGCTTTCCACGACGCCGTGGGCGTCCGATGGGTTCGGTCCTGACCGGACGCGAGCAGCAGGTCGCACATCTCATTCGGCGCGGGGCTCGTAATCGTGAGGTAGCCGCCGCCTTGCAAATCAGCGAGCATACCGTCGAACGGCACGTGAGTTCAATCCTGGGGCGCCTCGGCCTGCGTTCGCGGTGGCAAATCGCCGACCCGAAGAACGCTTCCGAACATTAACGTTCGCTGAAGTTGTCTTAACTATCCCCGTGACTTCCGGGATGCACGGCGGATGCACCATCCCCTAGCATTCGAGTGGGAAGAGGTCGGCAAGCGCCGACTTCTCCGTTGCTGTTGGGAGTACAGTTTGTTCGACGGCCTCCGCTGCGTTAAAAACGCGTCCTGTTCCTCTCTTATGCGCCGTCCTATCGCGCGTCCAACGATTTCATCGACAACGCGATCCGCCGGTCTGGTAATAAGAGCTCGCAGCGCCTCCAGTTGGACGCGCCGGTCGCGCTCGTCATCACATCAGTTTCCGGGTCAGCCAAGGCCGGTCCGGTCAACGGCGCGAGAGCGCCGGAACTTACCCACTAAGCACTAACCTCTTCATGAAGGAAAATCCACATGAGAAAGACCCTCGCTGTTTTGGCCTGGGCTGCAATTCCGGCGCTTCTGATGAGCGCGTGTAACGGAAACTCCGGAGCAAGCTCCGGACTAGGGTCCCTGCCGAATGCTCCCGCAGCCTCGCAGCACGTTCGCGTTCATCGCAACGATAACGGGACCGGCGACATCCATGCCGGCGGCGCGACCTTCCCGGCCTACGGCTACAACCTCGGAGACCAGCCGGTCGGAGTCTACACCGACGCTCAAGCCACTCCCGGCCCCGGTTCGCTTCTCTTCAATGCGGCGCAAAAGAATGCGGACGGTAACAACTACTACTATTGCCTGACCGGCAGCGGCTACGGCCGCAAGGAGTTCGAGGGAACCCAAGACGTCGGGACCCAACCCTGTGCCGTCCTCGGCGCCTCGCCGACCGGGTTCGGCGGACGCACCGATCCTATCGACTTCGTCGGCAGCGACGTCGCGATGCCCTCGACCGAGTGCTGCGCCAGCGGTACGGCGTACGCGACCAACTATGCCACGAACTACGGCCAGCCGTTCGAGTTCCCGACCTACGGCGG
>PKWF01000022.1 GCA_003133185.1 Vulcanimicrobiota bacterium | reverse complement strand
CTCAAGCTGGAGGCGGCGCTCCGCCTTGCTAAGGAGCTCAAGGTTTCGCCTTGGTATCTGGCGGGAGAGTCGGAGCCGGCTATCCCGCTTTCGGCGGGACCTCCGGAGGGGGCTCGGGACCGGAAGAGGCGTCGTGACGGGAGTCGGGAGCTTGAGCGGGCTCAGTTGGAAACCGCCGAGAGCGCCCTGCTTCTTCACGACGAGGTGGTGGAGTTGCGCGCTCGGGTTCGTCGGCTTGAAGCCGCTGTCGAAGAATTGCAATCACACGCAACAGCTTCGTCCTCACCGTAGCTAGCCGGTCGTTCGGTCCTCCGTCCATGCCTCAACTCCCCGATCGTCCTAAGCCGGGCGATCGGCAGTAAACTTGTTGCCGGCGGGCTTCAAAGGCTCGCCTTCTTGGAGAACGTGCAGGCGTGAGGATTCGTTCCTTGCTGGGCATGCCAATCGGCGAAATCGCTTCCGTCGTCGGCGACGCCGCCGAGTTCGGCACTGCGATTCTTCATTTGCCAGACGTAGCAAGAAAAGGGCGATCACGCGCACAAGTTTTCGTCGCGCGACAGCCAATCGGTTGCTCGATGGTGTGTCCGGCTCGTGATCCATGCGTTGAACGTACGTGGCGGACGCAGCGCGCGTCTCTACTCATTTTGAATTAGTCCGATCGGAGTTACCATTTGGGATAATAGGAGTTTCCGTTTGGGATAATAATTGAATGTGCGGTCCCTTGCATTGGGCCGTCGCGAGCCGACTGAATCACGAAGCTGCGTGGCCGCGGAGGCGCCGTGTTGTCGTCAGCATTCCGTATCTCAAACGCATTGGACCGACGCCCACAGCCTCATGCCCATTTCGGCGCAGCGTGGGGCCTTTGTCGGTCCATTGTCTCGGGCGACCTGGCCAGCTAGAATGACTGCATGGCACGACGAAATGGCCACCGTAAGCGCATAGCCTTGCAACCCCTGTCTAAGCCGGCAGAAGGTCGTGCGGTTTTGAACGTTCAAGGCGGTCCGTACGTACGCGCAGGCGTGCACGAGGTGGACTTCGTGTGCGGAATATGCGGTCAAGTCGTCGCGTCGGTGCCCGATAAGATCCAGTTCATGAGTGATAGTGGGCCGGTGATCTTCGTCTGCTACGCCTGTGGCGCGTACAACGAAGCTCCATAAACGAAGTACAAATCGCCGACGATAGTTGACCACTCACGATGAAACGATATTTAGTCGAAGTACGGCTCGGTTATGATGTGCGCGCCGATACCGCAGATGAAGCCTTGAAGCTCGTATCGTCAGCGATTCAGGATGACGAGACAATCGCTGTCGAATACTCCGTGCGTGAGCGGCATGAAGCAGCGCCGCCAATAGAATCGAAATCACCTGATCTGCACGGCCTAACAAAGCCTGTATACACCGTGACCGAGGTTGCGTCGATCCTTGGAACGAGTAGAAGCTCCGTATATGAACTGGCAAGACGCAGTAGTTCCAGTACGCGACTGGGACGGAGAGTCCTTATCCCAAGAAACACGCTTGTCGCCTTTTTGAATGGCGAACTTCCGCTGAAGGAACCGGTCTCACCGGAACCGGTTTCCCCAAGTCGGCCGATGCGACGCAACCCGGTGAAAAAGTCTACCTTGCCCGATGCCGTCACTCCGGTTCGGCATCCGCCAGAAAAGTGAGAAGTTAAAGAAAAGAGTTCGGTAAGCATCACGGAGGCGGCGAGGATTCTGCACATCTCAACGAGTCGACTTCGCGAACTAATGGACCAGCGTAAGATCTATTACACCGATTACTACACAGGGCAGCTCTTAAGCGTAGAGGCCACTGCGCAACGCGCCGGTATGAGTCGCGGCGCGTTGCGCCATGCGTCCTTACGCTGTCATTCGATTATGGTTACATTCAGCTTTGATCAAGCCAGACTCGCTTTCTTTCGTCGACTCGTGGCATTCACAAATGGTCTGCGTCGACGATCGCCTGGGCAAATGCCTGGGGAGCTTCCTGCGGCAGATTGTGCCCGATCCCACCGGTGATCGTTCGCTGTTCATATTTGCCGTTGAACCTCGCGCGATACGCCGGCGGTGGCAAATGTATTGCCCCATTCGCATCACCTTCAAGCGTGATCGTTGGTACGGAGATAGGTGGACGTTCAGCAAGCCGCGCTTCCAGATCATCATACTTTGACTCGCCATTCGCGATACCGATCCGCCAGCGGTAGTTGTGAATCACGATGGCGACGTGGTCTGGGTTGTTAAACGCGACAGCCGTGCGATCGTACGTCATGTCGGAGAAGTTCCATTTCGGCGAAGAGAGCTGCCAGATGAATTTGTTGAAATCATGTAGGTATTTCGTGTAGCCAGCGAGACCGTTTTCCGTAGCAAAATAGTACTGGTACCAAAAGGCGTGCTCATATTGTGGCGGCAATGGCGCCTTGTTGGCCGCGGGGCTTCCGATCAGGTAGCCGCTTACGGAAACAAGCGCGTTGCAGCGCTCTGGCCAAAGAACCGCAATGCTATCCGCCGATCGTGCTCCGAGATCGAATGCGCCAATTACGGCTTTCTTGATATTCAGCGCATCCATCAGCGCAACGACGTCGAGAGCGCAGACCGATTGCTGGCAGTTCCTTAAGGTGGAACTCGAAAGAAATGTTGTCGAGCCGAATCCGCGCATATACGGTACGATGACCCTGTAGCCCTCAGCCGCGAGTATCGGCGCGACATCGACGAAGCTGTAAATGTCATAGGGCCAGCCGTGCAGTAGGATTACGGCGGGTCCGTCGACCGGACCGGCTTCTGCGTAGCCAACATTTAATAGACCAGCGTTGATCTGCTTGATCGAGGCGAACGGGGTATGAGTGCCGCGCTGGACCGATGGCAGGGTCGCCGCGGCGAGTTTATTTACGCTTGCATCCGCAAGGCCCATCATTGCAAGCTGAGCGCCGGCAAACGCTGCGCCGGCATCGCGTAAGAAACGGCGGCGGCCGCTAGTGTTATTTGACATAGTATCTCTCCTAGAATGTGATTGGGAAGGCTATAGGGAGCGAGATGAAAGGAGCTATTGGCTTCTACTGAGCGGCCAGTCGACTACGGCGAACTTCATTGTTGCCGCTTATCGTTTGCGTCGTTCTGTCCCATAAGAAATTCCTTTTTCGCTTGGCCCGCGCTTCGTGCAAGCATCGGGAGTTTTCCGCTCCGAACAGTAGGAGGCCAAGTGCGAGCACGCACATGACGATTGGTGTATCAATGAGCGCTATAATCAGATGCATTATGCACCGTCCAAAGTTTCCGCATAGGCCAATTCACCGGGATGGCGCGACGAAAGGGCGTCATGCGCTCTAACGGCGAGGCTTCTTGCGAAATCTGAGGCCCCTGTCGTGAACGAAGGGGCTCGGGGTAGCCGAGGATTGTCGTACTTGGGTCAAGGCGAACGCGAGGCGCCTTGAGGAAGGGTCTGCTTGACCTCTGGATGTTCGCTGACTGAATCATCGGCTTGCCCCTTGTGGAGGCACGTTGCCTCTCATGTCGATCCTAGATCGACGGCAGAAGAATATACAGAGACGATCCATACAATAGCCCGGACAATTCGAGATGCACTGCTACTCAGTGGCGCTGACACTTCCGCCCTGTTTGAGCCGATGAGGAAAGCTTGGGTGGGGGCTAATTTAGCTGAACGAGGCCGCCAGAGCGACAGGCAGATTAAACGAGCAACGCCTCAGCGACGGCATGATCTTCGCTCCAGCTGCTACCTTCCGTCATAAGTTGTGCACAGGCGCC
Source organism: Vulcanimicrobiota bacterium (assembly GCA_003133185.1). Lineage (GTDB taxonomy): Bacteria > Vulcanimicrobiota > Vulcanimicrobiia > Vulcanimicrobiales > Vulcanimicrobiaceae > Cybelea > Cybelea tyrphae. The sequence goes on along the minus strand of PKWF01000022.1, from coordinate 1,807 downwards.
CGAGTCGAATGCATCGCATAATGCCGGCAACATCGAGTCGTACTCCTGGTGCTCGGTGTACTCGCGCAATGCTTCGAGTGCGCTCAAGCGGGCATTGACGAAACCCAAGAGCTGCGTCGCACGAACACGATCATCGCGCGCTAGCGGGGCATCTTCGGTCCGTCGTAATGCCGCAATCGCTGCGAGGTGTTGGAGTGTAAATGCAACAGCGACCTCAGCTTGAATATCGCGGCACAGTGCCAGCGCCTCGCGAGCGTGCAAACGTGCCTCGTCATAGCGACCCATCGCTACGAGATATGCTGCCATATTGCGCAAGTCGTTCGCGACGTTCTTCATGTCATTGCGCGCGCGATGGGCGTCGAGTGCTTCGCCTGCCAGTCGCAGGGCGCTTGGGGCATCGCCGCTGCGAAACTCTGCTTCAGCGAGATTTATCGCGATCTGGGCCGCCATACGTTCGGAGCCTGTCGCTCGCGCGATCGCCAGTGTCTCAGCGTAACGCGCTCGGGCCCCAGCAACATCGCCAGCGTAGTGCCGCGCCAGTGCGAGATCCACCAAGACCTGGCACTTCCGTTTTTGAAGACCAAGCCGCTCGTACGCTGAGAGCGTTGCGTGCAGCAGCGCTTCACCTTCTGAGATGCGGCCGAGATAAACGAGCGCAATGCCTGCGCGCCGCTCGGAGTCGGCTACGCCGCGCGCGTCGTCGAGCTGCTTGAAGCGAGCCAGGGCGCGCGCGGCCGCATCGTAACTCGCCTTATGCTGGATGAGCGTTGAGTCGAGATACGCTTCGGCGAGATCAAGTCTGGCGATCACCGCATCCGGGGTGCCGGCATCGAGCGTTTCAACGGCCGAGCGGACCCACTGTCGGCCTTCGGCGACCGCGAAGACGACCCACATCCGTCGCAGCGCACCTGCCAGTTGCTGCCCGAACGCGATATCACCTCCTCCAATCAGGGCCCAGGCTAGCGCGGCTCGCCAGTTGTCGAGCTCGGGCTCCGCCTGCGCATCCCACGCGCGATCTGGCATCGTGTCCCAAAGACGCTCCAGTTCTTCGGCCAACGCCAAAAACGCGGTCGCATGCGCGCGAGCGGCGGTCGCGTACTCCCCGCGCTCGGTGAGTTTTTCGCGCCCATATTGCCGCGTCGATTCCAGCAGCCGGTAGCGCGTCCCGCTCTGTGCTAATTCCGCTTGCACCAACGATTTGTCGACCAAGGACGACAGCAGCGTGAGCATTGCGATCTGGTCGATCGTTTCGTCGCTGCACACCGCCGTTGCGCTCTCAAGCGTAAAGCCACCGGCGAAGATCGAGAGCTTCTGGAAGAGGGTGCGCTCGTCGTCAGAAAGCAGATCGTAGCTCCATCGTATCGTCGCGATCAAGGTCTGCTGGCGCGCCGGCAAATCGCGACGACGTCCTGCGATAGTGCAATGCTCGTCAAGACGAGCTTGCAACGTCTGGAGGCCCAGCATCGGCAATCGGGCAGCGGCCAATTCAATTGCGAGGGGTATGCCATCCAGATGTCGAGCGATGTTGACGATCGCAGCGAGATCGTCCGCGTCGAACGTCGCGAGTGGATCTGCCGCCTCGGCGCGCTGCACGAATAAGTCAACCGCCGAGTATGCATGCGCATCTTCGAGCCTCTCCAACGCCTTCCTTGGCAGTGACAGCGAAGATAAACGATAGACGACCTCACCGGCAATGTTGAGTGGCTCGCGGCTCGTGGCGAGGATCGTAACGTGGGGACAGACTCCCAAAATGGCGTCCGCGGCACATGTGGCCGCCGTGATGATGTGCTCGCAGTTGTCCAGGATC
>PKWF01000166.1:7458-7796 GCA_003133185.1 Vulcanimicrobiota bacterium | reverse complement strand
GCGATTACGCGCTGGCTTTTCGAGCGCCCGGCCTAGGAGCAGGGACCCGAGGGTAGTCCCCCCTTTTCAATTCTCGTTAACTTGGGTTATTATTCTTTGGACTTGTTAGTATAGGTCATCTTTTCTCGATGCAGGAGGCTCCTCTTTCGTGAACTGGGAGTTGGTTTTCATCGGGCTGGTCGTCGGGACGATCGTCGGCCTAACCGGCGTTGGTGGTGCCGCAATTATGACGCCGTTGCTCGTATTGGTGTTAAAGGTGAATCCGTTGGTCGCCGTCGGTAGCGACTTGCTCTACAGCGTGCCTACGAAACTGTACGGTGCCTATCTCCACAACCGGC
>PKWF01000166.1:0-7359 GCA_003133185.1 Vulcanimicrobiota bacterium | reverse complement strand
GCTATCGGCGCGGTCGTCGGCCTGATCGTTACGATCACCTCGATCGGGAGCGGCTCGATCACGCTGCCGCTGCTGACGCTGGCGTTGCCGGGCGTCGGCCTCGCCGAGTTGGTCGGTTCAGACATTGCCTACGCCGCGTTTCTGATTCCCACCGCCGCCGCCGGCCGATGGACGATGGGCGACGTGAATCTGCCCTTGGTCGGGAATTTGTTGCTGGGCTCGTTGCCGGGCGTCTACATCGGCAGCAAACTTTGCGGACGAATGCAGACGCGTTGGCTGCGCCCGGCAGTCGCGTTGACGTTGGTTTTTGTGGGCACGCGTCTCATCTAGGAAGGCCCTGATTTAGCCCAGCTCTTCGTCGGCTCGGGGTTCATTTACGATAGTAAACTTCACCCCTCGCCTCCTCGATCTGGACTAAATCAGAGCCTCCCGGGGTTTACCCGGCGCAGCTTACTTTGCGTTGAAGGCCGTGCAGTATCCGTTCGGTGCGATAACGCCGTCGACGATCTTGCACGTTCCGTTCGCGTCAGGCGTCGCGCCCGGAATGAAGAACGCACACTTCGAGCACTGCTTGTCGCCGTTCGGCTTCGTCTGATATTGGACCGCCGATTGCGCGACCTTCGTATCGTCGGCTCTAGCCACTTCCGTGACGACGGCGGCGAGCGCCGGCAGCACGATCATGCCGCGAACGAACGCCCCTCGGGTCGGTTTACTTCCAAANNGAAGCGACTAGACGGGCGGAGCCGTCACGCCGGCCGTGGCGTAGAGCGCGCGCGTGTCATACATTACGCCGCCTTTGATGGTCGTGCCGACCTTGCGCAGCTGCGATATGCTCTCGAGCGGATTCCCTTGTACGACGATCGCGTCAGCGAGCGTGCCGGGGCGCAGCGAACCCAGGGAGTCGTCCATGTGCATGACGCGGGCGGGCACGATCGTCGCCGCCTGCAGCACCTGCGCGGGCGGGATACCGGCCTGCGCGTAGAGCTCGAGCTCGTGTACTAGGTCGAAGCCGGGGAGGACGTCGTCGGTGCCGGCGACGATTCGAACGCCGTTGGAATGGAGCAGGGCGATCATCTCGAGATAGGCCTTTGCNNTCGGCGATCTCCGCAAAACCGGTCGACGCAATGTCGCCGCTGCGGGTCAGCGTCTCCGTGTAGAAGATGCCGACCGTCGGATCGCTGACGATGTCCTTGGCTTTGAGCATCGCGATGAAGTCCTTGACGGATTGACTCTGCAAATCGATCGTACCGGCGCGTTCCGCCGTCGCCGTGAGGCGAATCGGTGTCTGCGTACGGTCCCTCGTGTCCGGCATGAAGTTTAAGAAGAGGAAATTGACGTGCTGGATCTCGTCGAACCCTTCGTGCACTGCGTCCTGCGCGAGCATCCCGGCGGGAATATGGCCGCTTACACGCATTCCCAGTGAATGCGCTTCCTTCACGATCGCCGGAACGAGCTTGGGATCCATCGAACTGTAGATCTTGATCTGTACGGCGCCGAGCTTCTTCCAGTCACGCACTTGGGCGATCGCCTCGGTGACGGTGCTCGTCGTCGTTCCGATGGGCGCGGTGTATTTCCCGGTGCCGTCCATGAGCCCCGCAATAATGACGCGTGGGCCCACCAGCTCTCCGCTTTCGTATTGCGCCTTCGTCTTTGCAATATAGTCCGGGCTGTTGCCCGGGTCGCGAATCGTAGTTACGCCCTCCGCCAGCAGCCGCGGTCCAAAGTCGGCGAAGAGATGCATGTGCATGTTCCATAGGCCGGGCAGAATCGTTTTTCCGCTGCCGTCGATGCGGCGGGCATCGCTTGGGATGCTCGACTCGGCCGTAGTCACCGCGACGACGCGCTCGCCATGGAAGATCACCGTTGTGTTAGGAACGAGGCTCCCGGCCTCCGAATCGAATAGATTAGCGCCGGTGATGGCGATAGCGGTGCCGGAGCGCTGCGGCAGCGTGCGAGCAATCTGGCGTCCTAGCTCCGTAACGCGCTCGTTCTGAGCATCGAGCAACTGCGGCAGTACCGCGTTCCAGCCGGTGCGAATAACGGCACCCCAGCCGTCGCCCGACATGAAGAGCTCGCCGCTGTCATCGAGCCAGATCGCAACGGGCGTAAAGTCCAGGCCGTTGGCCTCGTACATCGTCACGCGTTTGCTAGTCAGCCCGTTACTGGCCACGAGCGTCTTGACGGCCGCGACGTTGGTTACGCCGTTCGGCCAAAGTTGCAGCGAGGCGCTGCGCGCGCGCAGCGCCGCACGGACCATGATCGCTCCCTCCTCCGGCGACCCGTCCATGCTGATATAAAAGCGCGGCGCCGAGTACGACTGCGTCTCTCGTTCGGCAGCGTTCTTCCACGCCGCTGTGCCGTTGCGCGCGACAAAGCGTTCCTCGACCGTAACCTTCATATAGTTGTATCCGGTCGTACGCAGCTTCGAGATAAAGCCGGCGTCATCGAGCGAGATCGTGCTATGAAGCGCCGGGCCGCGCCCGCGATCGATGAATTGGAAGCGGACGTCGAGCGAACCGTCCGGCGAACACACCGTTTGTTGCGAGCCTTTGACGACACCCGAGGAGACGAAGTCGTAGGTCGCGACGCGACCGTAAAGTTTCGCTACGGCGAACGCCGGCGACGTGCAGGCGTAGGCGGTGGCCGCGCCGACCATCGAGAGCCAGTCCCGGCGCCGAATCGGCAGCTCGCCGGCCATGCAGGAATGACGACCTGGCGAGAGCGGCAACCCGAACAAGGTCGCGCCGCGATGAAAATGGGACGAACACATAGCGAAAACCAACCTTTCTCGAGGGTTCTTAACGTCCTGCGGCTATGGAATCTGCGGCAGGTAGTGTTGCAAGCTGATCCAGCCGTCGTTAGAGATCCGGACCGAACCGCTGAAGGGCGAGTCGAACTCCGCAATTACGATGAGGAGCGTGGCTATAAGGCCAGCCAACAAGGCAGTCATAAACAACTGGGTCAGGCGATTGTCGGTTCCTAAGAGAAATGCGAACGACAGCATCGTAACGGCTCCCAAGGCGAGCGCCCACCAGAGGACGGCGGGTACCGACGGTGACGACTGAAGCAACCCCTGCTGGCGGGAATCGAAGAGCCGCTCCGTTTGCGCCATGGCCAACTCTTGCGCATTCGATTGTTCTGCTGTCTTTGGTGCGAACGCGGTGATCCGATGGGCCATCGTTTCAAGGAAGGCCGGGATCGGAGTTACCCCGCCGCGGGACGACATTTGCGGCCACTCTACGTTGATGATCTCATTGACGTCTTGCCGCAGTTCGGTTCGCACCTGCGAACGTACTGGGCCGGGGAGGCCTCCCACAACACGATAGAGATCGGAGATCGCGTTTATATGATCCTGGACGAGCGCCTCGGTCGCGTCGTATTTTTCCCAGACAACCACGACGACGAACCCGAGCACGACCGCGTAGATTACGCCGGCCGCCGTGAAGACAAAGCCGGCTACGTCGTTATGCTTGCGGAGTACCTCGCTCTTAAAACGGCGCTGAATGAACGCATGCAGCGCGACCGCCAGGGCCATTACGGCAACGACGGCCGCCACCTCGACGGCGGCCTCGCCGATATGCAAGGTCGTGTACGCCGTCACGCTCGCTTGACGCTGCTCATGCTCACCTGCGAATTATGCCGCGATCCTCCCGCTCCCCCTTTTTTGCAAGCCTTGGCAGCGATGCGCCGTCATCCGTCGCGTCCCTGACAGCGAAAACGCCCGCAAGAACGAGCGTTCGTTGGTGGAGGCAAGGAGACTCGAACTCCTGACCCTTACGCTGCCAGCGTAATGCTCTACCAGCTGAGCTATGCCCCCATCGGCCACAACGCGCCGCAACCCGCACTTCATGGCACAAAGTGCGACTCCTCCGTTTTCCCCGTCATCCCCAGCCTTGTCATCCTGGGCGCGTCGAAACACGAAGAGGATGACAAGGGCGATCACCCAACATATTAGCGTCACCGCGTGGGGATGTAGCTCAGCTGGTAGAGCATCTGCTTTGCATGTAGAGGGTCTGGGGTTCGAGTCCCCACATCTCCACCATAAAAGCCCTTGCGAATCCGAAACTATTAAGGAGCTTTGAACGTGCGCTTTACCAATTTTTGCGCGAGCAGCGCGATTGCGGCGAGTTTGGTGCTCTGTGCGTGTTCTAGTAGCAGCGGCGGCACGCAAGCACTTCCCAGCAGCCCGCAAGCAGTTGCGCCGCTGCCCATTCTGCTCAGCTAACCTCGTCGGCGCCCGGCAGTCCACGGCGTCGTGCGATACTTCAATCTACCTTACTTGCGTCACTCTTGCAAAAGGCTCGCCGGTGACCCTCGAGCTTTGCTACAACGAAGCGGGCAGCGGTTGCACGTCAGGGTCCTTCCCCTCCTTCACGTGGACCGAAGGCATCTATTCCGTAAAGAATGACAAGCCCTACAGGAAGATCGTTGGTTCGATCCACCCGAACGCCGGCAACCCGGTTGACGGCAGGATCGCCGCAAAGAAAAAAGTCAGGAATAGTCACGGTGTGGTGACGTACTATCAGTACGTCGAGGGTTGCCTCAGTAGCAGCGAATGCATCACCGGCGAGATCGGGATCGCTACTCAGTAGAAACGGGCCGATCCGTTCGATCGCCATCCGTAGAAACTGCGGGGGCCGCAGGTGCGGTACGTCGCCACCTTCAAAAGAAGTTTTGTGGCTGAACACCGGGATGAAATGATCGACGTGGTCGTCAAGCCTGGATCGCGCAAGCCGGGGCTTTCGAGCGAGGACGGCGCGCTCGTTTTACGCGTGCGAGAACGCGCGATCGAAGGTGCGGCCAACGACGCCTGCCTTCGTGGGCTCGCGCAGGCGTACGGAGTCGCGCCTAGCGCCGTGTCGCTCGTGGGCGGGCTTCGCAACCGCCATAAGCGCTTTGCAATTCACGGTTCGGAGAAGCCGAAGGACGGGGGAAAAGCCACGCAATGATTACCGGTATACACGTGATTCTCTTTAGCCGCCACGCCGAGGAAGTACAGAAGTTTCTCGGCGAGGTGCTGGAGCTGCGCTCCGTTGACGCCGGCGAAGGCTGGCCGATCTTTGCGGCACCGCCGGCGGAGATTGGCGTGCACGCGACCGACGGCGAGCCGGAGCACGAGATCTACCTGATGTGCGACGACGTCAACGCAACGGTGGAGAAGCTCGCTTCGCGAGGCATTCAGACCGACGGTCCCGTAGCCGACCGAGGTTGGGGACTCGTGACGACGTTGATCCTCCCCGGAGGAGAGCGAATGGGGCTCTACGAGCCGCGGCATCCGTCTCCACTTTCATGAGTTCGGTACGGCTGCTCGTGGGTACGCGCAAGGGCGCGTTCGTCCTTACTTCCGACGGCAAACGAACGGAGTGGAAGATCGAGGGGCCGCACTTCGGCGGTTGGGAGATCTATCATATGAAAGGCTCTGCAGCCAATCCGAACCGGATCTATGCCTCGCAGTCGACGAGTTGGTTTGGCCAGCTCATTCAACGTTCGGATGATGGCGGCGCAACGTGGGAGCCTGTCGGCAACGAGTTCGTCTACGACGGCGAACCCGGAACGCACACATGGTACGACGGCACGCCGCATCCATGGGAGTTCGCACGCGTCTGGCATCTCGAGCCCTCGCTGCACGATCCCGATCTGCTGTATGCGGGCGTCGAAGATGCGGCGCTCTTTCGGTCGAGCGACGGCGGGCGCAACTGGGAAGAACTCTCGGCGCTGCGCAAACACCCTTCCGGCCCATCGTGGCAACCCGGCGCCGGCGGCATGTGCTTGCATACAATTCTCCTCGACCCCCGCGACCCGGCTCGCATCTACGGAGCGATCTCGGCTGCCGGTGTCTTTCGCAGCGACGACGCGGGGGCCAGTTGGCGACCGATCAACCGCGGATTACGATCCAGCAGCATCCCCGACGAGGATGCCGAAGTGGGACATTGCGTTCATCGAATCGCGATGCATCCCAAACATCCCGATACGCTCTACATGCAGAAGCACTGGGACGTCATGCGCAGCGATGACGGCGGCGAGAGCTGGAGCGAGGTTAGCGGAAATCTCCCGACCGACTTCGGCTTTCCGATCGACGTGCACGCGCACGAACCGCAGACCATCTACGTCGTTCCGATCACGAGCGACTCCCAGCACTTTCCGCCCGATGCTCGGCTGCGCGTCTATCGCAGCCGCACGGGCGGCAACGAGTGGGAGGCGCTGACGAACGGGCTTCCGCAGGAACACTGCTACGTCAACGTGCTGCGGGACGCGATGGCCGTCGATAAGCTCGACTCGTGCGGCGTCTATTTTGGGACGACCGGCGGACAAGTCTACGCCTCTTCCGATTCGGGCGACCATTGGACGGCCATCGCGCGCGACTTTCCCGCGGTCCTCTCCGTCGAAGCGCAAACGCTGCCGTGATTCGCGTTATCCTTCCGGCGCATCTGCGCGCGCTCGCGCGAGTCAACGGCGAAGTCAGCTTCGAAATAACCGGTGAGATTACGCAACGCGCGGTACTCGATGCCCTCGAGTCGCGGTACCCGATGCTGCGCGGAACGATACGCGACCACGTCACGCAGCGACGCCGGCCGTACGTGCGATTCTTTGCCTGCGAGAAGGATCTCTCACATCAGCGGCCCGACGCACCGCTCCCCCAGGCCGTCGCCGACGGCATGGAGCCGTTTCTCGTCGTCGGCGCAATGTCTGGAGGTTAAATTTGAAGCGCTTGCTCCTTGCAGCATCGGGTTTCGCTGCAGCTGTCTTGCTCGCGGCCGGTACCGCTCTCTCGGCGGCGCCGACGATGCGCGAGGTGCTTACGGCCCTTTATGCCGTCCACGATCTCGGCGCCGTCGACCTTTCTCCAACTGGAGCGGCCGTCGTTTGGCAAGAAAGCTTTCACAACGCTCAGCACTTACTCGATTCTCCAAGAATGAACGCGCTTTATCTGCAGCGGCTCGCCGGCGGCGCACCCGTACGCATAACCGCCGGCACGCCGGCCGCGTATTACGACGAACAGGAGCCCGTCTGGTCGCCGGATGGCAGCGCGATCGCCTTTCTATCGGACGCGCGATCCAAGGGGCACCCGCAACTCTGCGTTGCCGATGCCGCCGGTGCGCACGTACGCCAGATCGGCAAACTCAACGGTAACGTCGCACGGTTGACATGGTCGCCCGACGGCAAGACGCTNNTGGCGCCGGGCGCGCGCGACGTCGGCGTCATCGGGACGATTGTCGACGAACAGCGGCTCGCCGCGATCGACGTTGCGACCGGTGCGATGCGTTTGCTCACGCCCGCCGACACGTACGTATATGAATACGGCTGGTCTCCCGACGGCCGCGCGATTGCCGTGACGTATGCAAAGGGAAATGGCGACAA
>PKWF01000038.1 GCA_003133185.1 Vulcanimicrobiota bacterium | reverse complement strand
GGCATGTTGATGGTCTTCGAGATCGCGCCGGTGATGAACGGCTGCGCCGCCGCCATCATCCTGATGTGGCTCTCGACCGAGAGATAGCGCTTGCCCGTGCGCCCGCAGGGGTTGGCGCAGTCGAACACCGGGAGATGCTCGGGCTTGAGATAGGGCGCGCCCTCGAGCGTCATCGCGCCGCAGGCGAAGCTGTTCGCGGCCTCGATCTCGGCCTTGGAGAAGCCGAGCGCGCCAAGGAGGTCGAAGCCCGGCGCGTCATAGCGCTCCGGCGGGATCTTGAGCGCGCCGCTCAGCGTCTCCGCTCCGAGCGTCCACTTGTTGAAGACGAAGCGGATGTCGAACGCGCCGGCGAGCGCCGCTTCGACCTTGTCGATCGCGGCCTCAGGCAGGCCCTTGGCTTTCAGCGCCGCATGATTGACGCCCGGCGCATGGGCGAGCGTCGCCCGGCCGACCGCATAGGCGACGATGTCGCCGATCTGCTTCTCGTCGTAGCCGAGCGCGCGCAGGGCCTCGGGCACGGCGCGGTTGATGATCTTGAAATAGCCGCCGCCGGCGAGCTTCTTGAANNTCGGGCTCGATGCCGGTGGTGTCGCAATCCATGACGAGACCGATGGTGCCGGTCGGCGCGATGACCGAGACCTGGGCGTTGCGATAGCCGTGCTTTTCGCCGAGGGTCAGGGCGTCACCCCACGCGGCGCGCGCGGCCTGGCTGAGCTCCGCCCATTCCGGGCCGGCCTTGGCGAGCTCGCCGTGGTCGAGCGGGGTCGGCGCGACCGAGAGCTTCTCATAAGCCCCGGCCTCGCCGTCGGCGGCGCGCTTGTGATTGCGGATGACGCGCAGCATCGCTTCCGCGTTCGCCCGATGGCCGGGAAAGGCGCCGCTCCTGGCGGCGATCTCGGCCGAGGTCGCATAGGCGCGTCCGGTGAGGATGGCGGAAAGCGCGCCGCAGATCGCGCGGCCCTCGTCGCTGTCATACGGGATGCCCGACGACATGAGGAGGCCGCCGATATTGGCGTAGCCGAGGCCGAGCGTGCGGTAATCGTACGACAGGCGCGCGATCTCCCGGGACGGGAACTGCGCCATTGCGACCGAGATCTCGAGCGTCAGCGCCCACAGGCGGATCGCGTGCTCGTAACCCTTGACGTCGAACGCCTTGCTGACCGAATCGCGGAACTGGATGAGGTTGAGCGAAGCGAGATTGCAGGCCGTGTCGTCGAGGAACATGTACTCGGAGCACGGATTGGAGGCGCGGATCGGCCCCGACTCGGGGCAGGTGTGCCAGTCGTTGATGGTGGTGTGATACTGGATGCCCGGATCGGCCGAGGCCCAGGCGGCGTAGCCGATCCTCTCCCACAGGTCGCGGGCCTTCATGGTCTTCGAGACCTTGCCGTCGAGGCGGCGGGTGAGATTCCAATCGCCGTCGTTCTCGACCGCTTGGAGGAAGGCGTCGTTCACCCGCACCGAATTGTTGGAGTTCTGCCCCGACACGGTGAGATAGGCCTCCGACTCCCAATCGGTGTCGTAGGTGTCGAAGTCGAGCTTGGCGTAGCCCTGGCGGGCATATTGGATGACTTGCTTGATGATGCCCTCCGGCACATCGTTCTTGCGCGCGGCCTTGACCTCGCGCTTAAGCGCCGGGTTCTTCTCGATGGTGAAGCAATCGTCGCCCGAGCCCTCGCAATTGACGCAGGCCCGGAAGATCGCCTTCAGGTGCCGCTTGACCATCTTGGAGCCGGTGGCGAGCGCGGCGACCTTGCGCTCCTCGTTCACCTTCCAGTCGATATAGGCCTCGATGTCGGGATGATCGACATCGACGACCACCATCTTGGCGGCGCGGCGCGTCGTGCCGCCCGACTTGATCGCGCCCGCCGCGCGGTCGCCGATCTTCAAGAACGACATCAGGCCGGACGATCGCCCGCCGCCTGAGAGCTTCTCGTTCTCGCCGCGCAGAAGCGAGAAGTTGGAGCCGGTGCCGGAGCCGTATTTGAACAGGCGCGCCTCGCGCACCCAGAGGTCCATGATCCCGCCCTCGTTGACGAGATCGTCGGCGACCGACTGGATGAAGCAGGCGTGCGGCTGGGGATGCTCGTAGGCCGACTTCGACTTGACGAGCTTGCCGGTCTCGAAGTCGACGTAATAGTGGCCCTGGCTCGGCCCATCGACGCCATAGGCCCAATGGAGGCCGGTGTTGAACCATTGCGGCGAGTTCGGCGCGCCGATTTGGCGCGCGAGCATCGCGCACATTTCGTCGAAGTAAACTCGCGCGTCGCTTTCCGAATCAAAGTAGCCGTACTTCCAGCCGTAGTACGTCCAGCATCCCGCCATACGGTTGAAGACTTGTCGCGCATCGCGCTCGGGCCCGAACTGCTCGTCGCGAGGCAGGGCCTCCAGCGCGCCGCCGTCGGCGATCGAGCGCTGGAGCCAATCCGGAACGCCCTCCTCGGCCACTCGCGTGATGCACCTCGGAACGCCGGCTTTGCGGCAGTACTTTTGCGCGAGCACGTCAACGGCGACCTGACTCCACGAGGCGGGGACCATGACATCGGGCGCCTCGAAGATCACCGATCCGTCGGGGTTGACGATGCGAGAGGTCCGCGGCTCGAAAACGACGCCGGCATAGGGGTTATCGGGGGTGGAATAGGTGCGCGAAAACTTCATGCGAACTCCTCGGTAATTTCGAACACGCGTTCGAGCTTTATGGCTGCGCCATCGCCCGCTAGGTTACCTATTGTGCCACATCAAGCGGCTTACCACAAGATGTTGTGGTTCCTCAGTGAAGTCCTTGTGGGCCCGCTGTGGTTATGGCCGTAAAGGTGTGGACAGTTTCCTTCGATAAGCGGGCAGGCGAGTGGAGGGCATGTGGAGAGCCCCGAGGATACCGGGGATAACATTTGCGAACGCATGCCGCATGCTCGGGCCCGACCGGTTCGCTCCACGCCTGCACGACGTGCCTCACGAGGAGCTCGAGGCCGCTGGCATCCGCGGCCTCATCGTGGACCTCGACAACACCCTTTTGGGTTTCCGCGAGACGGAGCTGGGGGAGGAGCACATCAGTTGGGTGGCTCGCGCTCACGACCGCGGTTTTCGCATCGTGATGCTTTCGAACAACCAGTCCGGGCGGGTAAACCTGCTGGCGGCCCAGCTGCAGGTCGAGTGCATCCCCAATGCCCTCAAACCTCTGCCGTTTGGTTTCTTGCGGGCAAAACGCCGGCTGGGAATGCGCCGGAGCGAGATCGCGGTGGTTGGCGACCAGCTTTTCACCGACGTTCTTGGCGGTAAGCTGTGCGGGTTGTATACGATCTTGACCGAGCCTATCGAGGGCAAGGATTTTCCCGTTACTCGATTCTTCCGTTTCTTCGAGCGCTTGATGTTGCGTGGCCGAAGATGATGAGGCTGGCGCTGATCGGCGATCCCGTAGAGCACAGTACGAGCCCCGCGCTGCATCGCGGATTCCTCGATGAAGCCGGCATCGACGGCGAGTACGTCGCGATTCGAGTGGCGCGTGGCGATGGCGCTCGAGCGATTCGGCGGCTCCGCGCCGACGGCTTCACCGGGTGCAACGTGACATATCCGCTCAAAGAGGAGGCCTTTGAGGTCAGTGAGGCGCGCAGCGATGAAGCGCGTCGAGCACAAGCCGTCAACACGATTTTCTTTGGGCGCGAGATTCTGGGTACGACGACCGACGGTGCCGGCGCTCGCACGGCAATCGAGGCGCTCCTCGACGAACCGGTGGCGCTCAAACGAATCGGCGTGTTGGGCTACGGTGCGACGGCTCGCGCCGTTCTCGCCGCGTTGCAAGAGAACGACGCGTACGCATTTGTGTGGGGACGCGACGCGNNCTGATCGCGCAGCTCCGAAGCGCCGATATGGTGATGGACGCGAACTACGGGGATCGCTCGCAGCTGGCACACCGGCTCAATCGCGAAGTGATTCCCGGCGATGCGATGTTGGAGGCCCAAGCTCGCGCGAGCTTCGATTTTTGGCTCGCGCATCTCGATCGCGTCGCAGGCGGCTAACGAAGCACGAGCTATTCTTTGGCGAGCGATGCGCGAGGCGAAGCTAGCCGCAGAGCTGGCGGAGAGGGAGGGAGTCGAACCCTCGAGAGGCTCATCACCTCTGCTCGCTTTCCAAGCGAGTGCATTCAGCCGCTCTGCCACCTCTCCGGACTGACTCGCTGGATTGGGGCGCCGAGCAGCGAACTCCTCGCCCGCGAATGAAGCTCACGCTGATTCGGCACGGGCCGACGGAATGGAACGCGTTGCGGCGCTTCCAGGGAAGGACTGATATGCCGTTGTCAGTGCACGGACGAGCCGCGGCGCGGGCGATCGCGCAGACGTTACGCTCGGAGCGGTTCGACCGGATCTATTCGAGCGATCTTGTGCGCGCAGCGGAGACGGCGCGAATCCTCGGCGAATCTCGCGGCGCCGACGTTACGCTTGACGAGCGGTTGCGAGAGTTCGATTTTGGGCGCTGGGAAGGCCTGACATGGGACGAAATCGTCACAGCCGATCCGCAGCTCGCCGGCCACAGTTCGACCGCGGTGAAGCTGTACGCGCCCGAAGGAGGCGAATCGTTCCCACAGGTCTCCGCGCGCGTGGCGCAGTTCCTCGACGACCTTACGCGGGAGAATCCCGGAGCCGCCGCCGTCGTTACGCACGCCGGCGTGTTGCACGCCATTTTTTCGGTGCTCGGCCTCACACCACCGGAGCGCTTTACGGCGGGCGGCATAACGCGAATCGCAGTAGAGGACGGCGGCGCCTCGGTACTAACGCTCGACGATCGGCGGCATCTCAATGACGCCAGTTGATCGCCGCTGGACGGTGCTCTTAGCCGTCGCGATACTGGCGGCTACGCCAGCGTCTGCTCGTCCGGCTCGGCATACCGTTGCCGGGCACTTCAATGTGCCCAGAGCGAGCACGCCACGCCTTTCCGGCTACGGCGCGAACGTCATCACGAATCCTGGTTTCGAGAGCGGCAACGTCGACGGCGGCTGGCACCAGTGCGGCGACGTGCGCGCGTTTGTGACGCGCGACCACCCGTTTAGCGGCTCTTACGACGAGTATTCCGGGACGGCAAATGGCCAGGGCGAACCGACGGGAAACTCCGGGGTTTGCCAACAGGTAACGATCCCGCCGGGCGGCGTTCTTACCGCGAAGCTCTATCAGCTTTCCAACGAAGCCGACACGACGCTTGCATATCAGGAGGCCGATCTACTCGACAACCGTGGGAACGTCGTCGTGAATCTCTACAAATCCGTTAACAACAACCCATCGTGGGTTAGCGGTATGTGGAATCTCGGCGCCTTTGCCGGCCGAACCTACTGGCTCTACTTTGGGGTGCACGGTGACGGCTATTCGAGTCGCTCCACGCAACAGTTCCTGGACGACGTGCGCCTGGCCGGCAGCGCCTCCGCGCGGAAATAGGGACTGGGCGCCCCACGCCGCGAAGAAGAGAACCATGCAGTCGCGCAAGATGCTGTGGATTGGTTTGGGAGTCGGCGCAGCGGGTTTAGCCGCGGGGCTGGCTTATCTGGTCTATCGCTTGGCATCCAATGAAACGCGCGAGGATCCGACGACGCAGCGCATCCAACACCTGATCGACGAGGCGAACTCGTTGCTCAAGGCGCTTGACGAGCAGCGACACAGCGCCTAAACCGGTCCTTCGACAAGCTCAGGATGACCTTCGACAAGCTCAGGATGACCTTCGACAAGCTCAGGATAACATTCGACAAGCTCAGGATGA
>PKWF01000248.1 GCA_003133185.1 Vulcanimicrobiota bacterium | reverse complement strand
TGACGCCGAGGCGCTGGGCGTTGGAGTCACGCCCGTTCCGGGTCGAGCCGGCGCCCTTTTTCGAGGCGAAAAGCTGAAGATCTAACTCGAACATAGCCGGGCTATTGTAACAAAGGCCGCCCAAAAAGCAAGGCGCGCTCTTTTCGCTGGTCGGCCCTCAGGGCGGCCGCTTTTTTCAGGTCGTCGTCTTTTTTGACCACCGGGCATAGGCGGCTTTTAGGGCGCTCAACTTTCGCCGCTGCAAGGCTAGCGCCTCGGCCCTCGCCTTGCCACCCTGAAGGCCGCCCTTGCGGGCTAAAGCAACCGCTGCGGGTTCCTTGCCATCCGGTACCATCCGAGGCTCCTCACCCGTCAGCTTGGCTAGGAGCGAGTGCGCGGCCTGGATCGGATCGGGCGGAAGCTTGCGAATATGCTTTGACATCGCTCTAAGCCTATCACAGACCCGTCGCCATGCGACCCGGGTAATGGCCCGAGGCGAAGCGGATCGGCCCTTGCGATGGGCAGCCAGCCGCTCGGACGCGGAAGGAGTCGATTGTCCTATTAAGGCGTTTAAGGCGTTTGAAATTGGGGGGGCCGGTGCGTTCACACGTGGCGCCCCGTCTTACTGCTGGATCCGAACTGCGTCGCGGCCCTTCCTCTCCACACCTGTGGACAGGGCTGTGGAGAAACCTCTTTCCGGGGCTCGTTAACCGCCGGCGGAAGCCTTATGACGTCGGGCTTATCTCGCCTCAGCCGCCGCCGCACTTAGCCGGTTCATAATTCGGAAAAAACCCGGAAAAACCGTGGCTGGCGATCTGTGGATAAGTGTATAACATCGTGCATAGATTCCAGAGGAGCGCGGCTTGATTAAGCCAACCCTTTGCGCCCTCACGGGGGTGGCGCAGAACGACGTAAAGAGGGTAGAGGATGGCGCTAGCGATCAACTCGGACATTTCCAACGAGCTTTGGCAGTCCGCACTCGATACGTTGGAACGGACCTTTTCAAAGCCGGTTTTCGAGATGTGGATCAAACCAATTCGGTTTATCTCGTTCCACGGCAACGAGCTTCACCTCGCGGTACATAGCAAGTTTGCTCAAGACTGGATAGGGAGCAAGCTGCGACATCAGATGATCGGGGTGCTGAGCGAGCTGTTCGGCACTAGCGTCGAGCTGCGGCTTTCCGTCGCCGATCCCGTGGAAAACTCCCGGCCGGGCGCCCCTTTCGCGTCACATCCGCTTGAGGAGTTCCGCACCGCCAACCTTAACGCGCGTTATACTTTCGAAGAGTTCGTGGTTGGGAACTCCAACCGGTTCGCCCATGCCGCGGCCCAAGCCGTAGCCGGGGCCCCGGCCCACGCGTATAATCCGCTCTTTTTATACGGCGGCGTCGGCTTAGGAAAGACGCATTTGATGCACGCAATCGGGCATCGCGTCATCCAGGACAACTTAGCCTCAAACGTGGTCTACCTCACCTGCGAGAAGTTCACGAACGAGTTCATAATCGCGTTGCAGAACAATCGGACGCCGGAGTTCCGCAATCGTTATCGTCAGGTCGACGTGCTGCTTATCGACGACATCCAGTTCCTGGCCGGCAAGGAAACGACGCAAGAAGAGTTCTTCCACACTTTTAACGCGCTGCACGAATCGGGACGACAACTCATTATTTCGTCGGACCGTCCGCCCAAAGAAATTCAAACGCTGGAAGCGCGTTTGCGCTCGCGATTCGAATGGGGCTTGCTCACCGACATCCAGGCGCCCGACCTCGAAACGCGCGAGGCGATCCTTCGCAAGAAGGCGGGGAGCGAGAACATTCCGGTACCCGACGAAGTGACGTCGTTCATCGCTAAGGTCATTCCGTCCAACATCCGCGAGCTCGAAGGCGCGTTGATTCGCGTGATCGCCTACGCCTCGCTCACCAAAGCGCCGATTACCACCGAGCTGGCAGCCGACGTCCTTAAGAGCGCGGTCGCCCAAGCGCCGTTGCACCGGATTACGATTTCNNCGCGATCAACGTCTCGCCGCGCCGCGGCAGATCGCCATGTATATCGCGACGGAGCTCACCAACTATTCCTTGCCGCAGATCGCGCGGGACTTTGGCAAGAAAGATCACACCACCGTCATGTACGCGCGAGACAAAATTAAGGACCAGATGCAGCGGGACGAAGCCTACCGCAACAAGATTCGCCAGCTCATCGCGATGTGCCAGAACNNTAAACCACCCGCAGCTTACGCGGCGTGGAAAAGTGCACGGTTGTCGGCGGCCCGTCCACACCTTTATCCGACGCGCAAACCCGCGCCCCGTAAGGTAAAGCTGGAGTTCTCCCCAGAATACACCGCGCTACTGCTGTTACTACTCTTGTATTATTCTACTAGGAAAACGCCCTCGCACGCCCAACGGTGGAACCAATGAGATTCGCCTGTACTACGAAGGACATCGCCGCGGCCGTCGGAGCCGCGAGCAAAGTTGTCAACGCACACACAACGGTACCTATCCTCTCGAACGTGTTGCTGCAAGCGGAGGGCGAAAAAATAGCGGTTCGAGCGACGGACCTCGAGCTGACTCTCGAACACGCTTTTGCGGCAGAGGTGACGGAGGGCGGCGCGGTCACCGTTCCGGCAAAGCTCTTCGCGAGCTACCTCGGAAACCTCGCTCCGGGCAGGCTCGAGGTAACCGGCACGCCGACGCGGGCCAGCGTTAAGTGCGACCGCAGCAATTACGATTTCCACGCGCTGCCCGCCGACGAATATCCCCCGTTGCCCGCCGCCGTTCGCGGATCGCACTTTACGATCGGCGGCAAGCGGTTCCGCGACGGCATCGACGCAACGATCTTCGCCGCGTCGAGCGAAGAGGCTCGGGGCGCGGTCCTGATGGGTACCCTCCTGGAAGTGGAGGGCAACGCGCTAACGATGGTCGCCACCGACGGATATCGTCTTGCAAAGTTCGTAACGACGCTGGACGACGGGATGCCCGGCAACGAAAAGTTTATCGTTCCGTCTCGCGCCCTGGCCGAAGTGGCGCGTAATCTCGGAACGGGCGAGCGAATCTCAGTGAGCGCGCTTGGCGCGCAAAGCAATCAGCTTCAAATGACGAGCGGCGACGTCTCGATCACGGTGCGCCTCGTCGACGGGCAATATCCGAACTATCAACAGGTCATCCCCGCGAAGTTCGACCGGACGGTTACCGCAAGCACCGCGACATTCATCGGAAGTCTACGGCGAGCCGAGTTGGTCGCCGGCGACCGCGCCAGTATGGTTAAGCTCTCGGTCGCCAATCAGACGCTTATCGTTACGGCCAGCTCGGATATCTCCGGCAACGCTTATGAAGAGCTGGAGGTTGAGCAAACCGGCGAGGATCTCGCGATCGCGTTCAACGCACGGTATCTCGTCGAGATCCTCAATCACATTAAGAGCGAGAAGGTCGTGATGGAGTTCCTCGGGCCGCTCTCTCCCGCAGCGATTCGTCCCCTCGAGCCGCTCGAGAGCGGGCAGCAGCTCTACGTCCTCATGCCGCTGCGGCAATAATTTGCTCCTCCGGCATCTAGCGCTATCGAATTTCCGTAATTACCCCCAGCTCGATCTCCAGCCGGCCACCGGATTGAACGTGTATGTCGGGGCTAACGCGCAAGGTAAAAGTAATTTGCTCGAAAGCATCGCAATGCTCGGCACCGGCAAGTCTTTTCGCACGTCTCGCGACGGAGATACCGTGCGTAACGGCGTGGAGTTAGCGGTCGTGCGGGGGGAAGCATCGCTGCGAACCGGTCGGGTAGAGCTGGTCTGCGCGATCGAAAAGAGCGGGCGGGGCACCCGCAAGAACTACACGGTCAACGGGAGTGCCGTGCGCTATGCGTCCTATCTTGGAAAGATCCGCGTCGTTACGTTCGTGCCGGCGGATTTACAGCTGGCCGCCGGAACTCCCGGGGCTCGCCGCGCATTCCTAAATGTCGCGCTCTCGCAAAGCGAGCCACGCTACTATTACGAGTTGGCGCGCTATCGCAAGGCGCTCCAGCAAAAGAACGCGATCTTGCGTGGCACCGTGGCCGGGGACGCCGACCTGCTCGAGATTTACGAGCGTACGCTGATCGATGCCGGAACGGAGATTATACTCGCGCGCGATCATCTCGTGAGAGCGCTCGCCCAAGAGGCAGGCAGAGCGCACGCGCGTTTTGGCGGAAACGAACGTTTGGTGCTCACCTACGAGCCCAACGTGCCGTTTGAGTCGGCGACCCGCGATGCGGTCGGAGCAGCCTTCGAAACGCGGTTACGGCAGACGCACGAAGCCGAACGGGCTCGCAAGGCGGCCCTGGCAGGACCTCATCGCGACGATATTGGCCTTTCGCTCGACGACGATTCACTGGCAGCATTCGGCTCGCAGGGCCAGCAACGCACGGCGGTGCTCGCACTCAAGATAGCCGAGTATGCGGTGATGAAAGAACGTTCCAATGAGGCGCCCTTGCTGCTCCTGGATGACGTGCTCTCGGAGCTTGACGAAGAGCGCGCGACTGCCTTTCTAGCCGAGATCGGCGACTACGAACAGTCCTTCGTGACGGCGACGCATCTGCCGGCCCCGTTGAACTCGAGCGCGCACGTGGCGCGCGTCCGCCACGGGCACGTAGAGGCGCTTGCAACGTGTTGAAACTTTCGCGAGCCATCGTCGCGTGGGCGCCGTCGGAGAAGAGCGCCCTGCGAGATCCTTTGACGCTGCTTGCGGCCGGCTGGGCCGATATCGTCGGTGCCGAGGTCGCCGCGAACTCGGCGCCCGTGCGACTCGCAGACGGCACGCTCGTCGTCGTCACGCGTTCGAGCGCGTGGAGTCACCAGCTGAGTTTCCTCGCCGAGCGAGTCCTCGGCGCGGTTGCCGCACGGCTGCCCGGCTGCGGCATCGAACGCCTGCGCTTCCGGGTCGGCGTGTTGCCCAAGCGCAACGCACCGCGGACCGCCGCTTCTCCCGCCAAGCCGGTGCGCTTACCCGGCGAACCCGTTCCGTCGGCCAGCGCGCAGGAAGCGCTGGCGCAGTTCGCACGCCACGTCGACGCCGCGACGCGGGCGAAGCGCTCCGCCGGCTGGAAGGCATGCGATAACTGCGGCGCATTGATCGATCCATCTCAGAAGGCAAGCTGCGCGGCCTGCAGCGCGGCTCGCAGCGAGGGACGAGCCCTGGCGGCCGCGCGGTTGCTTTTCGAAGCCCCTTGGCTGGGCTTCGCCGGAACGGCCGAGCTCGTAGATGGGTTGAAAGAAAAGGAGTACGAACGAATCCGCAGCCGGCTGCTTAAACGCTGGTGGGGGATGCTCGAGCGGGCACGAGTCGCCGGACGTCTTTCGCGAGACGGTCGCGAGCGGCTCGTGGCAAGCTCGTACGTGCTACTGCGCAGCAAGCTTCCGCCGGAGGAAATTATGCCGGCTACGGTGCGCAATGTCTTAGGGGACGAACTGCACGAGCTGCTCTATGGCGACTCGCCGTTACAAACGGCGAGCGGCACGAGCTAACAAAACGAACGAAAAGGTTGATGTCAACGAACTACACTGGTGAGCAAATCGAGGTTTTGCGCGGGCTGGAAGCGGTGCGCAAGCGCCCGGGCATGTATATCGGCGACACNNGACAACGCCGTCGACGAAGCGATGGCGGGACACGCGCACACCATACAGGTCATCCTGCTGGCCGACGGTTCGTGCTCGGTGGAGGACGACGGACGCGGCATTCCGATCGACATGCACGCCG
>PKWF01000006.1 GCA_003133185.1 Vulcanimicrobiota bacterium | reverse complement strand
GGACCATCTCGAATTCAGTCGAAGCGGAGACAACAGCTCGCTTCCTTATCGAGAGTTGGGGCGGCGTGACGGGCGCGATGAGGCTCGCCGCGAGCCGTGCGCCGATCGATGATTTCTTTTCCGTAGCTTTCGGCACGCTGCTGCAGCCGAGCGCGCCGACGTTGAGGCAGCGCAAGACCCGAGCCTAGAATCGACCTTTCCGATTTGATCAGTTTCGAGTTTCCAGGTCTTGACATAATATGACCGGTCGTATTATTGTATAGACCCGCGGTGCAGCTGCGGCCACACTCGAGAAACCCTCTGGAGGCGAACGATGACTGAAACCACAGAAACCAACAAATAAGGCACTCGTGCTCGAAGCCTTTGACACGCTGTTCAATAAACGGGACTACGTCACGGCCGAGAGGTTTTGGGCGCCGAACTACGTCCAGCATAGCGCGCATATCCCGCCGGAGCGTGAGGGCTTATTCAGTCTGATCAAGAGTCTGCCGCCCACGCTGAAATACGAGAACGGCTTGATCCTCGCTGAGGGCGACATGCTGATGCTGCACGGCCGGTTNNGTCTTGCCGAACACTGGGACGTCATAGAGGACGAAGCTACGCGCGAAACGTCTGTGAGCGGGTTGCCGATGTTTGGCGCAACCTTCCCCGCATCTTAAAGACGCTCACGGGGCATATCCTCAACGTCGACTGCGGCAAGACCGCTAACCGATTCCCCTCTCCATTTCAGAAAGAGGTTCGCTATGGAAGGTTCTTCAGCGTCTAAAAGGATCAACACGGTCGTTATCGTGCACGGTGGTTTGGTGGACGGCTCGGGTTGGCGGGGTGTCTACGACATCCTTAGCGATGANNGGGTTTAACGTAAGCGTCGTTCAAAATCCCACGGCGTCGCTCCAAGGCGACGTCTCCGTCACGAAGCTTGCGCTAGACGAGTAGGTGGGTCCGGTCGTGCTAGTCGGGCACTCGTACGGTGGCACTGTAAATACTGAGGCTGGTAACCATCCTAAAGTCGAAAGGCTTGCCTACATCACGGCATTCGCGCCGGACAAGGGTGAGTCGGTGAACACGTTCATCGCTAATCCGCCACCCGGTGCGCCGGTTCCGCCGATCTTGCCGCCAAGAGATGGGTATCTGTTTCTCGACAAATCGAAATTTGCAGCCTCGTTCGCGGCTGACGTGGACCCGAAGACTGCAGAGTTCATGGCTGTTTCACAAGTGCCGTGGGGCGTCGAAGCGCTCGGCGGACAAATTACTGAACCGGCCTGGAGGACGAAACCGAGTTGGTACCTGCTCGTTACCGATGATAGGATGATTCCTATAGCCGCCCAGCGCTTCATGTGCGAGCGCGCCGGTTCGAAGGCTATGGAAGTGCCAGGCAATCACGCAATCTACGTGTCCAATCCGCGCGCAGTTGCAACTATTATCCAAGCGGCCGCAAGCGCAGAGTTAGCGGTTCGCTAGCGGTCTGGGCTCACTGTAGCGACATAAAGCCGGGCGAATGCAGTGCTTAAAGCAGTGCACTCGCCCCGTCGCGATAAACTTCGGCGTGACTCGGATCTAGTAAAAGAACTGCTGGAGTTGGTTGAAGCCCGGACCGAACGCCCAGCCCATGCGTTNNCTTTGCGTACCATCGCGACAAGGGGAGCGCTGCTCACCGTCGCGGGCCGCGCTCGCGCAAATACCCGGTAGGTGATCGCATCTTTGCTCACGAGCGCCGCTTGCAGCCGGACGAAACCGACGCCGACCACAAAATGACCACCGGGAGTCGCATCGTTATCACCCTACGCCGCGCCTGATGAAAGTCAAAGTCCCCGCTGAGGTCGCCGATCTGCTGGTCTGCTGGCAGAACCATCCGCGCTGGGTCGTCTGCATCTTCGGCTGGCTTGCGCTCAAATCCGAGAGCGACGCGGCCCGCTTGAGCGTCTCGGTGACGCCGTCGGTCGTCTTCTGGCTGAGCTCGCTTAACTAAAAACCGGACACGCTGGCGTCCGCCGGCGCGGCTCGCGCCATATGAGCGCGGGCATGACGCGCAGTATGCACGCCTCGGAGCGTGATTCAGCTTGTGCTGCGTCTGAATCTTCTGCAGCGCCTTGGGTGCGCGCGCGGCGTGACACTCGGTCAGCTCGGGACTTCCCCCCCCCGTTAAGGCTGCGCCTCCGTAGGCGATTTAATGTCCAACCGTCACGTTTTTGCTGCGACGTCAACTTTTAGTTCGATCGAGAAAATCAACCAGCGATGTATCTTTGGGCATCCGAAGGCCATCTTTAACGTAGTCCCGCAAGGTCGTTTTATAGCGTTTTGCCGCGACCGCCGCAAGGTATTCGAAATACACGTAGGCGGTCGGAGACGTCCTGCGGCGGATGACTTCGATCACCGGTGCCAAGACTTCCCAATTCCGCAAGATGACGAACGACCAGCAATCGCAAGCGATACTCTTGTCGATGATGCCGCGCTTTACAAATAGGCCCATGTTTTCAAAAAAGTTACCCACCGTGGCGATCGCCTGATAATCGTCCACGAACGGGTTCATCGTAGCCACTTTCCGCGCTTCGCTAATATCTCGCAAACGTTCGGGAAGGACGCGCGACACAAAGTTTTGCGCTTCTCGGAATTCCCGAGATTCGAGAGTCTCCCGACACTCTGTGAGCGCGAGAATCTGGTTCCCGCCTCGCATGTGACGCAGTTGGATGAGCGCGGCGATGGCCGTGGCCGCTATAACGAGGCACGTGAAAACCGAAGCTCCTGCCGTCACCCATTCAGCCGTCATCTAACTTATTGCCTTTGGCTTTCCACGGTTTGGTAGGACAACGTCATTATCTTGCCCTAGATTCCTTTAGCTGAGACCAAAACCTCGAAATCGGTCACAAGACGTCGGCGGCAGGCAAAAACAATGCCGCAAAAACTTTGCGCGGATGGGATCGTCAGTATTGATGCCTACCTATCGAAATCAACCCGCGGAAAGGACAACTGTCGTCAGAGACGATGGACCATCGATCGTCGTCGCAAACGGGGTCGCCCATAAGGGTTGAAAGAATGCGCTCTGTTTACCGAGCGGGCCTCGGTTATAGTAAGATTGGGTGTGACGAGTACCCACTCATACCGCCGAAGATAGGCGGAGAGTTTTCGTAGTTGGAGGTCTCCCCGTTTTTACGCCACGACCTCTCCAGAAATGGCGGCGGTTTGAGTGATGTTCTTCGCTTGTCGTACACGAGTTTCCAGAGCCCCACCGCGCGCGCGCGTATCACGGCTGTCAAGCTCCCTGAAAGCGCGCCTGATTCGTGTCGATTTCCCGCGCCCTAACGAACACTTGTCACGCGCGCTCTAGAATCCCAAAACTGTTTCCGTTGGGTCACGAAAACATTGAAGCCGGCCAAACACTTCACGACCCCGCGTTGCCACCAACTGCACCGAACACTTGTCACGCGCCTCGAAGACTCAATTCCTGAGTACCGCGACNNCGCGCGCGCGCGTTGGGGCTCTGGAAACACCGCGCAAGTACGCCCGATCCAGCGCAACCGGCGAAGTACGTCAGGGTCGCGACAGATGACGGATTCCAGGCGGACGCCCAGCAGTTGCCGCTGTTATCCATCGCGACCCCGGCAACTTCGTACATAGTAGTTGCGTTTGTTAGATTGGAGGTGCAGCCAGCGGACACCGAGCAGACCGAGATGCTGCCCATCACGTATCGACTTCAAAAACGGTGCCACATCCGGTCGCGCAGTAGGTGTTGTTACCACCGCCGCCCCCCGTAAGACCGTAAAGCTTGCCATCGCGGACGACTAGACCTTGTGGAAACGCTCCATCACTGCCGCCCTTAAATCGATAGAGCACGCGTTCATGACCCAACGGCGTTATCGAGAATACAATGCCGCAGCCTCCGTTGCCACAAGAGCCGGAGCCAGATTTCCCGCCTGCGCTTGTGCCGTAGAGTTTTCCATTTAAGACAACGAGCGGTCTACCTGGAGCCTGCCCATCAGACCCGTGAAACCGATGGATGACCTGCTCCTGACCAGCGGTGGTACTGACGAATACTGTTCCGCAGCCGGGGTTTGAATAGCACCTCGAGTTACCTCCATAGAAAGTCGTTCCGTAGAGGTTGCCATTAAACACCGCTAATCCCCCGACGGGGTTCTCACCGTCCTTGCCGCCTTGGAACCGGTAGATCGTCGAGAAGCTATTCGACGTTAACCGGCTAGCGCGGAGCGGCAGCACACCGCGCGGCGCGGTTTGCACATCCGAACATGCAGCCAGTGACGCGGCCGCAATGAAACCGCCGACCACCACACCGCGTAACATCATCGGACTTCCTCCCAGCGCTCGCCATCATAACGTGTCACGCTCCACGGCGCAGCGTTGAAGCCATCTCATGCCTTAAATGACAATTCTGAAGTTTGAGGCGAAGCATCGCATCACATCCTTAAGTTAGAACAGTTCGCAGATTCGACTAGAAATGCAGAACGGGAGCTGCTTCTTCGCATCTGATTTGCACATTCAGCTCACCGCTCGTGTTCCCTGGTACCGGCGTTCCAGAAGTGGATGATGAGTGCATCCGAGGCTTTACGGCTACGACGTCGGTTTAGGCCCGTCGTTTTCATATCGACGAAGGAAGGGCATTCCGGGCTCCCACGACGACTCATCCTTGAATGTCACGCGTTTCACGGTGATGACTTCGCGCAACATGAGCCTCAGTTTGACTGCCGTTTCCAGAGCCCCAACGCGCGCGCGATTCAAATGTCACTTGCTGCGGTCGACCCAAACGCGAGCAGGCGGCCATCGGACTCGGTAATCCAGGCGGCTGCTGGCTCCGCTTGACAAGGGCAGGCGCATTTCGTGCCAAGTTTTCGACTTCTTGCCATCGCAAAAGGGCGAAGGATTCAGCCCGCAAGAAAGCCTGCGGACGGCTAGGGCCCGCCAGGGAGTTTGCAGGAGTCTATGGATGAGAGCAGGGTGGTACGCCTTCGCTATGCAGGGCACGCCTAACTTGGCATCTAGGTGACTCTTTTTAGGGACTCAATGTGGCCTATAGCTACCCAGCTACATTGAAGGAGGGCTCTTCCTAATGCGTTTGTTTTCCGCAGCGTTGTGTACCACGGTCGCTGTAAACCTTCTTGCCGGCTGCTCAGGCAACACATCCTCGCCGTCCTCGGTGCCCAGTACCGACGGGGCCAACGTCAGGGCTCGCGGTGCTGGCCTCCGCGGCGGCATCGCCGTCAACGTCATTCCCCAGCGGTTTCTCCCACTTAAGCTAATGCCCAGGCGTGGAAGGCTTGCCACGGCCGCGGAGTGCAAGTGAGCGGCCCCGAAGAAGCAGCGATTATAGCCGCGCCTATCGTCCAAATCCTTAACGATCGCACGAAAATCAGTGGGATGGCGCAATCGATGGATGGCGGCGTGATGTACGTTTTTCGTCCATACTCATGTCGATAGTTTCCCGAGTCTCAGCGCGCGCGAGCAATGTTCGAAAAGTATAGGCGCCGCTGAGTTAATTTCGCATACGAGTAGGACGTCGATGGCGCCGGCGCTACGGGCTTGATTTTGTACGACTCGTCATCATAAAGTACCGAACACTCGTCACGACGCGCGCCGTGGCACCGAACACTTGTCGCACCCCGAACGGAACGCGAAAGCGCGGCCGGGGTCCCAGATCAACGGGTGGCGGAGACATGATGTGCGGAAGCAGCAGTTAAGGGCGCCGCTGCGCGCGAGAGCGAGGATCGAAGCCGCACTTAAAAAGCTACGCCGCTGGGAGGCGGATCGCAGCTAGCTTGCTACGATGGAACAGCGGGCGGAGCCCCGAACACTCTTACTTGGCGGTCCGTTACTGGACTGGGGAGCGCGGAGCATGAAGAGCTTTAGTCTTCGTAAGCACACCCTAAGTGGTGGCGTTGCGGTCGCATTGCTCGCAGGCTGCGGCGGATCGCAGCCGCCGGTCGGCGCGCCGGGCGCGATGCCNNTCGCAACGCACGCCGATCGTGGCAAGTCGTGGATGCTGCCGGAAGCGAAGAGTGGCCTGTACATCAGCGAGTACAACAACCGGTCAGATGCGGTCGTGTTGGGCTACCCGGCAAACAACCGACGGAACGGCCCAGCAACTTGCAGCGAGAGCATACGTTACGCGCGCAGCATCGCCGTAGATATGAAAGGCAACCTCATCGTTCCTCAAGGTTTCGACGAAGTGACAGTCTTCAAAGGCCCGAGTATGTGCGGGCCGAAGCTCGGATCATTTGGGT
>PKWF01000290.1 GCA_003133185.1 Vulcanimicrobiota bacterium | reverse complement strand
ATGATGGGATACCGGACCCCCAACATCGACCGCGTCGCCAACGAAGGCGCCCTCTTCACCGACTACTACTCCCAGCAGAGCTGCACCGCAGGCCGCGCCTGCTTTATCACCGGTCAGAACCCGATTCGCACCGGCCTGACGAAAGTCGGCGCGCCCGGCGCCACCGTTGGCCTGCAACCGGAAGATCCAACCATTGCCGAGCTGCTCAAGCCCCAGGGCTATGCCACGGGCCAGTTTGGCAAGAACCATTTGGGCGATCGCAACGAGTTTCTGCCGACCGTCCACGGGTTCGATGAATTCTTCGGCAACCTCTATCACCTCAACGCCGAGGAAGAACCCGAACTTCCCGATTACCCGAAAGACCCGAAGTTTAAGGCGATGTTCGGGCCGCGCGGCGTCTTGCATTGCAAAGCGACTGATGTTGACGACCCCACCACGGACGCTCGCTTTGGACGAGTCGGAAAGCAGACGATCGTGGATACCGGTCCGCTTACCAAGAAGCGCATGGAGACCGTCGACGAGGAAATCACTGCAAAAGCCCTGGAGTGGATGGAAAAACAGGCCAAGGCAGATCAACCGTTCTTCCTCTGGTACAACTCCACGGCCATGCACGTAAGGAGCCACGTCGCCGAAAAGAATATCGGTAAGAGCGGCCAGGATCCGTACAGCGATCGCATGGTCGTGCACGACGAGCAGATCGGCATGATGCTCGACAAGCTCGACGAGCTAGGCATCGCCGACAACACGATCGTGATGTACTCCACCGACAACGGGCCGGAGAACGACACCTGGCCGGACGGCGCAAACACGCCGTTCCGCGGGCAGAAGGACTCCAACTGGGAAGGCGGCTGGCGCGTACCGTGCTTCATCCGCTGGCCCGGCACGATCAAGCCCGGATCGGTCTACAACGACATCGTCTCACACATCGACATGTTCCCGACGCTGCTCGCTGCGGCCGGCAATCCGGACGTTACGCAGCAACTGCTCGACGGCTGCACGGTGGGCGATAAGAAGTTCAACGTCCACCTCGACGGGTACAACCAGATTCCGTACTTCTCCGGCGAGGCGAAAGAAAGCCCCCGAAAGGCTATCATCTACTTCAGCGACGACGGCGACGTCATCGCAGTGCGGATCGGCGACTGGAAGTTCCATTTGGCCGTCCAACGCGCCAACACGATGGAATTATGGGCCGAACCCTTCGTGAAGCTTCGTTTGCCGCATATCATGAGCTTACGCCGTGATCCCTTCGAGCGGGCCGACTTTAACTCGAACACGTACTTCGATTGGATGTTCGATCACATCCCGCAAATGTACCTCATGCAGGCGGTAATCGCAGGGCAGATCGCGGACTTCGAAAAGTTCCCGCCGCGGCAGAAGCCTGCTTCTTTCAACCTCGACTCCGTGCTGGAACAAGTTAAAACGCCGCACAGCTAGGCGCATTCCATGAGCCTTTCCATACCGGGTTGAATAGACTCGGTATGGAAGGCTCGATCGCCGCGCAGGTAGCCAACTTTTACGAACGTCACCCCTACCCGGCGCCCATCGATGACTTAGAGTCGTACGGCCGGTCGTGGGACGCCCTGCGGCGACGCGCCGAATCGCATCTCTTCTGGCCGGCCGAGCCCTATCGGGACGACCGCAGCATCCTCGTCGCCGGCTGCGGCACGACTCAGGCCGCCCATTACGCCGTGCGCTGGCCGCGCTCGCAGGTCATCGGCATTGACGTCAGTGCGAAAAGCATCGCGTTCACGCAAGAGTTGAAACAAAAATACGCACTCGACAATCTCGAGGTGCGCCAGCTTTCCGTCGAGAGGGTCGCCGCACTTGGCGAAAGCTTCGACCACATCGTCTGCACCGGCGTGCTGCACCACCTATCGGATCCCGACGCCGCCCTGCGGGCGCTGCGCGGCGCGCTCGCCCCGAACGGCGCGCTCCATCTGATGGTCTACGCGCCATATGGGCGCGCTGGAGTCTATATCCTCCAGGATTACTGCCGGCGTCTCGGCATCGGCCACACCGACGCCGAAATCTGCGATCTCGCCGCAAGCCTCAAAACGCTTCCGCCTGACCATCCCCTCGCGCCACTGCTGCGCAGCTCAGCCGACTTCGCGAGCAGCGCCGGCGTTGCAGATGCGCTCCTCCATCCGCAAGACCGCTCTTACTCGGTCCCGCAACTGATGGAGTTTCTCGAGCGCGCCGGTTTGGCGTTCGGGCGGTGGGTGCGCCAAGCTCCCTACCTGCCGTGGTGCGGTGCGCTTGCGTCCGCGCCGCATCATTCCAAGCTGATCGAGCTAACCGCAGAGAGGCAATACGCGGCGATCGAACTCTTCCGCGGAACGATGCTCCGCCACAGCGCCGTGGCTTATAGGAAAGATCGACTTGCTCAAAACGCCGTCGTCGATTTTGACGGGGATACCTGGCTTGCCTACACCCCGGTTCGCCTGCCGGACACGATCGTCGTGCGCGATCGGCTGCCGCCCGGAGCGACGGCGGTCCTGATCAATCGCAATCATACCTATACGGACCTTTATCTGCCGATCGACGAGCGACAGGAGCGCCTCCTGGAAACAATCGACGGAAAGCGCACGATCGCGGAGATCTGCGGCCAGTCGGGCGATCGCACTCTCGCACGCGACTTTTTCCGCCAACTCTGGCGGTGGGACCAGATCGTGCTCGATACCGCTACGGCCGTCGTGACGTCTTGACGCACCAAGGCTGGTTCACCTGGGACGCGAGTTGGACGTGGGGCATCACGCTCATCGCGTGCACCGTTGCGCTGCACGTGAGCTGCGTCGTGCTTGCCGCCTTGGGATTGCGCAGGCTCCGAATTGCGCGGACACGCGGAAAGCACCGGCTCCTCGATACGACGGTGGGTGCCATCATCGTGATCGTAGCGGTCGCGTGGTTGTTGGCCGTCGCTCATGCCGTCGAGTGCACGATCTGGGCGGCTGCCTACCTGCATCTCGGCGGCGTCGAGAACCCCGCAGACGCTATGCTCTACTCGATCGATTCGTTAACGACTCGCGGCACGTCGGGTTTGGTGCTGCAGCATCACTGGCTCATGATGGGTGCGATTGAGTCCATCGACGGCTTGCTGCTCTTTGGCATCAGTACCGCATTCTTGTTCCACGTCATGCGAGGTTGGCTGCCGGACTTCACGCTACGGCGTTCTTAGCCCGGATTCACCGGATGATTTCTTGACTTCTGCACCGTAACGAGAACCTCGCGAATCGCCCGAAGTACGGCACGAGGGTCGTCGAGTTGGATGTATTGACGGCTCACATCGTAGTCGAAAATCTGGCGCGAGTTCGTCGAAAGGCGAAGCCAGGAGCCCTGCGCTAAGGCCGAGTCGTCTTCGAATGCCACGTGCCAGCTGTGGACGCTTGCCGGTGATGACGGCGGTTTCCCGAAATGCCAAGTGGTGAGCACTCGAATCGGGCGCGAGCCATACGATGTCACGTGCCGTTGCAGATAGGTCTCATCCCAAGGCATTGCTTCCATCTCGGAAATCGTTGCATCATAGAGGGAAACTTGCGTCCGAGCAAAGTGGAGGAGCGCGGCGTTCAACTCGCTGGAAAAACGGGCCTCAGGCAGGCCGCGAAAGAACATCCCATCGCAGCTTTTTGGTGGACCTTCGGCCAGGGTGCTACGACATCGCCGCAGTTCGACGATGATTCTCTGAAAGTCTCGGTGGTCGCGTGCCTGCCATTTTGCAGGCTC